>CAZLFF010000062.1:0-15261 GCA_964558755.1 uncultured Pirellulaceae bacterium
CGTCCGAGGGGCCTGGCAACCGCAATCTCGCGTTCAAGTTTATCTTCGAAGACAAACTTCCTAGTGGCAACATCACCACGGCAAACGATATTCGCTTTGATAACCCCGACGGTTTTAACGAGTACGATTTGGTGCAGGTCCTGACCGATCTGGACACAACCTTTAACTCGATCACAACGCCCATTCGACCAGAGATTCTTCCCGACCCTTCTGGTGAGATTGTCTACCAAGAATCTGCTGGGAAAGTCGTAATCGAGGCGGAGACATTCACCGATCGCTCAGGCGGAGTTGGTTCTGCAATCGGTCGATCGTGGAATCTGTTGATCGATGACGACGTCGGTGGTAGCGAGCCCGTCGAAGAAGCCGCCTCCGGGGACCTCGGTTTAATCGCTCAACGAAACAGCAGCCTCAATCTCGGGCTTGCCCTCAATGGACCTCGAGCAGATTATGACATCCAATTTGAAACGCCCGGTATCTACAACGTGTTTATTCGGACTCGGGTTGGTACGTTGGGCACCGACGAGATCTCGCAACAGTTGGGCAGCAACTCGGTACAGCTTGGCTTGGACGGTGTCTCGTTTACCAATAATGACGGGTCGGGTGTCGGCAACAACAGCAATCTATGGAGCTGGACGGGCCAAGTGATTGGCGGTGCCAGTCAAATGACAATTGAAATTACCGAGCCCGGCCGACACACGCTGAACGTTTGGATGCGAGAAGACGGCGTCGAGATCGACAAGATTGTGCTGGAGGTCGGCGGCACGATTCCAACTGGTTTTGGGCCAGATCAAAGCCCTACCGAGTTCAATGGGCCGCCAGTCATCGCGGAACTCCGTCGTGATGGCTTGCCGGCAGATCAAGTGCAACAGCTGGCTCGTCCCGACCAGCTGTCCCAGATTCAAGTTAGGTTCGACAAAGATGTCATTATTTCAGGGGCAAATTTTGCTTTACGCAACGACACCTCGGACACCTTTATTTCAACCACCGGTACAACGATTAGTTACGACCAAGGAAACACCACCGGCACGTGGGACTTCAGCGGTTTGACCACACCACTGGAACCAGGGTTTTACTCGTTCATTCTGTTCGGCAACTCCATATTTGGAGCAGACGGATCTGGAAATCTCGATGGTGACGGGGACGGCGTGGCTGACGCGTTGGTTGAGCGTCCGGTTTACGTCGCGATCCCGGGGGACGCCAATCTGAACGGTCAAGTTGACGTGCTCGGTGATGGAGCGATCTTGGTCGAGAACCTTGGCACTCAGGTGGGCGCTAGTTGGGGAACGGCCGATTTTAACGGCGACGGGGACGTCGATGTCATCGACGCAAACGGTGGTGATGCGTCGGTTCTAGTCAACAATCTTGGCGAGTCAGTCGTGCCACCGATGTCCGCCGGCGCGTTCGCTGTACCTGTCTCGACGACGGCGTTCAACGACGAACACGACGCCGATTCCTTGTCTTATCCGTCTCCAGCGACACCCGAAGAATTAGAACTCGCTGGCGAACAAGACGTCGACAACGTCTTTGCAAGCGAGTGGTTTGTCTAGCGGGCATTTCATAACCGCACCGCTACGCGTAAGCGAGGGACCAACTGCCTAGAAATTCGGTCTCTCGTTAAAACGTTTGGTAACTAGCCACGGATTTCCTGTAGGCAATACCGTGAACTGGTCTGTTTAAACCTTCTCGACGGATCAAGCTAACAAGTTCGTTAATCGACCAGGGCTGCCCATCGCGTTGTAGCCGCCATCGATGTGTAGGACTTCGCCCGTCACGCCACCCGACATGTCGGACAGCAGGAATGCGCCGGTGCGTCCGACTTCTTCATGGGTAACGTTGCGTGCTAATGGGGCGACGTGTTCGTACATTTTTAGCATCTCGCCGACACCTGCCGCGCTGCCGGCGAGCGTTTTCATTGGGCCGGCGCTCAAAGCGTTGACTCGAACGCCTTGCGGTCCTAGGTCGTACGACAGGTATCGCATGGATGCCTCCAGTGCTGCTTTGCAAATCCCCATCACGTTGTAACCCGGGACGATCTTCTCTCCGCCGAAGTAGGTCATGCACGCGACCGATGCGTTTTCGGCCAAGATCGGCTTTGCAGCGTTGCAGACGGCCAGGAAACTATAGGCACTGATATCCATCGCCAATTTGAAACCTTCGCGACTGGTCTCAATGGTGTCGCGACCCAAGTCAGCACGGTCAGCGAAGGCGATCGAGTGCAGCAGGAAATCGATTTGACCAAACTCCTGCTTCGCGGTTTCCATTACCTCGGCAATGTTTTCGTCGTTTTGAACGTCCAGCGGAACGAGAAACTTTGGCTTACCGCCGGATGTCGATTTCTCAAAACACTTTTCGACTCGACGACGATTCTTCTTCTTATCGTCGTCCGGTCGGTCGGGCAGATGAGTAAATCCACATTCACCACCGGTTGCCATGATCTGTTCAGCGATGGCCCACGCGATCGATCGATCGTTGGCCACGCCCAGAATTAAACCTTTTTTTCCTTCAAACAAACCTGTCAACGAACTCCCCTTATGCCAATTTAGTGCAGCGTATGACTGCAAGTTGTGCTCTGATGGTGATTGTGACGAGCCGTCATAATGACTACGCTCGTGTGAATGCCCAACGGGCAACCGCGAGCTATATAGTTTCGCAATCCGGGCGTATTTAGCAACCCGATCAAGCGTCATTACGCGGTCTTACCGCGAAACGAACATGTCTGAATTGGCTTTCTCAGAGAGTATCGAACGTGGCAGCAGCGGCGGCATCCTGCTGCCACGATTGGTTCAGTTGGCGTTGGACGAAGCCACCGTTGACGATTTTTCCTCGGCGGCGTTAAAGGCCATTAACCAGCATTTTTCTGGTGAGGCTACCGCCATCATCCGCGGCACCAAAGGCCAGTGGCGCACGGTGGCGAGATCCGGGCAGAAAATTAACGCCACCAATCTGCCCACTGACCTGCTGGCCGAAACATTGGATGCCGACGCAACTCGGCAGGTTCCTTCGTGGTCCGCGACGCCGCTGAAGGACCCACGCCGAGCTGGTCTATTACTTGTGCAGTTAAACAAAAAGACGTCGACGGCAGAACCGGCTGAGTTTGAGTCGGCAGCCGCAGCGTTGTCGTTGGTCGCCAGTTTAAAACATGCTCAAGTCGCCTCACAAAGCGAAGCCCAGCGACTCGAAGCGTTGTTAGAGATTACCTCTCACTGGAACCAATCGGAAAACACCGATCAACTTTTAGAACAGATCGCCATCACGGCCACTCGTTTACTTTCCAGCGAACGCGCGACGATCTTCTTGCTGGACGCGACAGGCAAGCAACTGATCGGTAAGCCCGCGTTGGGTGTCGAATCGGGCGAACTACGAATCAGCGCCGACGCGGGTCTAGTTGGTCAAGTCATCGCGTCGGGCAAGGCGCAGCGGGTTGACGAAGACGTCTCTGACGAGCAAGGCCTGGTCAATCGTGACGTCGATCAAGCTCTGGGTTTTCAAACGCGGACCTTGCTATGCGTACCGATGATCGATGAAGCTGGTAAAACCATCGGGGCTTTCGAGCTGATCAATCGATTGCGCGGAAATTTCACCAGCCAAGACGCGACCGCGTTGGCCCAGCTAGCCGCACACGCCGTCGTCGCGATTGAGCAGACGAAGCACGTCGAGCAGTTGGTGACCTCAAAGCGTAACGTCGCCGAGGTTGCAGCCGAAAAAGTTCAATTGATTGGCGACTGTCCCGAGATCTCCGAACTGAAAAAAACGGTGGCAAAGGTTGCTGGCACTGACCTAGCGGTTCTGATCACCGGCGAAAACGGTACCGGCAAGGAAGTGGTCGCCCAAATGATTCACTACCTCAGCGAGCGTCGTGACGAAGTGCTGGTCGCCGTGAACTGCGCTGCGATCAGCGAGACGCTGCTTGAAAGCGAATTGTTTGGCCACGAAAAAGGCGCTTTTACCGATGCCCACCAAGCGCGGGAAGGCAAGTTTGAACTGGCCGATGGCGGTACGCTGTTCCTCGATGAAATTGGCGACATGAGTCCGGGCGGCCAATCAAAGCTGTTGCGTGTGCTGGAGGAAAAGGTTGTCGTTCGCGTGGGTGGTTCGACGCCGATCCCGACGTCGGCTCGGATCATTGCCGCCACCAATCAAGATCTGGCGAAGCGAGTTAGCGAAAATCAATTCCGCCAAGATTTATATTTTCGATTGAACGTGGTCACGATCGAGCTACCGCCACTCCGTGATCGTGGCAAAGATGTGCTATTGCTGGCCGATCATTTTCTATCTGAGTTTTGCCGCGCGGCGAAACGCGAGACGCCCAAGCTTTCGACCGCCGCCAAAAAACGATTAACGGCTCACTCGTGGCCCGGGAATATTCGTGAGTTGCGAAACTTGATGGAACGAATCGCGTACCTGTCCGAGGGCGACACGATTTCCGAGCACGATCTAAACTTTGTTAACGCTCCAGCCAGCGACCCATCGGCCGTCGCACTCGACCAGCCGCTGACCGAGGCCACGAAGCAATTCCAAATCGACTACATCACCCAGCACATCAAACGCAGCCAAGGCAACATGACCGATGCTGCTGCAAGACTGGGCCTCCACCGTAGCAACCTCTACCGCAAAATGCGGCAGCTAGGAATGAGCGGTGGGGAAGATGCGGACGACGAGAAGGGCTAGCGTTTTTCTTGATTCCCATGAGCCGCTTGCTGGAAGCATGCTTCGGCTCACGCGTGTCTATCTACCATCAGCCCACCATCTGTCGGCTGAATTCCTCGTTAGATTTGGTCGCTTTGCAACTATTGTGGTAGCGACGCACGCTAGCAAAATTGCTAAAGGCGGTTGAGGGCCGACTTTCCTTACAGCCGTTACATGCCGCTCGTTGCGTCCAATACTCGCGACTATTCACTAGCGGGGAATCAAGTTTGGGAGCCCGGGCGATCGAAACAGAACCGCGGAGAGGGAATACCCTCGTGGATTTCTGTTCCATTGAACCCCGAATTTTGGATACCCAACAATGCATTCTCGCCTTATCTGTACCGCATTTTTCACGACTGCCTTTTGTTCATTAGTGTTTTTGGCTGAGCAAGCCAAAGGCCAGACTACGTTTACGGGAACCGGTCAGGTCGGACCGGGTTCGCCGATTTCAGGGACCGTGACCGACGCGGATGGCGACTCCATTGGCTACACGATTTCTACGGTTGGACCCCTGTTTTTTAACTGGAACGGCGGAAGCAATTCGGAACTGGGCGGCGTGGTCGAGAATTTCGGTTCGACCGATGGCACTTTCAGCTGGACCTATGAACTTTCGTTTGACCAGCCCCTTGATTCCATCACGCTTGTGCAGACACCTGTCTTGACCGCTGGAGCCAACAGTGGTGGATCGTTGCAGCTGACTTCTGACGCGTCGTCTGCTTCGGTTGTTGAAGGTACCCAAGGTTTGGGGAACGACAGTCTGTCAAACCTGAACGGCTCGGTTGTCACTGGTGGAAACGTTAGCACGACCTTGGTGAACACGTTCAACACCGAAGACGACTGGTCGATCACGTTGCAGGACGTCCAAACGGTAACGGTCGACTACGACCCAACCGCGACTGCTCCTACGGTTGTCGGCAACGAGTGGCTGACGTTCGTCAACGCCCAGATCAGCGCCGTGGCTGTACCTGAGCCATCCGCTGGTATCTTGCTAGGGCTGTGCCTCGCCCACCTAGGGATCGCTCGTCGCCGATAGGGCACGAAGCGTTGGAATCTCGGGAAGCGTGGCCTCCGCTGGGGTCGCGCTTTCGAGCCATTATCCGTTTCCGATGCTCTGCACTGGTCACACATTGGTCGAAAGTCTTCATTCAGGCCAGAAATCAGCTAATTCTGCCGAAAATGGCCGTGTTTTGGGCCTCGACTCGGGTTGGTGCGGTCGATATGATGCGTGGCTCGAAAATGGATTCGAGATCCGCGTGACGCGGGGCTCGAGCTATTTTCTGGCGGCCACGATGTAGATCTGGCACTCGCTGGCTGCCATTCAAATGAGCGTTTTGCCCAGCTGTGGTGTTTCTTGTACGGAACGCGCGGCACTACCAATAAAAAGCCCGGATACGGATGTAAAATGTACGCAATTATCGCTGACGGCGGACGTCAATACAAAGTCGAAGAAGGTCAAACTCTTGAGATCGATTTCCGCGAAGCAAAGGCGGGTGACTCACTTACGTTTGATCGAGTTTTAGCCGTCGGTTCAGATTCTGATTTGAAGTTGGGTGCCCCGCTGGTTGAGGGTGCCTCGGTAACCGCCAAAGTCATTGGCGAAACCAAGGGCGACAAGGTCTACATCCAAAAGTTCCGCCGCCGCAAAAATAGCAAGCGACGTACGGGGCATCGCCAAAAGTACATCAAAGTGCAAATTGGCTCGATCGCCTAGATCAATGCAGCCGAACGCGAGTTAACGGTAGCACAGCTGGATAATTTCCCGCGATTCCTGACACTCAGCTGCGTTGCAGCACGAACATCAGCCGGACCGCTCAGCCGTCCGGCTTTTTCGTGCGCAGTTCTCGGGCAGCCATCGCGCGGCGTAAAGGTCAGGATTTTCGGCATTTCAGCTACCGATGCCTCTAAACCAAGCGACATTCTGGCTGAAGGCCACAATTAGGGCTTTCCAGAGCTGGCGACTCCGATTGAAATGGATACCTGACCACTAATTGCAATAATTTTAGGCATTTTTGCCTGGGCACCATGACCGCCGACTCAAAACCATCCGATGTGCGAGGACCAATTGATGGCCTGATTGGTGAGTCTGAAGCCATGCAAGAGGTATACGAACTGACGCGACTGTCGGCTCGCAGCGCTGCGTCGGTGCTGCTGTTGGGCGAGACCGGGACAGGCAAAGAACTGATCGCATCGGCGCTGCATCGGTTGAGCGATCGAGCCAGCGGTCCGTTCGTCCGAGTCAACTGCGGGGCGTTGACCGAGTCGTTGTTGGATAGCGAATTGTTCGGGCACGTGAAAGGAAGTTTCACCGATGCAATCCGCGATCGAACTGGCCGGTTCGAAGCGGCCCATGGTGGCACGATTTTCTTGGACGAGATCAATTCGACCTCGTCGACGCTGCAAGTGAAACTGCTGCGAGTGCTTCAAGAACGTGAGTTCGAACGTGTGGGCGATACGAAGTCGATTCAAGTCGACGTCCGCGTCGTTGCCGCTAGCAATTGCGACTTGTCCAAGGAAGTGGCCGACGGGAACTTTCGCGAGGACTTGTTTTGGCGGTTGAACGTGCTGCCGATCTCGCTGCCGCCACTGCGACGACGCGGCAATGATGTGGAGCTGCTGGTGCGTCACTTTTTGGAAATCTACTCCAACGCAAACGGTCGCAACATCAGTAAAATTCATCCCGACGCGATGTCCGCGCTGCTTAGTTATCAATGGCCCGGTAACGTCCGGGAATTGCAAAACTACGTCGAACGAGCCATCGTGCTGTGCCAAGGTGATCAGCTGGAGCCTTGCTTGTTGCCTCAAGCCGTCATGGGCGATTCCAAAGCGGCTCAAACAGCCGTGTTCCGCCCAACCGATGACGCGTCGTTGATCCGCGAGTTTGTCTACAGCCGGTTGAGCAAGTCCGAAGAAGCGGCAAAGGATTTGCACAAACAGATTGTCGAACCGGTTGAAAAAGAGTTGCTGCAGCAGATTCTTGAAAGTTGTAACCAGACGCAAACCAAAGCAGCCACTCGACTTGGGATCAACCGAAACACGCTATACAAAAAGATGGTTGAATACGGCCTGGCCAAGACGAACGGCAAGACAAGCGAGACCAAGTCAACTGACTCGACTGGTTCATAGAATCCGCGTCTTACCCGTCGTCAGCGCGTTATCGCAAACGTCTCTGTAGAAAACAAACGAAGTGCTCGCTTGGATTGGTTATACAAAATCACCGTAACCTGCTTCGCCGCCAGCTACGCCGTTGCGCTAGTGTTGGAAATTTCGCGCGCGTTTTTTCGGGCGAATTTTCGACGCTTGATCCGTATCGGGTTCATGGCCGCTGGACTGTTTGCTCATGCGGTTTACCTAGTTCTGCAAAACCGGCTTGAGTTCGATGCCAGCGGAATTTGGATGGGCAGCTGGTTCGACTGGTGTCTCGCAGCCGCTTGGCTGTTGGCGGTAGCTTACGTTTGGATAACGTTTCGGCAACCGGATTCGATAATCGGGCTATTCTTGTTGCCGCTTGTGCTGGCACTGATTTTTGTTGGCTATCAGTTTGACGGGGAGGCTCGATTCTCGGCTCATGAAGCAAAAACCGTCTGGAACATGGTTCACGGATTTTCATTGCTTCTGGGGACCGCGGTTGTCGCACTAGGCTTTGTCTTCGGCGTCGTGTACTTGATTCAACAACGTCGTTTGAAGTCGAGGGTCGTTCCTTCGCGGCTGTTTCGATTGCCTTCGCTTGAGTGGTTGCAAGCAAACTGCGAGCGATCGCTGGCTGTGTCGGCTGTTTTACTGGGCGTGGGCTTCGTTTCCGGAGTTGCCATCAACTTAATCAACCGCGTTCCAGAAGAATCGGCTATCGCCAGCGGAACGATTGCTTGGTCGGATCCTGTCATCTGGTCGTCGTGCATTCTGTTCGGTTGGTTGTTCGTGTCCGCTGTTTTTAACTTGCTATACCGTCCGTCACGGCAAGGACGAAAAGTCGCTTACGTTGTCGTGACCTGCGCATTGTTTTTGGTGCTTGAGCTAGTCATCGTCTGGCTGGCTGGACACGGAACTGAAAGAGAAGTCAAACAACTGGTCGAGGTCGCCTATGCCGCCAAAACCGTACCTGACACCTTTTTCGATGCTGGAGGTGCCCAATGAACCTTCAGATCGTCGGTTGTAGCCATCATCAGTCGAGCGTTTCGATTCGCGAGCAGCTCGCGTTTAGTGAAGCTCAAATTAAGCCGTTCCTAAGAAACTTCTACTCGCGATTTCCGGAGTCTGAAGCTGTCCTTCTGTCGACCTGCAATCGCACCGAGTTCTTCACCGTCGGACGCACGGAGGACGTGACGCCCAGCCAAGAAGAAATGGTCGATTTTCTGGCCTGCGAGCGCGGCGTTCCTCGGGCAGACATTCAATCGGGGCTCTATCAGCTGAACGATCGTGAGGCCGTCCGGCACCTGTTTAGCGTCGCGGCCAGTCTCGACAGTATGGTCGTCGGCGAGACCCAGATTCTATCGCAGGTCAAGCGAGCGTACGAACTGGCAATCGAGAGCAACCAGGCGATTCCGTTAACGCATCGCACTTTCCAATCCGCCATCCAAGTCGCTCGGCGCGTGGCCAACGAGACGACCCTGCACTCGAATCGAGTCAGCGTCCCGAGTGTCGCGGTAAACGTGTTGGCGAAGCAAATTTTTGAACGCTTGGACAACAAACGAATTTTGGTCATCGGCGCTGGCGAAATGGCCAATGAAACGCTGACCTATTTGAAAGGGGAGGGCGGTAGCGACATCGTCATCACCAATCGGACTCCCGAGCGAGCCGCAACATTAGCTGAACAATTCGACGGTCGTACTGAATCGTGGGAAAACCTCCCGACGGCCGTCGCCGAAGCGGACTTAATTATCTCGACAACCGGTGCCACCGACGCGGTTATCGATGATGCCTTGTTTGATTCGATTAAGGGGCAACGTCAACCAAAGCCGCTGTTCATTTTAGACTTGGCCGTGCCGCGTGATGTTCAACCCGAGGTGGGCGATCGGCTGAACGTGTATTTGTACACGCTGGACGATCTGCAAAAAGTTTGCGACCAGAATTTGAAGGCTCGAAAGAATCAGTTTCCAAAAGCGATCAAGATTTTGGATCAGGAAACGGATCGTTTTTTAGCCGAGATGCGAGGTCGTTCGAGCGACTCGACAATTGTCGCGTTGAGAGATCAAGCGAACTTAACCAAAGAAGCGGAGCTGACCTGGTTAATGAATCGCATTGGCGGCGACATCAGCCCCGAACAGCAGGCATTAATCGAGCAAGCGTTTCATCGCTTGGTTAACAAAATTCTGCATTCACCATTGAAATCCGTACGGGACGATTCAGAGAAGGGCTCGAACAGCCTAGTGGAAGCGATGCGACGGCTATTTCAATTGGGCGACTAACGCTTTTTAACGCTGGCTGGGCACGGACGAGCCCTCGTGGAATCGACTAATCCCAGTCGTCATCATCGTCATCCCATTCGTCGTCGTCCAAGTCGTCTTCGACTTCTTCCCACTCATCCTCGAGTTCGTCGTCGACTTCTTCGTCCGACTCTTCTTCGTCGTCATCTTCATACTCGTACTCGTATTCTTCGTCGTCTGATGCTTCGTCATCATCTTCGTCAACGTACTCGTACTCGTCGTCTTCTACTTCACCGTCTTCGGCTTCCTCTTCTTCGTACTCGTACTCATCTTCATCGCCGTCGTCGGAGTCTTCTTCGTCCTCGATCTCTTCGCCGTCTTCATCCTCGTAGACGTACTCGTATTCGTCGTCCTCTTCCTCTTCGTCATCGACTTCTTCGTATTCGTCGTCTTCCACCTCATCGTCTTCCGCGACGATCTTTCGCGCGTAAGGGGGCCAATGTTTATCTTGAGTGGTAACGAAATCGATGGAGCTTAATTCGCCGTCGAACAGGTTGATACCAAGCGCGCTTTCTTCAAATACGAGGCTCACGATTGAATCTCCTTCGGAGTAGTATTCAACAAGGGTGTCGAGGAAAGTTCTTAAGTTGTTGCTTCAGGGGATGTCGTGTTTTCAATTCGTGAACTTGAATCCGATTGGGCGACAAGTTGGGGGTTGTCCTCTGGAAGACCTTCGCCCGCCAATTCGCTCGCGTTCGGCAAGTCACTTAAACTATTCAGCCCAAACCTAGCCAAGAATTGTTTCGATGTTCCATACAAAAACGGTCGACCCAGTTCCGGGCTGCGACCGGCGATCTTCACCAGTCCTTTTTCCAATAACTGGCGTAACATTTCACCGCAGCTGACGCCACGAATCGCCTCGATCTCCGCTTTGATGATCGGCTGGCGATAGGCGACCACGGTCAGCGTTTCCAAAGCCGGTGTCGACAACCGGCTTGCACGGGGCACGTGGTCTAGCCGGCGAATCCATTTGGAAAACTGAGGCCGCGTCAGCAACTGATAGCCACCAGCGACTCGTTTGATATGAAACGCTTGTCCTTTTTGGTCGTAAATCTGGTTCAATTCGCGAATTATGGTACGCGCTTGCGTGCCGTCTTCAAGGCCCGCCAGCTGGCTAATTTTTCGACTGGTCAGTGGCTGACGAGCGAGGAACAAAACGGCCTCGAGTCGCTTGGTTCGCTCCGCCGGGGTGAGCTCAACTGATGGCGTGGCGGCCGAAGGGTTTTCTGACGCACCTAGACCGCCGTCTTGGGACAACTGCGATTCATTTGATTCGGGTGGGTCATTCGACATAAGGTCGTCACTAACGCGCGGGTTGGTTACGGTTTCTCGAGTGTCGCCCTCGGCTATTCATCCGCAATTTTGGCTCGACGAGCCAGCTTTTTCACACCAAAACTGGTAAATTTAAGTGAAATTGTTGGCGCGATTTTCGCTACGTTTACCGCCCTCGGCCCAAGCTTGGCCACTTCGCCCATCACAAGCACTCTTTCCGCTTTTTTGCCACTGCAACAATGAACCAAACGAACTCCGCTCGCAGATGGTCTCAGCGACCGACGATCATGGTTCCGATGCTGTGTTTACTGGCTGCGATCCCGATCGGCTTCATCGTGATTTCCTCGTTAGGAGCAGTCCGCGGTAGCGAGTTTTCACCGAGTGATTTCACGCGCCGAACTTTCTCGTATCAACAGATTCCGTGGGTTGAGTGGACACTGTCTGGCATCCAATACGATAGCGTGACGCCCGAACTAGACCAGACGCTGGTCACCGAGGGATTCATTACCGCGACACCTAGTACCGCGAAGGCAAACAAAACATGGCATCTGTACGAAGATTCGGCCGTCCCAAACTCACACGACTGTGACGCTCGGTTTCTAACCGACTACTTAGACTTACACGATTGGGATGAGGCCACGTCGGTCAGCACGCCATATTGGATCACGTGGAACCAACAGTTTCCAAGATCGGCCAAAGTGTTTTGGCCAACGGTTGCCGATGTGGCGCGACATGAAATGTACTTACGGATGCCGACCATGATGCAGTTCGCAATGGAACGCACCAAAGACAACGCCGACGATTTCCGCCAGGCACTTCAACGGCTGACCGCGGCGGCTTGGTTGGAGCTAGGAAAAATTGATTTTCAACTGGGCGATTTCAACCGTGCCGCCCTACGTTTATCCCGCGCTAAGCTTTTAAAAGAAACCGATGACGGCACGATGCTTCTGGATCTGTGCAAGAAGGAAGTCGATGACTTTGACTTAATCTCGGCCCAAGCAAAAATTGCGCACGAGAGTTTGAACGCTGCGATTGAGAAGCTGAACAACCCTGACCTCAAATCTGAAAGAGACGAGGCCAACCAACCAACGGCGGAAGCTGAAATCATGGCTGAAGCTGAACTAGACGCACCCGAAAACTAGAAGACATTTCAAACCCCACTTGTCAGCGAAAGGTTGGTCCCTCGACAGCGTCTCGGGTTGAGGAAACCTGTGCTGCTCGCGCTTGAAAATAAACGCTCTCTGGAAGTGAACTTCGTTGATTTACCTCGACCACAATTCGACCACACCCATCGCTCCCTCGGTCGCCAAGGTCATTGCCGAATGCTACGCAGCCGGGTTTATGAATCCCGCCAGTCAACACCAGCCCGGCCAGCGAGCACGTAAGAAACTCGAATCCTGCCGCTGTAACATCGCCCAGATGCTCGGCGCAGAAACAACTGGGATGCGGACAGACTCATTGGTCTTCACCAGTGGAGGAACCGAGAGCGACAACTTGGGCGTTATCGGTTTGGCATTGTCCAACCTAGCGGCCAATCCCTCGGTGAGCAAGCGGATCGTGCTTTCAGCCGTCGAGCACCCCGCCGTCGTCCAGGCGGGCGAGTATCTGAAAACACTGGGGTTTGTGGTTGATGTCATTCCCGTCGATTCGAACGGTGTCATTCTGCTGAAGGAACTGGAGAGCCTACTCAAAACTCCTGCGGCGGCGGTGAGCGTGATGCTGGCCAACAATGAAACCGGCGTGCTGCAACCAGTCACACAAGCCGCCGCGATCTGTCGTGAGCGAAACGTGCCGATCCACACCGACGCCGTTCAAGCGGTTGGAAAAATCCCGGTAGATTTTGGAGCACTGGGCGTTGATGCCCTTACGTTTACCGGACACAAGCTTCACGGGCCGCGCGGGATCGGTGGATTGTTGGTGCGACACGGGGTAACGATTCAGCCGCTTCTTTTTGGTGGCTTCCAGCAAATGGGAACTCGGCCGGGGACCGAAGACATTGCCTTGGTCGCGGGGTTGGAGCAAACACTGCGGCTATTTACTGACAGTCCATCAACACGTTTCAAACACCTTCTCCACATGCATGACCGGATGCTGGCACATCTCCGTAAAGGAATTCCCAACATCGTGGTTAATGGCGGTGAAGCCGAAAAGTTACCCCAAACGTTGAATGTGTCTGTCCCCGGAGTCGATCGACAGGCTTTTTTGATGGCAGCTGATATGAACGGGATCGCCATTTCAACCGGCTCAGCTTGTGCGAGCGGTTCAAGCGAACCGTCGCCTGTTCTGCTGGCAATGGGTGCCAGTGAAGACACTGTTTTAGGGGCCATCCGTATCAGCGTAGGAATGACGACCACGGAAGCTGAAATTGACTTGGCGGCTGAGCAGTTCGTGCAGATTTTTCGCGGTCTTTCTGGGTCCGCCTAAAATCGATTTTAGGCGGGATTTTCCGTCCTTTAGTGGGCGGTCGGACGGTCGTGCTCGGAGTCAAAACATGGTATATTTCTGGGCTGCATTTCGCGGAAAATAGGCGGGTAAACCGTGACCAAAAGCGTCGCGTTTTTTGCTCTTCGACCGCCACTTATTTTTCCGCTCTTCTGTGTTTTAGTTGCCTGCCTACGCCGCATGTCTTCAGCCATTGCTGAGCCCGTTTTTTCGCTACCGCTCGACCACTTTCGTCGTGCGAGTGTGGCGTCAATCGGCTGCGGTGAAAGCATCGACGACAACTTCAATCGACCCACCGGGCTAAAGCGTTTTGTTGGCGACGCATCGAATCAATTGTTGCGAGTTTTAACTCAGCCGTTGCCCACAATCGAAGACGAAGCAAGCCATCTGAAATTATTCGATGCGACACCCTACGTCGCTGACCCATCCGATAGTCACGTTTGGGCGTCTGGAACGGCGTGGCCGCTCGTGTTTTTTGGTCCTTCCGGGACAGGAAAAACATCGTTAGCGCTAACGTTCCTTACCAATTTGGCCACTCGATCATCTGCGTTCGGTCAATCTTCGCCATCAACAGATCTTCATCCCGCTTACATCACCGCGGTTGATTTTGATCGTCGTTTTCGATCAGCCATGGAAACCGATTCGGTCACGGATTTTCGCGACAGTCTAGTCCGTCGTGGTGGTTTGCTAATCGACAACTTGCACGAATTAGCAACAAAACACGCTGCTCAACAGGAAATTGTGCTGTTGATTGACGCGATGAACGAAAACCAGAAACCAATTTTGTTCACCATGCAAGATTCGCCCAACGCAAGCAACTGTTTGGTGCCAAAACTGGTGTCTCGGTTGAGCGGTGGGCTATCGCTGCCGGTTTCACCGCCGGGCATTGATGCTCGTTATGAGATCGTTCGGGAACTGGCCGAACTGCATGGCCTTCGCTTCACAATCGAGGCAGTCGAATTATTGGCCAATCGATTGTCGGTAACGGTACCTCGAATTAACCATTTTATGCTGCAACTAAAAACATCTTTGCAAGCAGCAACTTTGTTTGACTACGACCATTTATTAGACATCGATGAAATCGTCCGCTGGATGAATCCGGCAGAAGATGTGAACGAACAAACTGGGCAGCTGATCGCGAAGCGCGTGGCTGAGAAATTCGGCGTCAAACTGGCCGATCTTTCCAGTCAAACGCGCAAACAAACAACCGTGTTAGCTCGTGGTGTGGCGATTTATCTAATCCGTTCACTCATGCTGACTAGCTTTAAGAAAATTGGCGATCAGTTCGGCAATCGAGACCACTCGACCATTATGCATTCGTATCGAAAAATCGAAGCCATCATGAAATCAGATGATTGTGACGAGTCCTCTCTTCGTCAAACCGTCAATCAACTCAAACAAGAATTGGCGGAGCAAATGACTGACTCTTTGATGCAGGTAT
>CAZLFF010000062.1:15271-19403 GCA_964558755.1 uncultured Pirellulaceae bacterium
GTATCAAACACCTAACCCTAAAATCTACCTATGGAAAAGTCGTTTTTAAAATGTCAGTAATCGTCAATAACTTTTTAGTTACGAACGATTTAATCGCAAACACCGCTTATCAACATTTTGAGCAACACGTTTTTAACTGTTTCATCACCACAACCTCAACATGTTTTCCATACCCGTCAAAATCTATTTTGCGTTGATAAACGTTGGCTCAAAACAATAACTGATCAAACTTGTTAACACTTTTGACGTCGGTTTAATAATAAGAATTAGAGAAATACTATTTCATGAATAGGCTCCGTCTGGTGACTCAATCAAGCACGCTTGTATGAGCACCTAGTGGACTGTTCAAAGGATGAATTGTGAAAGTAAAAATCAATCGTGAATCGTTTCAGAAGGTGTTCCAGGTTGCTTCGGCAGTCGCACCGGCTCGCAGCCCGAAGGCGATTCTTCAAAACGTGAAAATGGAAGTCACCAAAGACGGTGGCTTGTTAACTGCGACCGATATGGAAGTTGGTGTCCGACTTGGCATCCCAGATCTGGACGTCGATACGCCAGGCACCGCGGTGATTCCGGTTCAACGTCTGAGCTTGATTTTGCGTGAGTCCTCGGACGAATTTCTGTTTATCGAGTCGGATCCTGATAAGACGCTCGTTACGGGTTCTAGCAGTCGTTTTGAACTGCAGTCGCATAATCCTGATGAGTTCCCCGAGGTCGCAGATTTCGAGGACAACGATTACTACGAGGTTTCAGCTGGTGTAATGCGTGAGCTGATTAAGCGAACGCTGTTTGCGACTGATAGCGAGAGCAGCCGGTACGCCCTCGGCGGTGTCCTATTGGAAATGGACAACGACACGATCACGGCGGTCGGTACCGACGGTCGACGTTTGGCTAAAATGCAAGGCGCATTGTCAAAGGTTGGAAAACCGGGCGATGGCGGGGGGGCCACCATTGTGCCAGCTCGGTCGATGCAGCTGATCGAACGCATTTTGCCAGATGATGATGTAAAGGTTCAGCTTGCAGCACGAGCAAACGACTTGTTGATTCGTGAACCCGGTTGCGTGTTTTACACTCGTTTGGTCGAGGGTCGGTTTCCGAAATGGCGAGAGGTTTTGCCGTCGCGTTCGGACTCCAGCAAAATCGATATTCCAGTCGGACCCATGTACTCAGCGCTGCGACAAGCAGCAATCGTCTCTAGTGACGAATCGCGAGGCGTCGATTTTACATTCAATCATGGCTCGTTGGTGATGAGCAACAGCACGGCGGAGGTTGGTCAATCGCGGATCGAGATGCCAGTTCCTTTTGATGCTGACGAGCTAACCATCACGCTGGATCATCGCTACGTTGCGGATTTTTTAAAGGTTTTACAACCGGATAAAACATTCACTTTGGACATCGAAAGTGGTGACCAAGCAGCTTACTGTTCAACCGAAGACAATTATGGTTACGTGATCATGCCGTTATCCAAGGACCGAAAGTAACCGTAAGCGAACAGGTCTGAAAAGCACTTTTTGAGTGGTCGAGACACTTTTAGTTGAATCCAAACAACCATCAAACGATGTCAGAAGACTGGGACGAAGTTGACTTCGATAACGCACTTCGTATCACCCAAGAACGTCGGCGCTATCGTCGTCGTCCCAAGCGACCGGCGAACTTGATTTCTCAGCTGATGGCTCGCAAGGGCTACGGACAACAACAATCGACCAATGAATTACATGACATTTGGGCCCAGATAGTCGGTGACTTCAAAATTTATTCCCGCACAGGACCCATCCGGCGAGGTGTGCTTGAGGTGATCGTCGCCAGTCCAGCTGTGACGCAACAACTTGAATTTCAGAAAAAACAATTGCTGGCCAAACTGAACGCTCAGTTGCCACAAAATAAAATCATCGACATCCGCTTCCGAATTGGAAACGTATAACGAAACGTTTAACAGGAAACGTTCACTGACCTATGAGTACTGATAATAAAAATAAAGCCGGCGATTACGACGCGGGAAAATTGAAGCGACTGTCCGACATGGAACACGTTCGCAAACGCCCCTCGATGTATATCGGCGACACGACTATCCGCGGTTTGCATCACCTCGTGTATGAGGTCGTTGATAACTCGATTGACGAAGCGATGGCGAAGTTTGCTAGTGTGGTTCACGTCACGATCAACAGTGACGGTTCGGTGACGACACAGGATGATGGGCGGGGAATTCCGGTTGGCCGCCATGACCAGTTATCCGACGAAGAAGGTCGCGAGATCACGACGCTTGAAGGCGTGATGACGATGTTGAAGTTTGGTGGTAAGTTCGGCGAATCAGCCGATGACCCCGAAGACGACGAAAATCCTTACAAGGTGTCGGGTGGTCTGCACGGCGTTGGTGTCACGGTCGTGAACTTCTTGTCGGAATGGTGTGAGGTTGAAGTCTACCGCGACGGTCAAGTTCACCAGCAAAGCTACGAGCGGGGTGTCCCGACCGGTCCTGTCTCAAAGATTGGAAAAACGGACAAACGGGGAACGAAGACGACGTTCAAACCGGATCCGCAGATTTTCCCGGTGACCAAGTACGAGTATTCGATTCTGTATAAACGTCTGCAAGAGTTGGCGTTCCTAAACAGCGGCGTTCGATTGGTGTTCACTGACCAGCGAAATGGCGAATCGGACGAATTTTATTACGAACGAGGAATTATCGAATATGTTGAGCACCTGAACCGCTCAAGTGATCCGATCCATAAAGATGTTATTTACACCAATGGAGAATCCGATCAAATTGGTTACGAGATTGCTCTCCAATATACGACTGACCTGACCGAAAATGTTCACTCGTACGCGAACAACATTAACACGCATGAGGGCGGTACACACGTTTCCGGTTTCCGATCAGCCCTGACGCGGACGCTCAATAGCTACGCGAAAGGAAATAATTTAATACCAAAAAACCTGTCGGTAACCGGTGAAGATTTCCGAGAGGGATTAACAGCTATTCTGTCGCTGAAAGTTCCAGAGCCACAGTTCGAGGGTCAGACCAAGACGAAATTGGGTAATAACGAAGTTGAAGGCATTGTGTCATCCGCTTTTGGTGAGTTCTTCAAGGTGTTTTTGGAAGAGAATCCAAAAGAAGCGAAGATCATCGTTAAGAAGGGTGTCCAGGCAGCGGAGGCTCGGGAGGCGGCTAAGGCTGCTCGTGATAAAGTTCGCCGTAAATCCGTGTTAGGCGGCGGCGGTTTGCCCGGAAAGTTGCGTGATTGCCTCAGTAAAGACGTCGATAAGTGCGAAATTTACTTGGTCGAAGGTGACTCGGCGGGCGGGAGTGCCAATGGTGGCCGCTTGAAAGAGTTCCAAGCGATCCTGCCGTTGCGAGGTAAAATTATCAACGCTTACAAGGCTCGCGAAGACAAAGTTCTGGCCAACGAAGAAGTCCAGAGCATGATCAGCGCGTTGCGTGTTGGAATTGGCGAGGATCAAGATCTTAGCCGCCGCCGCTACGACAAAGTCATCATCATGACCGATGCGGACGTCGATGGTTCGCACATTCGCACGCTGTTGCTGTGCTTCTTTTATCGACAGATGTATCAACTGATCGAGGCCGGCCATGTCTACGTCGCGCAGCCACCGTTGTTCCGCGTGAAAGCCGGCAAGAAAACCAAGTACGTGCAAACCGAAGAAGAAATGCGAGCCCAGTTGCTCGAGCGTGGTTTGAAGGACATGTCCTTTGATGACCGCGAGGGTAACGTCATCGAGGGCGATGACATGCAACGGCTAACGACAACCTTGGCCAGCATGGAAGACGCGGTGCAAACGATGGAACGCCGTGGCGTCAGTTTGCGGGCTCATGCGAATCGCATCGACCCGGTCACTGGTCGCTTGCCACTATTCCGCGTTTTCCTTGGTAGCGAAGAGCATTGGTTGGCCAATCGCCAAGAGGTTGACGCGTTCGTAAAAAAGAAGGAAGAAGAACTCGGCACGGAACTGACTGTAAACGACGAAGAGAATTCCGCAGATGAAGAGGCCTCGACAGCCAACCGTTTGAAAGTGAATGAGTATCACGAAATCAAAACGATCAACGCCGGTCTCAAAGAGTTGGAAACGCTCAATCTTAATATCGAATCGATGATCCCGATTGAGCGAACGGGCACCGAGGAAT
>CAZLFF010000063.1:0-19183 GCA_964558755.1 uncultured Pirellulaceae bacterium
ATGTAGCTCAATTGGGAGAGCACTGCCTTTGCAAGGCAGGGGTTAGGGGTTCGAGCCCCCTCATCTCCACTGAACGTGAAAAGGCACCTGCGAACTTTCGTAGGTGCCTTTTTTTCGTTTTCTGTTTGTGCATGCTCGTCGCGTAGGTCAACGGCTAACTCGGCTCATCCCCTCACTCGTTCTTCGTCGAAGTAACGATCGCAAACGTCTTGGGCACGGGATCGGTCTCGTCCGAACAGAAGGTACTGGCGATGACTTGCCCGGGTAAATTCTTTGAGGCTTGCTCCAGCGCCGCGGCCGCAGTCATATCAGGCTCGCCCGCGAGCTGCACCCAGACGCTCGACTGATGCGGATCGGATTGGTACCGCAGTGTGACTTGCTGGTTGCCTTTATCAGATTCAACTCGCAGGTTGTTCGGCTGCAACAAACCTAACTCAATCCAAACCCGACGAATCTGAATTAGCCTGCGATACCATTCTCTTGTTCTGATTCGATCCTCTGCGTTCGCATCAACGTCGGTCAAACGAGAACCCGCGAATGCTTGCTCGTCCAGTGGCGATACGGTTTCGGCCCAATCCTGTTGCGGATGTTCATGGCGGCGTCCGTTTTCAATTGCTTTCTTCAACCACGGATCGCCGAAGTCAACAAAGTAATGAAACGGATTGGGCTCCGCCGTCTCTTCGCCCATGAACAACATCGGTATCCCGGGATACAACAGACTCAGTGCGGACGCAGCCATCTGAAAATCAACACCCGCCAGATGATGCAACCGCTTACCCAGAGGTTGATTGCCAACGCTGTCGTGAGTTTGCGTGCTGACCACCAGCGATGGCACGCACCACCGGTCGGCAACGGTATCCTCGTCGCGCGCGATACGTTTTCTGGGCGGCCCCGAAAAAAGATAGCCGTGCTGCAATGCCTCGGCCACGTCGCCCAGTCCTTGATACTTACGCTCGGTCAGCTGCGTCTCGGGAGTCCCGATGGAATACAGACCATGCATCAGGTCGTCACACCAAATCGCATCGAACCCAAGTCCTCCTTCCTCAATCGGCTTGATCATGTTTCCGTCGAAGACGTTGGTCTCGCCAATCAAAAAGTAATGTCGGTTACGATCGCGACCAAACGCCCTGACCGCTCGACTCAACTCCTCGACGATCGTCATTTCGAGATCGTCAAACATGAAGTGGATCGCATCCAGTCGAAGCCCGTCAAAGTGAAACTCATCCAGCCAGTAAATTGCATTATCGATGAAGAAGCTGCGAGCCAACGCGTTGCTGCGACCGTCGAAGTTATAAGCTGGCCCCCACGGAGTCGCGTGCTTCGCGGAAAAATAGGGTCCAAACTTGCTCAGGTAATTTCCCTCAGGCCCCGGATGGTTGTAAACCACGTCCAAAATGAGTGCCAAGCCTGCATCGTGACATGCGTTGACAAAGGCTTTCAAATCATCGGGTGTGCCGTACGGCTGATAGGGCGCGAAGAAATTGACCCCGTCGTAGCCCCAATTCCAGCGCCCGGCGGACTGGCAAACGGGCAGCAGCTCAATCGCCGTGATGCCCAGCTGAACGAGTTCCTCGATCTTGTCGATTGCCGACCGAAACGTGCCCTCGGTCGTGCACGTGCCGACGTGCATCTCGTAAATGATTAAATCCTCGCGCCGGATGTTTCGCCACGACGCATCGGTCCACTGGAACGTCGTCGGGTCCGTCAGCTGCGACATGCCGTGGACGCCATCGGGCTGGTATCTCGAACGCGGGTCTGGAAACGCTTGTCCGTGATTGCCATCGAAGACGAAGGCGTAACGGTCTCCCGGCGTGAACTGATCGACCTCGACCGAAAACAGGTGCCGGGCAACCTCGGGCATCTCAACGGTTCGCTTCCAACCGTTCCGGTCAAGCTGCACGGCAACCGACCGAGCCCAGGATTTCACAGTGATCCGAGCGCGGTCGTTGGGCAAAACGACGGCACCGGGTTCGACCGGCGTGTAGGGAACGGGGGCAACGTTGGAGGAATCGTCCATGATGGGTATGTCGTGCTTATCGGTAGTGTTGGAGGACTTCTTTCGGTCGCCAGACATCATTGAACTGGCATGACACAGGGGTGAGATCGCGCCACAATGACGCAACCTCAAAACAAGCGATCGCGGCGGTCGGCATTGTTTCGTGCCGCCCGCTCAAGTGGTAAACCAAATTTTCAAGGCCCGGGTTATGCCCGACGACCATCACTGTCTGGATGGATGAATCATCGATCCCCCTCAGGTGCTCCAAATAAACTCGGGGCGGAGCCAAATAGAAATCTTCGTTGAGAACCAGCTGATCTACCAGCGCGTTATCGTTTGCAGCGGCGACAATCTGGGCAGTCGTTTTCGCACGAGCCGCCGTCGACGCGACCAATCGATCGATAGTGATTTTATGTTGGACAAGAAACTGACCCATCTGCGGTGCGTCGCGCAGCCCGCGTTTGTTAAGCGGGCGCTCGTGATCGGTTTGTTGGCGATCGGCCCACGAGGATTTCGCATGCCGCATGATGAGCAGGGTTCGTGAATTGGGCATCTGTTGAGTTTACTCGCAAAGTAATGAGTCGAACGAGAGAAACCAGCGTTCGCGAGAAACAAAAACGTGCGTCACTGAGTGATGGTGGCCGCTTGGGCAGTCAGCTATAATTTCGGGCAATCCGTAGCCGACGTGCCTACGCTGAACTCACGCTCAGATTTTCTCGTCCGTTTTCGTCACCTTTCAAGCCACCGTCATGGATCCGGATCGCGCACGCATTCATGCCGACCTGAGCGGTTTGCTCGGCGGGCAAATCCGTTGCGATCCAGCATTCTTGCAGATCTATGCCAGCGACGCGAGCATCTATGAAACCGTGCCGCTGGGCGTTGTCCGGCCCGCCGGTGTCGAGGACGTCGTTGCGTGCGTGAATTACGCTCGCGAGAATGAACTGAGCGTGATTCCGCGTGGTGCAGGCAGCAATGTTACCGGCGGAGTCGTTGGGCGCGGGTTGGTGCTAGATTTTTCTCATGCGATGCGGCGAATCAAATCGTTCGGTCGCGAGCAAGTCACCGTTCAGCCGGGCGTGGTTCTGCGGCACCTCAATCGGCACCTCACCGCCCACCGTCAGCACTTTGGCCCCGATCCGGCGACACGCGCGGTCACGACGATGGGCGGCGTGCTGGCGACCAACAGCACAGGCAGTCGCTGGAACCGCTACGGCAGCCCACGTGATCATGTTGCTCGATTGCAAGTCGTCCTGGCCAGCGGCGAAGTAGTGGAGATTGACGAATCGACACCAGTCGCCAACAACAACCCAGTCGCCAAGCGACTTCACCGTGACGTCCAGTCGATTGTCGAGCGGAATGGTGACTTGATCGAGAAACATCGGCCACGAACGCGGATCAACCAGGCAGGTTACAACCTTTTTGATCTGAACTGCTCGGCGTCACACCAGACAGGTGCGACCGATCCTGCCATTCCGCAGCTGGACCTTAATCGCTTGCTGGTCGGCAGCGAAGGCACGCTGGGCATCATCACCGAGGCAACGCTGCACACCGACCCGTTGCCAACCCACCGTGGCGTTGCCCTGTTGTTTTTTCAACGTGTGGCGGCAGCAGCTCAGGCGGCGTTGGAGATTGCGGAGATGAACCCGGCGGCGTGTGACATGGTCGACCGTCGCCTTCTCTCAATCGCGCGGGAGAAAGATGCCTCCTATCATAAAGTTCTCCCGGCCGAGGCCGAATCGATGCTGTTGGTGGAGTTTCAAACCAACGATGCCGCAAAACTTGAACACAAACTAGAGTCGCTTGTCCGCCAAGTGCAACGCCGCAGTCAGTTGGCGTTCGACGTTCGCACGACGACCGACCCGCGCGAGCGAGATTTTTTCTGGCACCTGGTTAGGCGCATCGTGCCGATCCAATATCGCTTAGGCGGGCAGCGACGTGCGATCCCGTTTGTGGAAGACATCGCGATCGAGCCGACTCTGTTGCCAGAGTTCCTGCAACACCTGCATGGAATCCTGAATCGGCACGAGGTAACTGCGTCCGTGTTCGCTCACATGCCCCAGGGGCACTTGCACGTTCGGCCTCTGATCAACATGGCGGATCCGACCGTGCTTCCGAAGCTACAGAGATTGGCCACGGAGTTGTTTGATTACGTGGTCTCGTTGGGCGGAACGATCAGCGGCGGGCTGGGCGACGGGCTCAGCCGGACTTGGTACCTGCGTCAGCAATACGGGCCGCTGTACCGCGTCATGGCGGAGGTCAAAGATGTTTTCGATCCTCAAAATGTGCTGAACCCGGGCAAAGTCATCAACCATCCCGCTCACGGCGTGACCGATGATGTGCGCTCGGTCACCGTCGCGCCGTCGTTGTTTCGAACGGCTCAATCGGCCGACGCGGCGAGCAACAAACCATCGTCAAACGTGGGAGCGGCGAGCACGCCAGGGAAACTGAATGCGAATTCGAATGTCGGCTCCAGCGTTTCAGGTAACGGTTTGGACAACGGTTCGCCTGAGAGCCAGCCACTGCCGATTGTCCCGACGGAGCTAACGTGGGACTTAGAACAGACCGCCGCTGCGGCTCAAGCCTGCAACGGATGCGGGCGATGTCGCACGCTTTCACCGTCCGAGCGAATGTGTCCGGTGTTTCGCATGTCACCCCGCGAGGAATCCTCACCACGGTCCAAGGCGAACTTGATGCGGGGAATCGTGACCGGGCAACTTGACCCAAAGCTCCTCGCGACGAAAGAGTTTCGTACGATTGCGGACCTGTGCGTCAATTGTCACCAGTGTCGACTGGATTGCCCCGCGTCGGTCGACGTGCCCAAGTTGATGGTCGAAGCAAAAGCCCAACACTATTTGACCAACGGCGTAGCGATTTCTGATTGGGTTCTTACGCGGCTCGATTGGCTATACGGAATCGCTGGACGAATGCCCCGGATTACCAACCGCATGATCCGCAACCGCTTCGCGCGCTGGATACTGGATCGACTGTTTGGGATCGCTGAGGGTCGCAAGCTGCCGCCGTTTGCCGCCAGCCCATTCTCTCGTTGGGCCAGCCGTCAGAAGCTAACGGGCACGAAAGTGGCCGGTGATTCGAAAGCTGCGAAAGTCGTCTACTTTGTTGACGCCTACGCAAACTGGAACGACGTCGAACTCGCTCAAGCCTTCGTCGAGGTTCTTCGCCACAACCAAGTCCAAGTGGCTATCCCGCCCGATCAATTGGTGTCCGGGATGTCGCTGATCTCCGACGGCGCAATCACCCGCGCACGGAAAATTGCGCAGGCAAATGTTGAGCTGCTGGCCGAATGGGTGCGCGACGGCTACCGTGTGGTGACGACCGAACCATCCGCCGCGCTTGCGCTGTCGCACGAGTATCTGAATTTGTTGGATGATGAAGATGCTCGGTTGGTCGCTGACAATACGATTGACGGGATGAATTTTCTGTTGGAACTTCATCGCCGCGACGAACTGTCACTCGACTTTCAGCCCGTTCAAGCAACGATTGGCTATCACTTGCCCTGCCATCAACGGGCCTTGGCCCAGACGGTGCCGGCGGTCGAGCTACTGCGTTTGATTCCGGGATTGAACGTCGAGGTGTTCGACAAAGGGTGCAGCGGTATGGCGGGGACTTTCGGTTTGAAGCGGAAGAATTACTTGACCAGTTTGCGGATGGGGTTTGGCTTGATCGACGCCGTGCGACAAGATCACTTGATCGCGGCAACAACGGAGTGCAGTACGTGCAAAATCCAGATGGAGCAGGGTACCGAAAAACCGACAGTCCATCCGATCAAGATCATGGCGATGGCCTACGGAGCCATGTCCGACTTGGATGATATTCTGGAACGCCGTAGCGGAACTTTGGTGACCACATGACAAAAACGGTCCTCTTGTTTGCAGCCGCCAAAGAACTGGCGGGTGCCGAAACGGTTGAGTTGCAGCTTGACGATAACGGGGCGTCTGTTGGTGCCGCAAAAGAGATCGGCCTGATCCCGCCCGTTAGTGGCGGTTAACGCCACTCCCCTTCCCTGATTGAGTTTCCGAGTAAAATACCCTGGTGCCTTCCAGAATTCGCTCGACCGATCGAGCGCTCCATTGAGCCCACGCGACAAACCGGCGTCTCGCCATGATTGAGATCATCGAAAAACCCATCGACCTAGCGTCCGTCTTGGCCAGCGTTCAGGACGACGATTGCGGCGCGAATGTGTTGTTTACTGGCACCACACGGCGGATGACTGGTGATCAAGAAACGACTCGGCTGGCCTACGAGTGCTACCGCCCGATGGCGTTAGCAAAGATTGAATCGCTGTTGCAAATCGCCAAAAGCCGGTGGCCGATCGCCAAAGCGTCCGTCGTCCACCGCGCTGGCGTCGTGGAGGTTGGCCAAGTCAGCATTGCGGTCGCCGTCGCATGCCCGCACCGCGCTGCGGCGTTCGAATCGGCAGCTTGGTTGCTGGAGCGTCTGAAGCACGAGGTTCCCATTTGGAAACAAGAGAACTGGGCCGACGGTCGCCAAGAATGGGTTCACCCGGAAGGCGTTCGTCCAAACATACCCGAGGAGCACCCCGGCGAAACTGCTGAGGTGCGGCCATCGTGAACGACCCCATTTCGCCATTGCCAATCGTCGACTCCTTTGGCCGCACACATACCAATTTTCGGATCAGCGTCACCGACCGCTGTAACATTCGCTGTTATTATTGCATGCCGGAAGTCGTACAGTTTCTTCCTCGCAGTGAAATATTGAGCTTCGAAGAAATTGCTCGCGTGGTTCGAATTGTCGCTGCGGCAGGCGTTGACCGCGTGCGACTGACCGGTGGTGAGCCGTTGGTTCGCGGGCAGCTGTGGAAACTGATCGAGATGATCCGATCGATCGACGGAATCGACGACGTTGCACTAACGACCAACGGAATTCTGCTCGCTGAGCAAGCTCAACAGCTGCGCGACCATGGGCTCGACCGGCTGAATGTCAGCCTCGACACGCTTGATCCGGCCGTGTTTGAACGAATCACTCGCCGTAAGGGGCTCGACCGTGTCTTGGCAGGAATCGATGCGGCGATTGAAGCGGGCTTTGGTTCCATTCGCCTGAATGCGGTCTCGATTCGGGCGATCACCCAAACGGAGATCGTGCCGTTGGCAAATTTCGCTCGGGAAAAAGATTTGGAGCTGCGATTCATCGAATTCATGCCGCTCGACGGAGACGAAGGTTGGCAGAGCGATCAAGTGCTTTCGGGTGACCAAGTTCGTGAAATCATTGCAGCGGAGGTCGGTGGTCTCACGCCAGCCGAACGACCACGAGCGTCACAGCCAGCATCTGATTTTCAGTACAGCGACGGAGGCGGACGTGTGGGGTTCATCAATCCGGTGACTCAACCGTTCTGTGAAGGCTGCGATCGGATGCGGATAACGGCCGAAGGCAAGTTTCGCAACTGTTTGTTTTCAACCGAAGAGTGGGACTTACGTACGTTGCTACGCAGCGATGCCTCGGACGGCCAGATTGACGAACGGATTCGTGATTCGGTGAGCCAGAAAAAGCGGGCTCATGGAATCGATTCTGATCAGTTCCAGCGCCCGGCAAAAGCCATGTACCAAATTGGTGGCTAACGCATGGACGATTCTCAACAACGAATTTACTTGGACAACGCCGCGACCAGCTGGCCGAAACCGCTCAGCGTGATCGACGCGATATCCGGCTTCTACCAACAACACGGCTCCGCCGCGCTGCGCAGTACGGCCTCAGACGCGATCGCCATCGATCGACGTGTCGCTCAAGTGCGACAGCGTTTGGCGTCATTTATCGGCGCGAGCCAACCCGAACAACTGGTGTTTACGTTCAACGGAACGGACTCGTTGAACATGGCGATCCGCGGTGTTGTTCGACCGGGCATGCATGTGGTCACCACCGCGCTTGAGCATAACTCGGTGCTGCGACCGCTGCACTATTTTCATCAACAGGGCCAGATTCGGCTCACGACGATCGGCGTTGATGAATCAGGCCACGTCGATGTGGCGGCTCTTGAGGATGCGATTGTTGACGATACGGGATTGATCTGCGTTTCGCACGTCAGCAATGTCCTGGGCACCACGCAACCCGTTGAGGCAATCGGCGATCTGCCTCGCCCGCCCGGCTGTTTGTTTTTGGTTGACGCAGCCCAATCGATTGGGCACCTTCGAATCGATGTTGCGGAAATGAAATGCGATTTGTTGGCCGCGTCCGGACACAAGGGGCTGCTCGGCCCGCTTGGAACGGGCGTGTTGTATGTTGGTGAGGCCGCGGCGGATCGAATCGAGCCGCTTCGATTGGGCGGAACGGGTTCGAACAGCGAAAGCCTGCAGCAACCGAGTGATTTACCGCATCGATTGGAGTCAGGCAACCTGAACGTGGCAGGAATCCTAGGACTTGGCGCGGGGCTGCAGCACCTGCACACGCTGGGGCTCGATCAAGTGACGTCTCAATTGACACACTTGCGCGATCAAATTGTCGAAGGCCTGCGCTCGATTTCGGGGGTCCAGCTATACGCCGCCAACTCGGTCGGCCAAGCATCCGGGGCGGTTAGCTTTAACGTCTCGGCGCTGGGGGCATCCGAAGTCGAATCAATTCTGGAACAGGAATTCGCGATTCAGTCCCGAGCTGGTTTGCATTGTGCTCCTCTGGCCCACGAAACGATCGGCACAGATGAACAGGGCGGGACCGTTCGAGTCAGTCCGGGCATTTTCAATACCGCCACGGAAATTGAATCTCTTATCGCGGCCGTCACGGAAATCGCAGCGGCGTGAGGTGGCTTTCGTAACGCGACGTGCGTCATGCATGTTGCCCTACTCATTTTTTCTTGGAGCTAGAAACGGAGTTCGACTGGAGCTGGTCTCCCAACTTCATGCACAACGTGTCGCAAACGTCTATAATTTCTTCGTTACCTGACGACAAATTTTTAAACCCAACGCGAAAGATCACCTGTGAGCAAATCGAGTTCCCCAAAAGAATCGGAACAGCCGTGGTACAAAGATGGGCTGCGGTTCACTTGCAGTGGCTGCGGAGACTGCTGCACGGGCGAACCGGGTTACGTTTGGGTGAACAAAGCCGAGATCGCAGAAATGGCGGCGGCGTGCGATCTGGACGTTGAGGCATTCGAATCGGACTACATTCGTAAGATCGGAATTCGCAAAAGCCTAAAAGAGTTCCCCAACGGTGATTGCGTTTTCTTGGACCCCGACACACGAGGTTGCACCGTTTACCAAGCCCGGCCGCGGCAATGTAAAACGTGGCCCTTCTGGGATAGTAATCTTGCCACCGAAGAAGATTGGGAGCGTACGTGCGAGGAATGTCCGGGCAGCGGCAAGGGAAAACTACACCAACTGGAACACATTGAGACGCAAAGAAAGATCATGAAAGTGTGAGTTCTCGTATGAGTTCTGCACGCAAATCATGCGTTCAACACCGGGTTTTTGACTTGTCGTTTCGCGGTCGTTAAACTTACGGCAGTCCGTAACGGTATCAGCCAAGCCACGGCACCCACCCCCACGGCTACGGTGCGAGTCCAGAGATTCGCGAACCCGTTGGCAAGCGTCTTCGTTTCCTGCTTAAGTTTTGTCCCTTCTTGAATTCGAACGCGATGACAAAAAAAGAAATCGTTCGAGCGATCTCCGAAGAGCTTGGTCTCTCGCAGCAGAAGACAAAAGAGATCGTTCAAAAGACGTTTGACGGGATCATTGAAGCTCTTGTGAACGAGGGGAGAATCGAGCTGCGGAACTTTGGCGTGTTTGAGGTCAAAAAGCGTGAGGCCCGCGAGGCGCGAAATCCAAAGACGGGCGAGAAAGTAGACGTGCCCGAAAAGTTCGTCGTTTCCTTCAAACCGGGGCGCGAGATGGAGCAGCGAGTCAACCGAGTGCCCGACAAGCCCGTTGAAACCAAGTTCCTCGATGCTCTGCTTTCTGAGCGTGAATCCGAATCGCTGGACGATTAGGAACACTTTGGTCGCTCTCGCTTCGGACGGTTGGTCCGCCAAGTTTTGTCCGCGCGTTGGGTATCCCCGCGGTTCTTGCTAAGCTATATCTAGCAAGACTTTCCTCTACCGTGTAGGCGCGCTATGGCCAATTTGTTTCGCAACCTTCCGTCCGTCACCCAGTTGCTGGAAAACCCGCGATTAAAACAAGTCGTCGAAAACGTGAATCATCGTGTCGTCGTTGATAGCGTTCGCACGTTTCTTGATGACGTCCGCGAACAGGTGACCGCGGCCACCGAGGACGTACAGATCCCTACTGTTCAAGAATTGGCGGATCGCATCGCCGACTGGGTCGAGCGCGAGGAAACGCCGTCACTGCGTCCAGTGATCAATGGAACCGGAGTCATCCTGCACACCGGTTTGGGGCGTGCTCCGTTGGCCGATTCTGCAATCGAGGCCGTTGCCGCCGTCTCGTCTGGCTACGCGAGTGTCGAGGTTAGCCTTACCGATGGAGAGCGGGGGCAACGAATCGCGGCGGTCGAACGCTTGCTGTGCGAGCTAACAGGTGCAGAGGCTGCGGTCGTCGTGAACAACAATGCGGCCGCCACAATGCTGGCCCTCTCGGCACTGGCGAAGGACCGCGAAGTGATTGTGTCACGGGGGCAGCTGATCGAAATCGGCGGCAGCTATCGACTGCCCGACGTCATGGAGTGCAGCGGTGCAAAACTCAAAGAAGTCGGAACAACCAACAAAACGCACTACGAAGACTACGAACGAGCGATCACAGAGGAGACCGGGGGCCTGCTACGCGTCCACCCCAGTAACTTTGAGGTCGTCGGTTTCACGAAAACCGTGTCGACGAAGGAACTGGTCGAGATCGGCGGCCGACACAACGTTCCTGTCATCGACGACATCGGATCTGGAGCACTCGTTGATTTCGGCAAATACGGCCTATCGAATGAACCCGTTGCCGCGCATAGCGTCCGAGACGGCGCGGACGTTGTCCTCTTTAGCGGCGACAAACTGATCGGTGGGCCTCAGTGCGGTATCATCGTTGGCAAGCGAAAGCATATCCAAACGATCCTCGCCAATCCGTTGATGCGAGCGATGCGTGTCGGCAAGATGACACTCGCCGCACTCGCCGCAACCTTGCGACTGTATCGCGACGTGGAACAGGCCGAGCAATCGGTGCCAATCCTGCGCATGCTTTCGATGCCTGTCGAGAACCTAAAACTACGCGCGGAGAAAATCGCGACCCAACTAGCTAGTACGTCTGAGATCGGTGAAGCGGTTGCGGTCGAGAGCCATTCGATGCTGGGCGGCGGGAGTCTGCCAACGCAGCAGATTCCAACCTGGTGCGTGTCGATCGTCCCCGCCGAAGGTTCGCTTGCCAGCTTGGCTCAACGGCTCCGCGCCGCCACGCCCGCGATCATGGGGCGAATCCACAAAGACCGGCTGCTACTGGACATGCGGACCGTTCAACCGTCGCAAGACCTACAGTTGATGGACGCCGTCGCGGCACTGGAGTCCAGCGAATAACCGACCGGCAACATCCGCGCCGCCAGTTTTCGTCGACGCAAACCGCTAGGCCGGCGCGTCTTGGGTGACGTCAAAGTTCGCGATGCGTTGACTAAGCTGCCTTGTGACCAAAATTGCGGTCGCCGTGACGCTTAGCCAGATCCCCGCACCGAACAAAATTGAGCCCGTCCACGGGTGCTCGATTAGTAAGGGGCCAAATCGATTGGCGACGATCGCCCAGGTGACCGTTAGCGCGGCAGCGATTGCAAAGATTAGACCTTTTCCGGTGAAGGTCAAAATCGTGCGAACAAAAACCAAAACGCCCTCTTCATTGCGGCGGTATGGCGAGAGCATGAACAGGTAGTTTTCAAAAGAGAAGTTCAAAACATTGAACGGCAGCAGCAAGATGGCGGAAACCACCGCCTGAGCGACTGTGATCGCACCCAGAGTCGCACCGATTCCAAGCACCATGGACTGAAATAGACTGGCCAGCAGCACGGGCGTCGTCAGTTGCCCAACGGTCAATGCCCAAGGCGAAATCGGCAGCGATTTCAGTACGGCGATCCGATCGATGTCCCGGCGAAAGTCTAGGATCAATCCCGATGGCAGCAGCAGGAAGGTGTAAAACACGAGGCTGCCGACGATGTTCATTAGCATCCACAGATTACTGGCCTCGGCAAACATCGGCACGCAGCACAGCAGCGTCGGGACCAGCAACGCGAATGCCACCGCATCACGATAATGCCAGGCGCCCAGCAACTGTCGCCCCGCAATGGGAGCCATGCCGCTCAAACGCAATCGCCAAACAGCGGGAGTACGCCATCGACCGCGCTGCTGCTCGGTCACGGTCGCAGTGCGGCTGGGGCTGGCAAGAGCTGTCGCTCGGTGCCACGCCTCACGCTCAAGCCGCCGCTTCCGATTCGTTGCCCAGCGATCCGTGACAAGAACAGCGCAGATCGCGATCAGACTGGTCAAAGCTGCTACTACGAAACTCTGCGGTGAACCATTTTCAAGGAACACGATGTTGGCAAAAGATTGAAACGGCAAGACCAAAATCGACAGCGGCCCGGATTCAAGCAGCCCGAGCAAGGTCGTTGAAAGTTGCTTTGCCAAAACAATCGAAAGATAAGCGGGCGAGACACTGTCTGGCACAACGGCAAAGCAGCTATAGAACGCGAAACCGACGATAATGAAGATTGGCCCGAGGAGTCCAACCCGAGTTAGCCAGCGCTCGCGGTTGGTCATCGCGTCGAATGCAATTTCAAACCACAGCCGGACGCAGTCCACCAAAACCAAGCCGCCGAGCATCCCAAGGAACGCGGTAACGATCGCGGGAACGTCTGGAATCATCACGATCGCGAAACAGGCGGCCTTGGCAATCGCCGCGATCAAGATCGAACGGGACCGGTAAAATATCAACTGTTGCCGCGAGAACGGCGCGCCGTGGAGCAGTTCTTCCTCAGCAAGCGTCCAGTCGAAAGGTTGCTCGGACGAACGCGTAAGTGTTTTGATCAAATGCCACAAACAGTAGACGCTCATGGCTGCTGGAATCCAAAAGCGAATTCGTGCTGGATCAGCTGGAGCCCGCAGAAAGATGCCGGCAACGGACTGCCCTAGCCACACGCAACCAAGCACGATGCTCAAAACGACAAGCCAACGTCGGCGCGGACTGCGAATGCGCTCTGCGATACGCCGAAGCTTTGCAGCGAACTGAAATCGAGCCAGCTGATCGGTCGCAGGATGGTGCCCCGCGAGATTCATCACACGAGCGATCATGGTTGGCTTGTCTGTGCTGATGGGTTACGACGCGAATTGGTCGCAATGGTGTCGTGGCCGACGACCTCACCAACCTGCTGCTGACAGTCGATCGCTGCAAAGAACACTTCCTCCAGTGACGACATGTCTCTGTCGTTTTGATCGTCGCCGAATGTTGCCTGCACGTCGGCCAATGGCCCATGATACTGGCATTTACCCCGATCAATAATCAGCAAATGAGTGCAGATGTCTTCGACCATCGCCAGCAAATGTGAGCTGATGATCACCGCGGCACCGCGTTGGGCGTTCTCGACAATCGATTGTTTAAGGTTGCGAATTCCGGGTGGATCGAGTCCCGTCATGGGCTCATCCAACAGCAGGGCTTTGGGTTGATGCAGATACGCACAACAAATCGCCAGTTTTTGACGCATTCCACGCGACAGCGAAGACGCCGGGGCATGACGTTTTCCGGCCAGTTCGAATCGATCTAACAGATTGTTCAGCGTATCGGCGAAATTGGTAACGCCATAGGTGCTGGCTGAGAACAGCAGATGTTGCTCGACCGTCAGATCGTTAAACAGCTGCGGGTCGTCGGGCACATAAGCGACGCGACGTTTGACCTCGATCGGGTCGGTCGCAATATCGAATCCATCGACAACAATCTGTCCGCTAGTGGCCGGGATGATCCCAGTTAAAGCCCGCAGCGTCGTTGTCTTGCCGGCTCCGTTTCTTCCGACCAAGCCGAGGACTTCCCCGGGCTGCACGCCGAAGGAAAGCCCGTCAACCGCTAGCTCGGTTCCGTAACACTTACAGAAGCCGTCCAATTGAATCATGGATCACTGTTCCAGTGAGGCTTTGAACGTTTCGTAGCTAGAGACGCCGGGAACAGCTGGAGCAATCGCCGCTGCGACGGGCGCGGGGGCTTTGTTCGGGTCTAGATCGCTGTCATCAATGATGGTGAACAAGCGATTGCGACCAAGCTCCTTCGCGCGGTACAGCGCGGCGTCAGAGCGTTTGTAAATGCTTGCCTCGGTGTCGGACGGACGGACCACGGTCAGGCCCATGCTCAACGTTGCCACGGTGGACATCCCTTTGCCGTTGATGCTGAAGTCGTATAACTCGATCGCGTCACGAATTTGTCGACCAGCTGGACGCGCGTTTTCAGCATGCAGATTATCAAACATGATGACGAACTCGTCGCCGCCCAAGCGACCTACGAAATCAGTCGGACGGACGCACTCTTTTAGCGCGATTGCAATGCTGGATAAAACTTCATCGCCGGCGTTGTGTCCATACGTGTCGTTAATACGCTTAAAGTGATCGACGTCGATCAGCATCAGGCCGAACGATCGCTTCTTGCTTTGGAAGCGTGACACCATGTAAGAAAGCGTTTCGTCGACGGCTTTTCGATTGCCGACCTTGCACAGTGCATCCGTCCGGGCCTCGTCACGGCTACGATCCAGCTCTTGCGCTTGAGCCTCAATCTTGTAACGCGAAACGACCAAGTCATGTTCAAGGCGTCGATTTGATTCGACCACGTGTTCAATGTTGCTCATCAACACCGACTGCATGTCGGCCAGTTCGCCACCATCAGAGATACCACCCAACTCTTGATGTGCGGTCGCGAGGGCAGAGTTGTGGCAGTCGACGTCTTGGTTCAGCTGCTTGGTGCTTTTCAAAAGCGTCATCATCGCTTGCAGCGTCATCTCGCGATCGCGACGGAGCTTTTTAGGTTCACGATGCAATGTGTGCCAACGACCCATCATGTAGCCGCACACTAAACCCACGCCAACTGCCGCAAGTGACCAAACGGCCACGAATAGCATTGAGGATGTGTCGAAATTTAACATGCGTATGGAGCCAGGGGTCGCGGAGACGATCGGTCAGAACCACAGTTTGGTCTCCAACCAGGCTGATGGTTGACCCTTGCGGAATCAACCTGACGAAATATAGAACCCGCTAAAGACCAAGCGATCTTATGTTGACGGAAATCAGTCGTCTCGTTTCGAGGCGAGACGGATTGAGCAACCGGTGCCGATGCTGCGGATTGTAGGGGCACGGCCTGCGGCCGGCTCCTTCATTTCCGCCTTGGAGCTGTGGCAGGAATGATCGACGACGTAGGGGACGTTAATCCGCGAGTGGACTCTGGCCCTGATTAATTACCGCGAGCGCGTTTGCGGCAGCGTGCTGTTCGGCCTCTTTTTTATTCTTCCCCCACGCCGAGGCGAACTCACGCTTGCCGATCACTGCCGCAACCTCAAACGATTTGTCGTGGTCGGGGCCTTTGTCGCCCAGCAGCAAATACCGGGGTGGCAGGCCGTATCGCTTCTGCGCGTATTGCTGAAGTTCCGATTTGTAGTTGATCTCCAGCCCGCCCTCGATCGCACTTTGCACGTGCCGCTCGATCAGCGGTGTTAGAAACTGATTCACCTCGGACCAGCCGCCGTCCAAATAAATGGCGGCAACAATTGACTCGAACGCGTTGGCCAATAACGAGCGGGGGACACGACCGGGGCCACCGACGCCTTTTCCAACGACCAAGCATTCCTCGAGCCCCAGTTCCTCGCCCATGATGCCGCAGGTGCGACGGCTAACGACATTCGATTTGACCTTCGTCAGCTCGCCTTCCAACCAGTCGGGGAACTGGCTGTACAGGTACTCGCAAACCGTGAATCCCAAGATTGAATCGCCCAAAAACTCCAGACGCTCGTACGAGGCCAACCGAGTGTCGGCAATCGATGCATGGGTGATCGCCTCGTACAGGAGTCCGGGGTTGCGAAACCGGTAGCCTAGTTTTTCCTCGCAAATCTTCGCGTGGGCGAGGTGGTTCTCGGTCGGTTTTACGTTCCCGTCAATCGTGGCCACCTATCGATGGTTCTTCATTTGGTCGGCGATGAGGAAAGCGATCTCCATCGCTTGATCGTGGTTCAAACGCGGATCGACTTGGCTTTTGTAAGCCCGCTCTAGATCCGGTTCCGCCAAATTCCGGGCGCCGCCAATGCACTCCGTCACGTTGTCGCCCGTCAGCTCCAAATGAACGCCACCAAGCACGGAGCCTTTCTCTTTGTGAATCTTGAACGCTTGCTCTAACTCGCTAGAGATCTTGTCGAAACTGCGCGTCTTGATCCCTGAATTCGTCGAGAACGTATTGCCGTGCATCGGGTCGGAGGTGAACAGCACGTTCAATTTGTTCTTGTCGATGGCCTCGATGATTCCGGGCAAGCACGTAGCGATCTCGTCGGCACCAAAGCGGCAGATCAGAGTGATGCGACCGCGATCGTTGTCCGGGTTCAAGTACTTGACCAGATCAACGAGACCATCGGGATCCGATTTTGGACCGACTTTGACGCCCAACGGATTCTTGATGCCCTTAAAGTACTCGACGTGAGCTCCGTTGATGTCGGCAGTTCGATAACCGATCCACGGCAGGTGAGTGCTCATGTTGTACCAACCCTCGCGGCGGGGAACGCGACGCGTTTGGGCTTGTTCGTACGGCAGGTGCAATGCTTCGTGTGAGGTGAAGTACTCGACGGTCTTGCTTTGTTTGATCGACGAATCCAAAACGGCTTCCATGAACTTCAGCGAGTTCGTGATGGAGCTGATCATCTCGTGGTACTGCTGGGAGCGAGGTGAATCGGTTCCGAAATCCAAGTCCCAGTTCTCCGGGTGGTGCATGTCTGCAAAGCCACCACCCGATAAGCCGCGGATAAAGTTCAGCGTCAGAGCCGACCGCTCGTAACCACGTAGTAGCAACTGTGGATCGGGAATTCGGTCCTCGGCCGTAAAGCCGCTGCGGTTAACGTTATCGCCGCGGTAAACCGGCAGCGTCACCCCCTCACGCGTTTCCGTGTCCGCTGAACGAGGCTTCGCGTACTGACCGGCAACGCGACCGACGCGGATCACTTTTTTCATTGATCCGTAAATCAAGACAAAGCTCATCTGCATCATGACCTTCAGGTTGCGAACGATCGAATCGTTGTCGCAGTCTTTCAGGTTCTCGCTACAGTCACCGCCCTGAAGCAGAAACGCGTCACCATCCGCCGCCTCGGCAATCTGCTCGCGCAGGCTTTCGATCTCCCAACTGGTCACCAGCGGGGGCAATTGAGCCAACTGTTGCAGGACGTCCTGCAGTTGATCTTGATCCGGGTAGGTCGGCTGCTGCTTGGCCGTTTTGCTCTGCCATGAAGCAGGGGACCACGTATCGAGCGACATAAATCGAGGCTTAAACTGGGGGTATTCGTACAGAAATTTCGAGCCACCATCATATCCAGAACTGCGGCGAAGAACAGGCTAAGCGGTCCGCCAATGTGGTACGGATTTACCGCAGATCTGTCGGTTCCGTGCAGCCCCGGTGGGTTCCGCCAAGGCTCAGTTTCCGCGGCACAGCGCCCCGCCGAATTGATTAGAATCCAACCGATAGTGCCATGCCATAGTCTAGGTCGCTCTTCTTGTTGCCGGCCGCCGGTGTGCTGTCGTAGCGGTTAAACGCGAAAATTCGAAAGTTGATGTCGCGTCTCTCGTTGAGCGTAAATTCGACCCCGCCAAGCGTGTTCAGGCGATAGTCGCCGAAATCGTTGACGTTGGGGTATAAGTCGATCGTTGAGTACAGCCGAGCCCACTCAAATAGGTTGCGTTCCCAATCCGATCCAAACTGCAATTCAGGCAGCCAATCGTCTCCCGGGGCCGGTGCCCCGACCTCGCGCGATGCACCCGCACCAAAACGGAGCTTTAAAAACCGATCGTCCAGCTTGTAAAGCTCGTACGCCAAACCACCGTGCAACGCGATGCGATAGTCAAAGTTTTTAAACCGGTCCCACTCGTAAGCACCCTGGTAAAAGACGCTTAGCTTCGGTCGATTCGTGAACTTACGCTCGCGACGACCCTGGGCAAAAATGCGATCGGTGACCGTAGAAATGTCGTTGGAGGCGTAAAAATAGCTGGCCAGCAGCGTCGTGTTGGTGACTTCAGTGTCACGAGCCAAATTCAACGTCGCGTTGATGTCCACGTTTTCACTATTGCCCGTCTTGCCGTTCAATCCAGCGGCGAACGAACCCGACCAAGGTGACTCCTCGACCACCGTTTCTGCGACGTCGCCAGAGAAAACTCCTTCGTCGAAAACGATGTCAGATTGAGCATTCGAATGCGCTGCGAGTGCTAGTGTCAGCACAAAGGCGGCCGCGACGGCGGGCAACATTCGAAGAGTCGGATGGGCGGACATAGATTTTCCTCGCAGAATACGGGGTGGATTGATAACCAGTTGGAAGGAGGCGGGACGTTAGCAAACGGAAGCATCTAGCGCAAGATCAACCTTGGCCTGCCAAACAAGCGGTTTCTCCGGCACCGCCGAGCGAGTGAGCCAGTTCCGAACGTGACCGCTAGCGAACTTCCAACGCAAACCGAAGCGTGCAACTTCTCAAAGCGGAACACAGCTTGGCTTCTTCGCAAAGCGCCTATTCCCCCATACCGACGTTTCAGGTAAGACGTTATTCGCTCACGTTCTGACGAAGTCACCAATCCGGGGTGTTAATTTGGGTCGTCTGAGGGGACCGTTCCGAGAGTGCCGATCGCACTTATTATTCCACAAGTGCGGGCCGATCCAGTTGTGCAGACACCAGTTTGTGCCTTTCCCCGACCCGGAGGGATCCTCGTGAGGATTTTGTCAGTAGTTTTTGCCATCGCCGTCGCTGCCATCGTATCGCTAGGCAGTCAAACCGCGATCGCTCAATGGCCTCAAGCCACGAGTCATTCTCCCCGCATGACGGTCGAGTTTGGTGGGATGGCGATGGAGCGCAACGGGAGCAACGATCCTCAGACGCTCCTTCGCGACTCGACCACCAACGATAGCGCCCTGAGGGCCGATGAAACGACGGACTTGGACAGTGGGATGGGCGTGAGTGGAAGGATCATTTTCACTTTGCCCCGGACCAACGAGCGTGTAGAAGTCCGCGGCTCGTACGCCAGTTGGGACAACGACTACGCGATCA
>CAZLFF010000064.1:0-19047 GCA_964558755.1 uncultured Pirellulaceae bacterium
AGCAAATGGAACGCCTACTCAACAAGGGCCCCGGTCGTGTTTCGCCACTGACGATTCCCAAGTTGATGCGCAACGCTGGAGGCGGCAACATTGCCATTCGCTACGGATTCCGTGGACCGAATTACAGCGTTGCAACGGCCTGTGCCAGTGCGGCCAACGCGATCGGAAACTCATTGGACCTCATCCGAGCCGGCGTTTGCGACTTTGTTGTGACTGGCGGAACCGAATCGGGCATGACTCGAATGGGCCTCAGCGCGTTTCAAAACATGAAAGCGCTTTCCGGCCGTAACGATGAACCGACCAAGGCCAGCCGTCCCTTCGACGCGGGTCGCGACGGGTTCGTGTTTGCCGAAGGAGCCGGCCTGCTGCTGTTCGAGGAACTCGAACACGCGAAGGCTCGCGGGGCGAACATTTTGGCGGAAGTCGTTGGCTTTGGGACCACCTGCGATGCGGGTCATATTACTTCCCCCGACGAACACGGGACTGGTGCCGGCGCCGCGATGCAAACGGCATTGGACCACGCGGGCCTCAAGCCGACCGACATCGACTACATCAACGCCCACGGAACCAGCACGCCGCTCGGTGACAAAGCGGAAACCCGAGCGATCAAGTCCGTATTCGGAGACGATGCTTACAAGGTTTCAATCAGTAGCACGAAGAGTCAACTGGGGCACAGCCTCGGAGCCAGCGGTGGTCAAGAATTGATCTTCGCGATCAAGGCAATCCAGGACTCCGTGGTTCCACCAACGATTAACCTGACCGATCCCGATCCTGAATGTGATCTGGACTACACGCCGAACAAGCCGAAGCAGCGCGATATTGAGTACGCCATGAGCAATAGCTTTGGGTTCGGTGGGCACAACGCGTCGGTGATTGTGAAACGCTACGTGGCGTAGTTTTTTTGGTCGGATTGCGACCAAGCGCGACAGCAATCACTGGCCATTCTGTCACTCAATCTCTTTTTCAGCCTGCCACGCAGGCGGCCTCGGTGAGTGCATTCAGCTCGGCCCAATCGTTGTTTCGATTGCGATTTACCGGGGTTTTGGGCTAATTCTAACACTTTGGCACACCGGTTGCGTCCATGCTTGGACTGCCGTGCGGACGCGATGACAAAGTGTCATTGCCGTGTTCCGCGGCGTTTCTTTTCAAAATCACTCTGATGGGGATAGCCATGAAATGTAACCAAACCAAGAACCGGATCGCGACGCCTTTTGGTGATTTCCAAGTGGACGTTGAGAACATTTTTGACCACTTGTTCGGCGATCAGCGCCCAACCGCCACCACAACGGGGCGTTGGATGCCACGAACAAACGTGTCTGAGTCGGATACGTCTTATCGGTTGTCGATGGAACTACCGGGTGTGGATGCCGATGCGGTTTCCGTCGAAATGCATGACGGAGTACTAGAAATTTCCGGCAGCCGACCGGAAGTGAAAGAAGTCGAAGGCGTGCGATTCCTGAAAGCCGAACAGCGAACGGGCGAGTTCCGACGCAAGTTCGAGTTCACGACACTCGTCGAGGCAGACAAGATCGAGGCTCAGTTCGAGAACGGCCTACTACTGATCGAGCTACCAAAGTCGGAGAAAGTACTGCCTCGTAAGATCAACATCAAAGTCGGCCAGTAATCGGCGGAAACGATCGAATCGCGAGCGGCGATTCGTGACGAGCAACCAACAGCCACGGCGAGGTTTTCGCCGTGGCTGTTTTTGTTGATTGTGGGGGTGATCAAGCCTAGAAAAGGCTAACCGTTTGGCGCGTTGCGTCTTTCTTCCGGCGAGCTTATTTCGGTTTTGCGAAAGACCATCCGCGATCCATTTGAGCGCAGCATGTGTTCAAGTCGATCACAACGTCGCCCGGTTAAATGCGGTCGCAGAGTCATTCGGGACACGCTTATTGCGTGAATTCAAGCAATTACCGTGGTTGTCGGTAGCGATCACGATTTCGGCACGAGATGTGCATCGGTTGACCGATGGACTGATTAGCAGTCCTTGCAACGTGACCACCGTAGCTTTGACACTCATCTTGATGGTTTTTGGTCGGTAACACGTTATGTCTCCCCCTCTCGATCTTAAGTTTGGAGTTCTCATGAAACGTTTTCTCGCAATCATGGTTGCCCTTGGCGTCGTCGCCCTGGCAGCCCCACAGGAAGCTTCGGCCCACAATTTTTATCGCGGTGGTAGCGGCTTCTCAATCGGCTTTGGCACCGGCGGCTTCGGAGGTTTTGGTCCCGGCGGATTCGGACCTTACGGCGGTTTCGGTGGCTTTCCTGCCTACGGTTTCCGCCCCGCCGGCGTCAGCATCGGTTACTCGTCCTTCCGTCCCGCGTACAGCTACGGACGCAGCTATTACCGTCCGTCCTACAGCTACGGATACCGCGGTGGTCGCAGCTGCGGCGGTTGGTAGTCAATCACTCGTTTACTAAACGAGACCAAGATAAGAGCCAGTGGATTTTTCCGCTGGCTTTTTTGTTCGCTTTGGCGATTAGGTAACCAACTTCAACATCCAGCAAACCAAAATGGCTCGGGCGGTCCACGCGATTGTTCGAACCCAGTTGCTGGTCACCAAAAACGCGTGGGCCGACGCGTCGAAGCTCTCATGCAAGCGATTGTGACAGGGAACCTGCAGAAAAGCTGTCGAAGCCCACAAAACGATCACCAGCAAGAACCCAATCCAAACCATTGTCTGGCTGATCGCGGGCGGGCGGTATCGCAGAAGAGCCGCGGCAGTGACCAGTTCGATCAGCATCGGCGGCCCGACAACGAAAGTGATCAGGAACTCGTGGCTTTTCTGGTAGCTCGCGTATCCGGCTTCACCAACCTTTGCGAACAGTGGATAGTGTACGATTTGCACGATCCAGATCACGCCCGCCATGAACAGGGTCGCGGCGGCATTGGCAATGAGAATAATGTTGGGCATGTTACTTTCGCGCTTTTGATCGCTAACTGGGCGAGCCACTCATTGCGTTCAGCTCGCGCCGCAAGATCTTTAGCAGCGTCTGCAAGAAAACGACAATCATGGGACCGACCAAAATACCGATTGGCCCGAGCGTCGACACGCCCCCAATGACACTCAGCAAGGCTAAGAGCGGATGCAGGTTCGACTGCCCGTGCAAGACCATTGGTTTGATAATGTTGTCCGCCATCGAAATCACCGCGAACCCATAAACAGCCAGCCCAATCGCGGCGGTCAAGTCTTGATCCACAAAGTACAAATATAAGCAGCACGGAACCCAAACCGAAGCCGCGCCGACGAACGGCACCATGGCCAAGACCGCCGACAGCAACGTCAGCAGGAAGATCGAATCGAGGCCACAAAAGTAAAAACCGATGCCCGCGAGAATCCCCTGCGCTAACGCCGAAAGTAACGTGGCCACCACAACCGCGCGACTGACGCGTCCGAATTCATCGATGAGTTCCGTCTCGTGATTATCGTCAAGCGGCGAGAGCCCCTTGATGGACTCGACCATTTTGTCGCCGTCTAGCAGAAAGAAGTACAGGCTAAAAATCATAATCGACGCGCCCAGCAAGAGGCTACCGAGAAACGCTCCCGTCGCGCCTCCCAACTTGGGCAGCGTTTCTTTGGCGTAGTCGATCAGCGATTGCACGTACGCGCCGACTTTCTCGTCGCTGGGATTTACCGCTTGAGTGAACCACGCTCGTGCCGCGCCGCCGAGGAAGCGAACCTTAAAATTAGCAAAGTTGCTACTCGCCTCGTCCAGCTGCTCTTGATACGTCCGCAAATCAACATGACGCTGATGTTCACGTGCCGCGTTGTCGTCGGTGACTTCCGTTGCAAGGTTCGTCTCGTCGCCCGACAACACAGCCCAATCGGCGCGACTATCAATCTCACGCGCGGCGGCGACATGTTGAGTAAACGCTGACCATGCCTCGATCGCACCACGTGGATCATCGACGGGCGGCTCGGCCTGAGCATCAGCGTTGTTATCGGTACTTGTTCGGGGCGGCCACGGCAACTCGTGAGTGCCCGCAATCTCGGACGCGTTTTGATAAATCTCTGACAGTCCCAAATCCTGACGTTCCATCTCGTCGTTAGCTAGCTGCCGATGCAAGCCGTCGAACCGTGACTCAATTTCTTTAAATTGGGTTGCCGAGGGCATGTTCAACCGCAGCCGCTCGCGAAGATCCGTCAACGACTGAGCCACCTTGGGCGTCCGATACGTCGCGAACATCGATTGGGCTTCAGCGATCGCCAGCGTCAGCAACAACGCGAGCGGCACCAACACGGTTAGCATCACGCTGGCCGTCGTCAGTCCCGCTGCCAACGCTCGACGCCCGTTGCATTTTTCCAAAAACCATTGATGAAACGGTTCGAAAATGACAACCAGCAGAGCAGCCAAGAACATCGGCACAAGGAACGATGCCATGACGCGGTAGAAAACGATGCCCAAGACGATGATCACCGTCAGGAGCAGGCCAAACGAAATCAGTTTCCCCATCGAGAAATCCGCGGTGGGCCGCGCGACTTGAACTTGAGCGACCGGGTCGGCTTCGACGGGAGCCGCGGCCTTGGGCGGATTGGGTTGAGAAGCTTTGCTTTTCTTCTTTTTCATAGGCACGATTGTAACCGAACCAACAACCGCCGTGTCTGCCGGAAGCCACGCCTGGCTGGCGGACCATAACGCTCGTGATGACGGCTGCTAGACGGTTTGGTTTGGCACCTATCACGTTTTACGCAGCCTAACATGCGGCATTTTGAAGCGGTTGGACGCTTTTCGTACAGTCGATTATCTTGTTGCCGCCTAGTAATGCGATTTATAAGCCGACAAACCGACCGCTTCCGCTTGCCGATCCTTGGACTGATCGTCGCCGCGGTCGTTGCGTGCACGCTCGATTTGCCGACCCCGGTGGTCGTCCCCAAAGACACCACGGTTGCTTTCCCGTGCCAAGATCGTCCCTGCGGCTGTCAAGACGCTGAGGAATGCTGGAGCAAATGCTGCTGTTTTTCCGACGCCGAAAAATTGGCATGGGCACGAGTGAACAAGGTCCAGCCACCTGCTTGGTTCTTGGCCAAGTGTTCGGCTGAGTCCTCGACAACGAAATTGGCTGTGTCCAAGTCGGGATCAAATTCAGCGCCGAAAACCTGTTGCTGCTGCCAAAAGGCAAATGCGCCCAAAACGAATGAAGTGCTGAGTAAATCTGAGCGAGAATCCACGCTGGCGTTGGTTCAGCCGGCCGCCCCAGTATCAACACGCGATGTCCGACTGACCGTTCGTCAGCAGCGCGGGTGCTCGGGTCAGCATGACTTGTTAAAGAAACAAATCGTTTGGGACGTCACGACGCCCGAACCTGAAAATCCCGAACACGTCTCTGCGAACCTAGACGGTCGCGATCCCGACGCCGAGCCCATCGTGCTCGACCTTCCCACGCCGCCACCGCGCGTTTGTGCCACCGATCAAGTTTGATCGTCTTCTATCGTCAGGCAACCGCCATCGGTGTTTGATTCGCGCGAGCGGTTCATTCATCGGCCGGGGCGTTACGTTGATCGCTTCGACTGGTTCGACGCGATTTCGCGAACGCTCTTGCGTGGCCTCGTTGCCAAACCGTTTACGCTACTCATGAACAAGGAGTCCGCGCATGCGTGCTCATCGTTGTGGCGTTTCGCGTTCTGCTTCTGCCGGTTTTACGCTGGTCGAGTTGTTGGTCGTGATCGCCATCATTGGAATTCTCATTGGCATGTTGTTGCCCGCGGTTCAAGCCGTGCGTGCGGCGGCTCAAAGTACCGTTTGCAAAAACAACATGCGTCAGATTGGTCTGGCGATGCATCTGTACGCGGGCTCACACGATGGAGCGTTTCCGTGGACGAGTCACGCCGGCGGCAGCACGACCGCGACGCTGGATGATGACGAAACGTGGCTGCAGACACTCAAGCCGTTCACCGAGAACGTGGAAACGATTCGGGCCTGCCCCGAAGACGAACGCGTTGAACGGTGGCTGGCGGAATCGAAGCGTGGCACCAGCTACTTAATCAACGAGTACGTCGCCAACGATTCGGTTGAGGACAGCGTCACAAACTTGAATCACCTACAGAGCACTCACAATTTGGTCGTTCTGTTCGAGGCAGCAGATGAAATGTCCGTCACGAGCGACCACGTTCATTGCTCAAATTTTTACCTGCCGTTCCGTGTTAGTAAAAATTTGGTCTGGGAATTCATGGGTCTGGAAATCAACAGCGAGCGCCATTTTCAAGCGTCGAACTATTTGTTCGCCGACGGACATGTGGCGACCGTTGCAGCTGAAACCGTAGAAAGCTGGACTCAACAGGATATCGCGGATCAAACGAACTTCGCCAAGCCTAACGGCGGCGGCATCTACGCGTACTAACCAAGCAAGTCGCACAATTTCTTTGGTGGCCCCTGCGGCTGCTCACTTCATACAAACACTTAAACACTTGGAACATATCGAAAGACAAAATGATTTTTTATAAACCTGTACTGAATCTTGCCGTCATCAGCCTGGTGCTGATCGCCGCCGCTTCGACGATGGCCCATGAAGGCAAGCGAACCGAGATCGTTGTAAATGACGGTCAGATTTTCGGACAAGGCTACTTATTTGCATCCGACGGCAACCCGAGCGACGATTTCGGTGGTATCACGCGTCCTTACTTCAACGCAATCCACAGTCACTTCGTGCCGGTCGGCAGTTTCGGTGTCTTCACCAACGTGACCGGTTTTGATCTGCGCGAAGCTGACCCATTCCTTGGTTCAGATATTATCCTCACGCTGACGGGTGCTGGAAAATGGGAATCGCCGCCGGCCGCTGACGGAACGATGCTCGAGCAAGATTTCGGCACGCCCAACCTTTCACCGTTGAGCGACACGGAGAACATCGAAATCACTGCCTTGTTTGGTAGCAACCCGACGATCAGCACGAATTCGCCGGGCAGTTTCACCTTGGTCGATTCCGTGAGCGGCCCCTCGACCGACATCGACCTGAATCCGAACATTGATTTTGACCCAACCGGATCACTGTACTATCTACAGTGGCAACTATCAGCACCGGGCAGCGGTTTGACACCCAGCGAACCACTCTACACGATCCTCTCTCCACCAGGAGCCACCGGGATCGAGCGTTTGCATTTCCAGTCGCTGGCTCTGGAACGCAACTTTGGGATCTCAGCCGCAGCGGTCCCCGAGCCGGGAGCCTTAGCGCTTCTCAGCCTTGCTGGAATTGCTGCTTTGGCAAGGCGACGTGCGTCGCGTCAATCTTAGCGATTAGCGGATGCCCGTGATGTTGCCTTGCGGTAACACCACGGGCTTTTCTGCTTTTTACTCAATCTGTTTCCGGTACGATTGGGAACGGCTTTGTGATCTGCGATGGCGTCTCGGTATCGTGTCAGTGTATGCTGAAAGCGATTTTCAATGTTGGACTAGGCTTTGATTATGACTGCCAATCGATCGTCTGCACCGAGTTTCGCAGGGATGCCACAACCCCGATGGTTGGCGTTGTTCCTGCTGCTGGGTGGGATCGGGTTGGTGATTACGTCTAGCGCGTTGGCTGATGACCTAGATTTCAATCGGGACGTCCGGCCGATCTTGTCGGACAAGTGCTATTTCTGTCACGGACCTGACGAAGAGAACAACAAAGCGGGGTTGCGACTCGACACGAGAGACGACGCCGAAGACGCAATCGACTCGGGCGAGCTGCTCGAGCGCATCCAAAGCGACGACCCCGATTACTTCATGCCGCCGCCCGAGTCAAACCTTTCTCTGTCGGACGAGGAGAAACAGGTACTCGAACAGTGGCTCGACGCGGGTGCAAAGTACGAACGACACTGGGCGTTTGAATTGCTTCCCGAATCCGTCGACGTCCCCACGCCCAAGGACGCAGCCTGGTCGCGCAAAACACTCGACCGATTCGTCCGCGCCAAACAAGAGGCGGCGGGGGTCAAACCAAGCCGTCCCGCCGCGCCGTTACGTTGGTTGCGACGCGTCACGTTTGACCTGACCGGACTTCCACCAAGCCTGACAGAAGTCCAAACGTTTGCGGCGGCAATTGAACAGGGCAACCACGAATCGAAAGACGCGATTGAGGACGTTTTCAGTGCGGTCGTCGACCGACTCCTCAAGTCACCTGCCTTCGGCGAGCACATGGCGGTCGCGTGGTTGGATTCGGCTCGCTACGCCGATTCGTATGGCTATCAATCCGACAAATTGAACACTCAGTGGCCGTATCGCGATTGGGTTGTTTCGGCATTCAACAAGAATCTACCTTATGACGATTTTCTGACCTGGCAGTTGGCCGGCGACCTACTGGACAATCCAACGACCGAACAAAAACTGGCCACTGCATTCAATCGGATTCATCGGTTGAACAACGAGGGGGGTGCCGTGTTCGAAGAGTGGCGACTTGAGAACGTGGCCGATCGCGTCCACACGTTCGGAACGGCAGTGCTGGGACTGACGCTCGAGTGCTGTCGCTGCCACGATCACAAGTATGACCCGATTCCGATGCGCGATTACTACGCGATGTCGGCGTTCTTCAACTCGATAGACGAAAGCGGTGTTTACGACCGCCACGAAAAAGTACCGTGTCCGTCGCTGCTGTTGCCAACGAAATCGCAGCAGGAAAAACTAGCTGCGATCGTCAAGATGGTCGCAGCGATCGAACGCAAGCACGAGAAAGCCGTTCTTGCCGCGGCAGCAAAATGGAACAAGCTGACTGACAAAAAGAAGAAAGCCACAACGAAGATCCCCGATCTCCGATTGGCCCTAACGTTCGACCGAAAGTTCGACAAACGGCTAAAAGAAGTTTATCACCCGTCCGAGGGCGATCGTGCGTGGGCGAAAATGGTGCCGCTGGTCGAGGTCAAAGACTGTGACATCGCGCGGCTGGCTCACAAACATGACGATGCGGCGGAAAAAAAAGGCGAGCCACTCCCACGGTTGGCCTTGCAACTCGACGGCGAGCGCGGCATCACGGCGGAAGGCATCACTCCGTTTGATCGCTGGACACCGTTTTCGGTTGTCGTTACGCTCCGCGAAACACAACGTTCCCCGGAACGCAGCCTAATCGCTCATCACACACGCGGCACGGACTGTGGCTACAACGGCTGGGACCTGACCATTGTCGACGGGCATTTGGAATCGCGGTTGTGTCGTGTCTGGCCGGGGAACGCGATCGGCGTTCGCACGGTCGAACCGATTGCCGCCGATCAATGGCATCAGATTGCGGCAACTTATGACGGGTCATCAAACGCCGCCGGATTGAAACTTCTGCTAAATGGCCAGCCGCTCGAAACCACCGTTCTGCGTGACCAGCTGAAGAAGAGCGCGAATGTAAAAGTGGATCACGGCGGTCAGTTCGTCATTGGCCAGCGGTTCCGAGCACGCGGGCTGGCTGGTGGCTTAATCGACGACGTAAGAGTGTACGAACGAGCCCTGACCCAAGCCGAAGTAAAACACCTCGCAACGGGCGAGCCACTGGTTCCTAACGCGGACTACTTTGCCTCGGCCGTTGACTCGAAATCCCGAAGAACGCTCAGCGAACTAACCGCCGCGCGGAAGTCGCTGGTTTTGGCGGAGGAAGTGATCGATGAAATTCCGGTCATGAAGGAACTGGCGACACCCCGCCCGGCCCATGTGCTGCACCGCGGTGAGTACGACGCGCCGAAGAATGATCAGACGCGAGTGGAGCGTGACGTTCTTTCAAAACTACCGCTACCGCTGCCGGACGACGCACAGCGCGATCGTCTGGGGCTAGCGAACTGGGTGACTCATCCGCGGCATCCCCTGACCGCGCGAGTCGCCGTCAATCGGTTCTGGGGGAGTTTCTTTGCCCACGGCCTCATTCGCACTCCCGAAAATTTTGGTTTACAGGGCGATCTGCCGACTCATCCGCAACTGCTGGACTGGCTGGCCCGCGATTTTATTAAACACGGCTGGGACGTGAAACGATTGTGCCGCGACATTGTGCTGTCCGCCACGTACCGGCAGGATTCGGCTGCGACACCCGAGAAGCTGGAAACTGATCCGACCAATCGATTGTTGGCTCGCGGTCCGGCGTATCGTTTGGCAGCCGAGCAAATTCGTGATCTGGCTTTGACGGCTTCGGGGTTGATGAACCGGACCATGGGCGGGCCTCCCGTGTCCCCGTACCAACCCGGGGAAGACCTCTGGCGCGAAGCCAACAGCATGTCGCCTGCTTACAAGCAGTCGGTCGGCCAATCGCTGCATCGACGTTCGTTGTACAGCGTCTGGAAACGCACGGCTCCGCTGCCCAACATGATGGCGTTTGATACGAGCTCCCGAGAGGTGTGTACCGTCGAACGCTCGAGAACAAATACACCTCTGCAAGCGCTGGTGTTACTTAATGACGTGCAGTTCGTTGAAGCGGCTCGGCAATTGGCAGTGCGAGTCATGGGTGACCAGAACGAACTGGAAGAACAAATTCAGGCGGCTTTCGTGACGTTGGCGGGTCGCGAGGCGAGTGACGAAGAGATCGCGACACTCAATCAGCTTTTCCATGACGAACAGAAGTGGTTCGCCGAAAACCGGGAGGACGCGGTGAAGCTAACCTCGCTGGGCGACACAGAATTGCCCCCAAACCTCGACGCGGCTGAACTGGCCGCGATGACAACTGTTTGCCAAACGATCCTAAATCTGGACGCCACGATCTGGCGACGATGAATCTGCTTTCATTTTTCAATTTCGATTCACCACGAAACCACGTAGCTCGCCGGAGCGCAACATGTTCAATCAACCGACACCGCCGTCAGACCCGTTTGCCGTCAATCGTCGCGTGTTTCTCGGTCGCACAAGCACGGGCATCGGAACGGCGGCCTTGGCCAGCCTGATGGGCGGATCTACGGCCAGCACGGCAACCAACGCGATGGCCGCTGATTCGACGGGAACAACAGGTTTATCTAGCGGCACTCATTTTTCGGCCAAGGCGAAACGTGTCATCTATCTGTTCCAATCGGGTGGGCCGTCTCACCTAGATTTGTTCGACTACAAACCACTGCTGAATGAGCGACACGGTGAAGACTTGCCCGCAAGCGTCCTGGGCGAGCAGCGGCTGACGGGCATGTCGGCGAACCAGTCATCGTTGCCATTGGCCGGTTCGAAATTTAAGTTCAAACGCTACGGCCAATCGGATGCGTGGCTGAGTGAGTTGCTTCCGTATCATCGCGACATCGTTGACGACGTGTGCTTCGTAAAATCGCTGCACACCGAAGCGATCAATCACGATCCCGCGATCACAATGTTTCAAACGGGCAGCCAAATCGCGGGCCGACCGTCATTGGGGGCTTGGTTATCGTACGGCCTAGGCAGTGAAAATGCGGACCTGCCGGCCTTCATCGTGCTGGTGTCGGCGGGGCAGGGCGGTCAACCGCTGTATTCGCGGCTGTGGGGCAGTGGGTTCTTGGATTCGCGATATCAGGGCGTCCAGTTCCGTGGTGGAAAAGACGCGGTGCTGTATTTGTCGAATCCCGACGGCGTGTCGGCAAACCGACGTCGTGCTCAGATGGAGACCATCAACCGGCTCAATCGGATGCAGTTCCAGCAAGAGCAAGATCCAGAAATCGAATCGCGGATCGCTCAGTACGAGATGGCATTTCGAATGCAAACAAGCGTACCCGATGCGACCGATTTTTCTGACGAGCCCGCATCCACATTCGAACTGTACGGCGAGGATGCTAACAAGCCGGGAACGTTCGCAGCTAACTGCCTCTTGGCGCGACGTTTGGCCGAGCGTGACGTTCGTTTTATTCAGTTGTATCATCAAGGCTGGGATCAACATTCGTACTTGCCGAAAGAGATCGCAAAGCAAACCAAAGAAACCGATCAACCGTCGGCCGCGTTGGTGAAAGATTTGAAGCAACGCGGATTACTGGACGACACGCTCGTAGTTTGGGGCGGTGAGTTTGGACGCACCTCGTACTCTCAGGGCACGCTGAAAGAAGGGAACTACGGCCGCGATCACCACCCGCGTTGCTTTACGTCTTGGATGGCCGGCGGCGGCATCAAGCCGGGGATGACTTGGGGGGCAACCGATGAGTTCGGGTACAACATCGCCGAGAACCCGCTGCACGTCCACGACTTGAACGCCACCATCTTGCATTTACTGGGCATCGATCACGAACGACTCACCTACAAGTACCAGGGACGTCGCTTTCGATTGACGGATGTCCACGGCCACGTTCAAAAGGAATTGCTCGCGTAATTAACCCGATGGATTGTAATCCTTGGATTTCTTTTCGTAGCTGCCAGACCAACAAACTTTCTCCCTCCTAGGACTAACCATGAACGCTCGTCTAGTTATTTTACTCTTGGCTGTTGTTTGCGGCTCACTGACAAGTCCGTTCAGCACTCCTGCTCACGCCGAAAACTGGGCTCGGTTTCGCGGCCCCAACGGCAGCGGGGCCAGCGACTTGAATGACATTCCGTTGGAGTGGAACAAGCGGAACAAAAATGTTAAGTGGTCAGCGGAGTTGCCGGGCAAAGGCAGTTCCAGCCCCGTGGTGTTTGGTGACCGAGTTTACCTGACTGCCTATACGGGCTATGGGCTAGACAAAGCTGAACCAGGGCAGGCTGCCGATCTTCAGCGTCACTTGCTGTGCTTTGACCGCAACACGGGTGAGGAACTCTGGCGTTCGTCGGTGAAATCGGCTCATGACGAGGACCCGTACCAAGGTTTTATTGTCGAACACGGCTACGCCAGTAGCACGCCGGCCACCGATGGAAATCAGATCTTTGCCTTTTTCGGCAAGACCGGCATGGTTGCGTTCGACATCGAGGGCACCAAACAGTGGCAGGTAAACCTAGGAACTCAATCGGACCCCAATAACTGGGGCGGAGGGGCCAGTCCAATGCTGTACGGTGACAAAGTAATCATCAACGCGGGTAACACCGGTCGCGCGATCGTGGCGTTGAATAAGTCCGATGGAAGCGTAGCCTGGAAGCTAGAGGACGAACGATTCCTCAGCAGTTGGTCGACACCCTCACTGGTCACGATCGACGGGCGAAAGGAATTGGTGGTCAGCACACCGGGCAAGATCATTGCGATTGATCCAAGCGACGGAAAAGAATTGTGGCGTGCGGACTCTCCGATCAACCGGACGGTATGCGGATCGCTGGTGGAGAAAGACGGCGTTGTGTTCGCGATGGGCGGTCGCGAAGGAAGAGCCGTCGCGGTTCGCTGTGGCGGCAGCGGTGATGTCACCGAAACCCACACCGTGTGGACCGGGCGACTTCGCTCTGGTATCGGCACGCCGGTCGTCGCGAACGGGCGACTGTATTGGATGTCACGCAGCACGGCCTACTGCGCGGATTGTGAAACGGGCGAGCACCTGTTCAAAGAACGGCTCAAGAAAACTCAATCGCGAGGCCCCGCGGGAGACTACGCGTCGGCCCTTCGTGCTGGGGACAATATTTTGCTAACCGCCCGCAATGGTACAACCCACGTGCTCAAGGCCACCACCGATTATCAATTTGTTGCGGCAAACAACCTCAAGGATGACAGCCTGTTTAACGCAACGCCAGCAATCAGCAACGGACAGCTTTTTCTACGCAGCGAGCAGCGGTTGCACTGTGTTGAGGCAGATGAGTGAGTTGAGACGTGGTTTGACTGGGCGGAGGTGTTTTCAGTTTTCAGGGTTTAGGGTTTAGGGTTTAGGGTTCAAATCCCGAGTTCGGAATTTGAAATTTGAGATCCCAAATTTGAGATTTCAAATTCTGACTCACGAGCCCAACCACTCATGTTTCACCCAGCCGTTTTTCCTTTCGCACCCTAGTTTTCCCTACGGAAACCTCTACCGCCGAGCATTTTCGTAGTGACGCGTATGGCAACAACTCCCTTGCGTTGACAGCAACCCTTGAGCGCTAAAACCTACCGTCTATCCTTGAACGATCCGATTTTGAACGAGTCAACGCACCCTCGCGCCTCGGCGATTCCAACCTTTCCGCTCACTCAACGACCGCGATCATGGCAATCATCATGGCATTCTCAAAACCGCTTTTGTCGCGTTTTATTTTTCGGTTAACAATGGGAACCTCAAGCATTGCGCTGGCTGTATGCATGAACGGAAACACAGTAGCTCAGCCGACGTCGCTAACCATCAACGCGAATCAGCGACGCACGATTGGTGGTGTTTCGACGCTTGATCGTGATAAATATTTCAACCACGCGGCGACGCTATTTCCACCAGCCAATTCAAATTTAGGGAATCTTCGCCAGGAAGTATATTCGGCGACGGGCCTTAATCTCACTCCGGGCCGAGGAGCTTCTGAGTTCGATCAGAGTATCGGCCAGGGATTGCCAGAAGATCCCACCCGCCCGGGCTTTATCGATCCGACCGCGTTGAGAAACGAGCTGCAGGGTCCGTTCAAAATTTTCGCAACTAACAGTAGTCGCTGGGAAGCCTTTCGCAGCCCGACCACGGACCCGCTGTACATCATGTCGGGACGCGCCGCGACGTTTTTCCCTTCCTACTTTCGACAAGGCGAGGTGAGCAGTCTGTTTCCCAATCGTAATTCTTATGCGGAGTTCCTAAACACGTTTCTTGACGAGGCCGTTTACGGACCCAATGCGTTTCTGCCTGTCGATCAGGATCGGTTTCATGTCGAAATCATCAACGAACCTGATTTGCATATCCCTGGAATCTTTGGCGGCCCATCGCAGGCGGCGACCCTAAAAGCGTCCAGCGAAGAAATGGCCACTTACCATCGTGAAATTGCTCAGGCGGTAAAATCAGTGCATCCATCGGCTTCGATCGGTGGCCCGAGCTTAGCAGTCACTGATTTTTCCGGTAACGATTACCTTCGGTGGGAAAACACGTTCAAACCGTTCATCGAGGGCGCCGGTGCTGATCTGGACTTCTATTCGATTCATCCATACGAGCGGTACGACGTTCAGTCGGACGGAAGCGTTCGCCGCGCGGTCGATCAAAGCCCCGGAAGAATCAGATCCCAGTTAGATATGATTGTCAATCAACAGGAGCAAACGCATGGGAATCGCTTGCCGATCTCGCTGACCGAGTTTTCGTCTTTCAACCGCGGTGTCAACGGAAGCATGGAAAACGGTTCTTACGCTGGTTACGCTCGCGATGAACAGCAGTGGGATCAGAGCCGCAACTTTCGTGAGCAACTGCTGCTGTACGTAAATCGTCCGGATGACATCTTGAATGCGGTTCAGTTCGTGTACGCCAAGCACTTCACCAATGACGTTCCGACGCGAGACAGCGCCGACAACGTTCTGTACGAACAAGATAGCAACGGCGACTATATCGAAACGGTCATTGCGAAAACATATCGGATGTACGCGCCGATTGACGGCGACTATATCAACGTGGAGGGATCGACCGGAGATCTGCAAACGGCTGCGTTTCGCGACGGTGACACGGTTTACTTGATGTTGAACAACCTGCTGGATACGGATCAGCAGTTGGACCTTGACTTTTTGATGGACGGGCTCGGCTCGATTGACTCGGCTTCCATCAGCCGGATTTATCGGGATGAATCACTGTCGACACCAAATGTCGTGATTCAGGATCAAGACATCACTAATTCTTACGGTGATTTGATTCTCAACCCGAAAGAAGGAGCCGTTTTGACGTTTAACGTTAGCGGCGATGCAGGCCTGACGACCGACGTTTTTGAAAACACATACTATGGCGATCAAGTCGCGTTCGAACTGAACGACAGCGGTCAAATGGGCTTGTCACCCGAGATTTCCATTGACGCCGATACGCTGGACGCGATCAGTGCAAAGCTGCGTGTCGGCTACACCCGGTCTGGCGCGCCGGAGCAATTCTCGTTGTTGATCAACGACAACTCGATCCTCGTACCCGGTGGCCAGCAGGGAGTTGATGATGAGGAGTTTGACGAGATCGATTCGGGGCTGATCTCTCGTGAGATTGATGTCCCTGTCGAATACTTGGTTGATGGAGTCAATCGTGTCCGCATGCTCTTCGGCGACAATGGTTTTATCAGTAGCGTCGCGTTGCAAGTGACGACATCCGATTTTCTGCTGGGTGACTTCGATCGTGACGGCGATGTCGACGCCGACGACATCGATTTTTACTCGGGGCAACTCGGTCAAGAAGCCACTGGAGAACTGGCGCAGCTGGATCTGGATGGCGACGGCGACGTCACGCTGGCGGATCATGACCAGTTGGTCAACACGCTGGTCGAGATCACCGACGGCCAACAAGGTACTTTCACGGGCGACATCACGCTCGACGGCATCGTGGACGTTCTCAACGACGCGGCGATCTTGGTGAACAACCTGAACGGCACTGGTACCTTTGGCTATGCCCAAGGCGACCTCAACGCCGACGGTACCGTCGACGTCCTCAACGACGCCGCCCGCCTAGTCAACAACTTAGGTTCAGGCCAGTCCGCGTCGGCGGCGGCCACATCCATCCCCGAACCCACGGCCGCACTGGTCATGCAACTGATAGTCGGCGCCATAGCGCTGCGCCGCCGTCGCGTCTGAACACGCGCCGGACCGGGCAGCGACGAAGCAAGCGAGGGTTTTCCGTCCCACGCAACCACCACGTCTGAAGCCCAATCACCATGCCTGGGACATTCTGCAGGTTGTTTCGTTGAAACGAACGCGTTACCGACCGCGCGAATCCAAGACAAGCACTTTACAGTTTCTTGCATAAACATTGGCATTGTTCCATCGCGATCTGTGTGAGAGCATTCGCAAAGCTGGGTAGACGGCGAGCGACCTCTGTGCATATCTAGCGGTTTGCTCAATGAGACCTTGCACCGTTTGGCGTGGTGTTCGCGTTTGGTATTCGACATTAGTATCTCCTTGCCAAAATCAGGCTCTGGAAAATATCCAAATAATGGGCCAAGCGATTTTCATTCTGGGTAATCGAACTATGAACAACATCTCGATCGTCTTTGAAATGGACAATGCGACCTTGTTCGAATGGGAGGAAACGGAACAAGCGATCGAAAGCCTGAAACGAGAGTTTTCTGAGCACAAAGCGAATGACAACGAAAGCCAGGTTGAGCTAATTCTCGTTCAAACAGGCGATGACATTGATGCTGAGAATCTTAAGACAAGGATTCTTAAGCACTGCCCCGCGCTGAACGACTGCGCGAGCCTGGTTTCCTTGGGGGTACCGGGTGGACGCTATTACGATTTGAAAAACAAGGGCATCGAACACGCGACCGGGGACATCATCATGTTGGCGGATTCTGACGCGCCGGTTCAACCCGGTTGGCTGCAGGCTATGGCGGCCCCATTCTCAGATCCCGACATGATGGTCGCCAACGGACACACGTATCTCGCCTACGAGAGCTTTATGGGTCGTGTCTATGCACTCTATTGGTTCTTTCCGCTTAGAGAGAACGATGAGAAAAAAGCACTTAAACGAGCACTCAACGCTAACAACTTAGCGTTCAGGAAAGCTTGGATTAAGAACAATCCGTTCCCCTACAGCCCCGGTTTCAAATTGTCTTGCGGATTGCTTTGGCAAAAAATACGCCGCGAGAACATTCCTTTCACTCGCGTAGACGCGTATTCGGCCCACGCCGCTCCACGAGGTCTGTACTTCTTCTTTTGGCGTTCGTTCACCGCTGGGAGAGACCAAGACAGACGCTTTGCTTTCCATAAGACGGACAATCAAGTGCGACGCTTCTGCCACGCGTTCTCTCGATTCTGCACCCGAACTTGGGAGGCTCTCGTTCGCACGTTGACACTCCACAAGGAAGTCGGATTGTTCACTTGGCAAGCACCGTTCGCGTTTCTTACTTGGACCGTTTTTTCATTGGTGTTTTTGGTGGGACAACTTAGCCACGCTTTCTCCAAGTCGGAGAGGGATGAAACAATCCCCGAGGCAATTCAAGTGAGCTAATCGCGCATGCCAAGAATCTCAATCATTACGCCGACCTACAATCGTGCGGCTTACCTCCTAAGAGCAATACGTTCGGTTCAGTGTCAAACCATGGGCGACTATGAGCACATTGTCGTCGATGACGGATCGGGCGACGATACGATCGATCGAGTCCAAGCGATCAAAGACGATCGCATCGTTGTCATCCCGTTGGACAAAAATAAGGGCGCAAATTTCGCGCGCAATCTTGGGCTGGGAATCGCCAAGTCACCCCTCGTGACATTTCTGGACTCCGATGACGTCTTCAAACCAACCCGTTTACGTGGCGTCGTCGATCTGTTTGATAGGGAGCCACGTCTGAACGCGATGATCAGTTCGTTTGAAACCATCCGCGGAAATAAGACCCGAAATAGTCGCAATCCCGAGAGATCTCTATCACAGAAAATGCTCGAGAAAGCACTAGCCTTTAACGCGATATGCATCGCTGGCTCCGCGATTTCAATCCGACGCGAGACTGCCAAAGTAGCTGGAGGATTCACAGAGCATTTGAACCGATTACAGGATCGCGATTTTCTACTGAAGGTATCTCGAATCAGCGGTGCGAAACTGCTTTCCAATGTGGACTGGATCAAACACGAAAGCGACGATTCGATTTCCGCTCCAATCAGCGGATACGTTTCTGCGTTTGGTGCACTGCTAGAGGAACATCCCAACCTAAAAAGAGATTACTCGGAATTTACGGGATACCATGCGGCTCGAAGTATCGTCAGAGCTTTTCTCAGGGGACAGGTATCGACGGGCCTATCCGAGTATCGAGCCAACAGAAACTGCAACGGTCTGAATTTGTCGCTCCGAGAACTGGCCGACGGCTACTCAAAAGGAAAAAGCGTCCGCAGAGAATTCGTCCGATCCCTTCTTTGATGGATCGCAAGAAAAAACGAGCCCGATTGTTTCATCACGACCCGTCCTTTCGGCACTTCGAATCACTAGGACAAGCCAGATCATGCCAGAGACCTCGATCGCAAACGACCAACTGGATCACAAGCCATTGTACTTCGATGTTACCGAGATCGTTCATGGCTCAAGTGGCAGGGTGAATTACGGAATCATGCGTGTGGTCCTTGAAATCGCCGACGAACTAGCAGAGAAACACCCCGACACCAAGTTTGTGTTGGCTTCGCAGAAGAACGGGTCGCTGATTCCCGTTCCTCGTCACCGACTCAAGAGCACGGTCAATGAT
>CAZLFF010000065.1:0-19018 GCA_964558755.1 uncultured Pirellulaceae bacterium
CGTGGAGAGGCGAAGCCAACGTTTGGCAGGACACAGCGGTTAACATTGCGGCCGAGCCTCAACACTTGCAGACGCCCGTCAGCCCGAACTTCAGTTTTGTGACCCAGTTTTTAAAAGACACGGTTAACAACACGCGTCAACAGCGAACGCTGGGCATCATGCGAACCAGCGAGAAAACAGGCTATTATTTCGACATGTTCCGTGCCGTTTCGCTGCAGCAAAATCGCTTTCATGATTACATCTACCACAATCTGGGCGATGAAATGATCATGGCCGACGAGCGTGGCAGGCCATTGGCGACTCGGCCGACCGATCGATACAACAACGACATTGGTGACATCGTCCGATCGCCCGGCTGGAAGTTTTTTCAAAACGAGCAGGCATCGCAGGCAACCGACGAGGCAGTGAGCGTTCGGTTTCACATGGCGGCCGGTGATCGCTACATGAACATGTTCGTGCCCGCCGGCGTCCAGCACGAGTACACATCTGCACTCGGCCCGCCCACAAGAGAAGCGATCAATGGATACGTCAAGAAAAAGACGCCGATTGTCGCGATACGAACGTTGGGGGAAGCATGGGATCGACCTTTTGTCGCGGTGTTCGAACCAACGGTCGGCAGCCAATCGAGTATCGAGCAGGTGCTTCCGCTGATGGATCGTGACCGACGAGTCGGCGCGATCGTCGTTTCGGCAGTCGGACGCTCGCGGATTACTGATTTCATTATTTCACACGATACTTCAAACGCGAAGTATCGAAACAGCGATCTGGATCTGCAGTTCCAAGGTCGCTTTGCCATCGTCCGCGTTGAGGAACCTCGGCGCCGTTCAACTCGCAAGAACGACGTGGGAAATCCGAACAAGGAAGGTAGCAAGATGACGTTTTACCTTGGACGTGGTTCAAAACTAAGTTGGCGTGGTCTTTCGATCAGCTCAAAATCTCGCTCAAACACGTCGGCCTGTGTTGAGATCATGGACGGCGAGAGTCCAGTGATAAATCCTGAAAACAGTGTTCGAGTCGCCATGCCTGCAGGCCGAACAGCAAGACGATCGAGCAAGAAAGATTCAGGGTCAGCAAGAAGCTCGATTGCCAAACAGAAACCGAGCGAGAAGGCGCCTCGCGTTTGGTCAGATATTTCAGGCAAGTACACGGTCGAGGCGACGCTCGCAGGCGTCAAACAAGGCAAAGTCGCGCTTCGGAAGAAAGATGGATCGACTGTCATCGTTCCTTTGAAACGCCTCGTCCAGTCAGATCGCGACTATATCGAGAAAGCAATCAAAGAAAATCCTGACCTGCAATTTGAGGATTAGAGTTGAACATCGAGTGAGCTTTCGTCGACTCGATACCGTGAGCGACGGATATCAAACGGCTCACGCGAAGAAGGTTTCACGCCACGGCGGCAAGGCATCTAGAGAGTATTTCGAAAACGCAAACCGACACGTAAGCGAGGGATGAACTGCGGAAAAACGTGATCCCTCGCTCGCACGTCGGGTTAAAAAAGGTAGTTTTGAAGTCCCCGCTAGATTTAATCGACTTGAATTCGAACCGTCGCACCTTCGCGTTCGAGCTTCACTTTTTCGGTTACGGTTTGGCCGTTGTGATCGACGGTAATTTCGTAATCACCAAGGAAGCCTCTCAATTCCCCTGATCCTGAAGCATCGCTGGTGAGTGTTTCGTTGGTCCACCATTGGTTCTTGACCAGATCGACGTAGACCTTTCCGGCGGGCTTGAGCGTCCAGTCCTTTCGCCATAGTGCGGCGGCAGGTTTCCAATGATGGTTCTCCCAGAAACCCCACTGCACGATGGCGATAAAGTTCGGATGGCTGAAGCTGGCGATCATCACGTCGCGATAGTAGTCGGCTTGCAGTTTGTCATCGTCGCCGGCCTCGACGTCGAATTCGCTCAACTGCATCCGCGGAGCGATGGTGGCAAAGTCATCATAGACCTCTAGCAACTCTTCCGGTGGCGTTAGCGACGCCAGCCCGAAATGGGCCATGAAGCCGACCGTATCTGGAGCCTGACCTTGCTCGTTGAGAAAGCGAATGACGCGTTTGTAAGGTTCGCGTTTGTAGCCATCGGGGAGGATTTTGCCCTCGTTGATCGCGTGGCTGGCGCGCGGTGCAAGTCGCCGAGCTTCCTTCATGATGTCGGCGTAGATTTGCATCGAGCCGTATTCTTTTTCGTACGTGTGCTTTCCCCAAGCGATAATGTGGTTGATCGTATCCCACTCGTTGATGAAATCAGACGTCGCTGGCACGATGTCCGCCATGTGCTCCCACAGCCATTTTCGATGTGCTTCGGGATCGCCGACGAACTCTTTCTCTAGATCATTGAAGTCCATCGCCGCCCACGAAAGATAGTGGCCGCGGATGGCCAAATCGTTTTCTTGCAGAAACGGAATCGCACCTTGCGTAAAGATCCTGTTCAGCTTTTTATTGCCCGTCGCGCTGGTGCTTTTCTTCCAGACGTGTGGACGCAGTTCGCTTTCAAAAACGACGCAGTTAAAGTTCTCAACCAGCGTTTGACGGTATTGCTGAGCTTCCTGCCAAGTGGTGACGTACTTTGTGTCGGCGCGGTTGCGTGTGTAAGGGAACTGGTCCTCACTAGCGCCGGTCAAGTGAGCGCTGATGGCGTTGCCAAAGGTGAACGCGTGTCGCTGCATTTCTACTTTGACCGCTGCACCGGGCTGGGGGGTTCCTTCTGCGTCGACGACTTCGATGACAAGATCGCCTTTGCGAATTTTTTCAATACGAGCAAGAGCGTCTTTCCGCCATTGGGCGTCAGGTTCGCGGCCTTTGTAATTGATGGTTGAAAATGGCAACAACGACGTGTCATAGTTCGGTCCGTAGTTGATCAACTGCAACTGGGCGATGTCGACCGTTTTACCGGCCTCACCGAGCAGGAGCGTCATGTTGCTTTTATCGGGATTCGCGTCGGCGGTGGCGGTAAACGAACGCACATGCTGCTGCCAAATGCGGTAGGCGGATAGTTTGTACTGGTATTGAGCGTCACCAGCATCGGACTGAACGTTTAGGTAGAGGTTATTGGGTTGGCCGCCAGCACCGGGGCGCTGCGCCCAAAAGGAAAGTAAAATCACATCGCCTTTTCTGATGGTCCCGGTCAGCGGCACAGTGACCCGCATGTTGTCTCGGTTGCTGAACCGCGTTTCGGAGGCGACGCGATAGGACGTGTCAAACGGCATGTCCTCAACCGGCTCCCATTTAGAGATCGCTTCGATGGCGTTCTCGAATTCGATGCCGGCGTCTTGGTTAAAGGAAAGCAATTCGTTTCCGCCGGGCGGCGGAGCGATGGGGGCTTCCTGAGCAAAACTGGTTGTGGCGCCCGACGACACTAGGAGTCCGGACGAGAGTACGATGCAGATGAATTGGTTGAATAAATTCATGTTTGGTTTTTTCCGAAGCTTCAATCTTCGCTGTACAAATTAACGTTTCATTCACTGCGTTTGCGTTTCTGCAACGCGTTTTTATCTTTGACCAAAACGGCAGCCATCCTGCCCGGTGCATCCAGCAGTTGCGAGAGCTCCGAGACGGTGGGCGCGTGCTCCTTGTTTTCCGCAAGGCTGACGGCAGGCCGTTGGCTCGACCGATGGTCGTAAAGCTCCCGGCCGACGACCCGCTGGTCTTTCGAATCAATCCATTCAGTGTAACGCCATCGCTCAGTCCTTATGCTGTAACCCATCGTCAAACCACGCGGATACTGGCTGATCGCAAACTCGCGAAAACTGTCAGCCGGGTTGCTCAAAACCTTGTCAAAACTCCTCCCGTCACATGATGCCGGGATGGTTCCCTCGGTCAGTTTCGCCAGTGTTGGAAAAACGTCCACCATTTCGACCAGCGCCGACGAACGCTCTCCCTTGGCTAGGCCGGGTGCCGAGACAATCAGCGGGACGCGCGTGTCCAATTCCAGATTTGTATGTTTACACCACAAACCGTAGTCTCCCAACTTGTAACCATGGTCTCCCCACAAGACGACGATCGTGTCTTTTCGTAGCCCGAGTCGATCAAGCTCCGCCATCACTCGGCCGACCTGAGCGTCTGCGAAACTGACACACGCGGCGTAGCCATGCTGCAGCTCCCGTGTCAGTTCGTCATTTACAGGGCCGCTACGCGGGGCTCCTTGGTAGGCTCGCAGTTCACCCCATTTGGTAAACGCAAATGCTGGCGCGTCAGCAGGGAGGTCGCGGTTTGGAACTTCAAATTGGTCGCGTTGGTACAAGTCCCAGTACTTTTTTGGTGCCGCGAATGGCAAGTGTGGCTTGGCAACTCCAACGCACATGAAGAACGGCTTTTCTTTGGAGCGCCTAAGCTGCTCGATCGCCTGTGAGGCCACAGCACCGTCTCGATACTCGTCGTCGGGCACATCGGCGATCTCGCATGCAGGCCCTTGAGTGAAATGGAAAAGCTCCATCCCACCGAGCCCTTTATCTAATCCAGTCTTCTTTCGCCGGGCGATATCCGCGAGCGTTTCCTTGTCCGCATACTTGTCAGCTGGGAGGCTAGGCAAATGAGACCAGTGTTCTTTGTCATCAATTTTGTGATGGTAAACCTTGCCGAACGATGACGTCTCGTATCCTCGGTCCATGAAATAGCTGGGCATGCTGACCACATTGGGAACCGTTCGCCGCAGCGGCGACCACAGGTCATAGATTCCAAGCGAATCCGGATACTGCCCCGCCATCATGCTGGCCCGCGACGGAGCGCAAATACCTTGCTGGCAGTAGGCTCTATCGAATAGCACGCCGTTGGATGCCAACGCATCGATATGAGGACTTTTGATGTAGCCCTCGCCGTAGCAATTCAACTCGGGGCGCAGGTCATCGATAAAAAAGATCAAAACATTCTTGTTTTCCGTCCCCGTCGCCAGCAGAGGCGAAAAGAAAAGCAGAATGAAAAATGCAGCGGGTAGAAACTTCATATCGAATCGCACCAATTAGTATTTGAACATCAGGAATCACTCGTTTCCTAATTGCTGTGTTGCTTTTGCTAGTGAGCTGGAAGCTGCGGTCATTTCTTGCTCTCAGCTCCCGGTGTTTTTGATTTTCCGGCGGCATCAACCGCCCGGGACAATAGGGCTACTAAGCTTGCGTGTTCGGGATTCTCCGCCACGTTTTCAGTTGAAGACTGTGACGTTTGGTGGTCGTAGAGCTCACGAGCGACAATCTTTTTCCGGTCTGTGTTGTACCATTCGGTGTAACGCCAACGATCGTCGCGAATGCTGAACCCGATGGTGGATCCACGAGGGTATTGGGACAGCGCAAATTTTCGAAATGCCTGTTTGGGGTTTTCCAGAATGCTTTCAAAGCTTTTGCCATCGCACGAGGCGGGAACATTACCGCCGGTGAGTCTGGCCAGAGTCGGAAACAGGTCGACGATTTCAACGAGGGCGTCCGAGCGTTCTGCTTTGGAGAATCCGGGCGCAGAAACCATGAGTGGAACGCGTGTGTCAAGTTCCAGGTTGGTATGTTTGCACCACGCGCCACAGTCGCCCAGTTTGTACCCATGATCGCCCCACAAAACGACGATGGTGTTTTCGCGGAGGCCCAGATGATCCAACTCCGCCATGACTTTTCCCACCAATGCATCGGCATAGCTAACGCATGCGGCGTACCCATGCTTTAATTCGCGAGTCTGATCATCGCTCAAATGCCCTTCTTTCGGCATTCCTCGATACCCCCTCAGTTCATTCCATTTCGTAAAAGCGAGCGACGGCGCGTTCTCAGGCAGCTTCCGATCAGGGACCGTGAACTGTTCTCGCTGGTAGAGATCCCAATAACACTTAGGAGCTGCGAAGGGCAGATGTGGTTTGGCAAAACCCACGCACATGAAAAATGGCTTGTCCTTGTTGCGTCTCAACGATTCAACGGCTTGGTCGGCTGTGACGCCGTCTTGGTAGGCGGTATCTTCCGCGACCGTCATCTCAGTGGCGGGGCCTTTGCCAAGCATTCGTAGTTGGTCGATGGGGACGTTGTCCTTTTTGCCTTGTTCCGTGCGTTCCCTGATGCCGTCAAGTACTTGCGGGTCGGCGTACTTGACGTCGTTCTTTGGCACGAGATCGGTCCAGCTTTTTTTATCATCACGCGTGTGATGATAGACTTTGCCGTAGGAGCATGTTTCATAGCCGCGTTCCCTGAAGTAACGAGGCAGGCTCATGGCATTCGGATGAGCCTTGGTCAATGGCGTCCACAAATCGGAAATCCCGGACGTGTGTGGGTACATGCCGGACATCATGCTGATCCGTGAAGGGCCGCAGATCGCTTGCTGACAATAAGCTCGATCAAAAACAACGCCGGCCGAAGCCAACGCGTCGATGTGAGGGCTTTTGATGTGCTCCTCCCCGTAGCATCCCAATTCCGGCCGCAGGTCATCGACGAAAAAGATCAGGACGTTTTTGTTCTCTGCAGCGCCGACTACGGCCGGCACTAGTAGCAACCACGATGTAACCAAATATTGCAGCGCACCTGGCCGCCGAACACGGAGGCAGAAATTGAAAATTTTAGTCGTCATACTGTTGATCATATCGGAAAGCGTTGCGTTTCAATCGGAGAAAGGGATTCGTTACTGGCGGAGCGACTCAGTTACGCCTCGCGCGGAAGTCTGACAAAATTCGTCCTTGGCTTCGCGACAAAGCAAGCTCGATGTTTACTTTAACAACTAGGGGCCTATTCAAGTTTCTTGGCTGTCGTAAAGTGACAACATATTGAAGAAATTGGAGAACGAGTCGCCCAGACGATCATTTGTTGAGTTCCACGGGTTAAAAACGTTAACCTGCAATCACTATGATGACCGTCAAACAAGTCCTGTCAGTGCGGCACAAAAGCCATTTTTAAAACTGGAGAGTTATCACGCATGAATCAGCTATTCGCTCGAGTCCTCGTTTGCATTTGCCAGTTGTGGTTTGCAAGTTTGTTGATTGCCGACGAAGTCAAGCCGCCCAATATCATTTTTATCATGGCGGATGATTTGGGGTTCAACCAGATCGGAGCCTACGGTGACACTCCGATCAGAACGCCGAATCTTGATCGAATGGCTAGTAATGGGATTCGATTTACTCAGGCTTACGCCGGCAACACGGTTTGTTCACCATCGCGAGTGTCACTATTTACCGGACGTGATGGCCGGCTGATGGAGAACAATTCAAACACCGTGCAGCTGAAAGACATCGACGTCACGATGGCTCATGTTCTCAAGCACGCCGGCTACGACACCGCGCTGTTTGGCAAGTACTCAATCGGTTCTCAGATGGGCGTTACGGATCCTTTGGCAATGGGTTTCGACACGTGGTACGGAATGTACTCCATTCTCGAAGGCCATCGGCAGTATCCAAAGTTCCTCTGGAAAGACGGACGTCAACTGCGAATTGAAGCCAACGAAGGCGTGAACAAGGGCGCTTATGCGCAGGAATTGTTTACGCAAGAAGCGATCGATTACATTAAGCTTGAGCACAAGAACCCGTTCTTTGTGACGCTCATGTTTTCTTCGCCGCACGCGGAGCTTGGGGTTCCCGAAAAATACAGCGCGCAGTATGAATCGGTTTTTCCTGCTAAGCCTTACGAGGGAATGTCGACCGGAACGGCCAGTGACAAGTACGCGTGGTATTACCCTGAACGGGTCAAAAACCCGCACGCAACTTTTGCGGGAATGGTGACGGCACTTGATGATTATGTTGGGCAGATCGTGGTAACGCTTGAGGCAAAAGGGATCGCCAGCGACACCCTGATCTTCTTCACGTCAGACAACGGACCTCATGACGAGGGAGGCGGCGATCCAGATTTTTTCCGCGCTTCCGAGCCTTACAAAGGCATGAAGCGAGACGTTTACGACGGAGGAATCCACGTCCCGATGATCGTCAGCTGGCCCGCTGTTATTTCTAAGCCGCGTGTCGACGACACTCCTTGGGCGTTCGCCGATGTGCTGCCGACGTTGGCTGATGTTGCGGATGTTTCACTCAATTCCGTTCCGCGCGTCAAGACAAATGGCGTCTCGATCGCCGGCTTATTAAATGATGATCCGCAGCCGATGCAGGAACGAGTCTTGTATTGGGAGTTTGGAAAGCAGGCGGGCGATCCGAATTCGGGAATTGTCGGAGAGGTATTCCAAGCCGCTCGCCGCGGGCCTTGGAAGGCCGTCCGTTACGGGATGGATGCGCCGGTTGAGCTTTATCGGATCGACAACGATCCCGGTGAGGACGAAGATCTCTCAGAACGGCACCCGAAGATCCACCAAGATTTCGTTTCGCTTTTTGACAAACATAAGGACTAAACGTCGTCGGCCCCAACGTGTCGCAAAAAGACAGCAACATTTCCGGAGGCCAGAAGTTGAATGCAATAGAATCGAACTGGTCTATGGATTAGAAGAGTGGAAGTCATGCAACTCAGCGTCGTTGTCAATCATTTGGCCTTGTGGCTAGCCGTCGTCTTTTGGGGCTCGTTGGCTTTGAGTCCCCAGGTAGTTTCGGCGGTTGAAGACCAACCCAATATCGTCCTGATTCTGTCCGATGATCAGGCGTGGAACGACTATGGTTTCATGGGACACGAGCAGATTGAAACACCTCATCTGGATGCGTTGGCGAAGAAAGGGGTCACTTTTCGTCGTGGCTATGTACCGACCGCGCTTTGCCGTCCGTCTTTGGCGACCTTGCTAACGGGGCATTATGCGTCGACGCATCACGTAACCGGCAACGACCCATCGCCTAAATACGCTCAGAAGGGTTCAGATCTTTTCAAGCAGCGGTGTGCAGAACTGATTAAGAAGACAGACCCATTTGACTTGTTGCCACAAGTCCTCGGCCGCCACGGCTACCTGTCTCATCAAAGTGGAAAACTCTGGGAAGGAAGCTACCAGCGATGCGGGTTCACGCACGGCATGACGCGAGGTTTTCCTAAACCGGGTGGCAGACATGGTGATGACGGCCTGAAGATTGGCCGCAAAGGACTCAAGCCCATCAAGGACTTTCTGGATGTTGCCCAACAGCAGCAAAAACCGTTCTTCATCTGGTACGCACCGCTTCTGCCCCATCAGCCTCACACCCCACCCGAGCGACTAAGAAAAAAATACGAGGCAAAGGTGGATTCGCCATTCGTAGCAAAATACTACGCGATGTGCGAATGGTTTGACGAAACATGCGGGGATTTGATTGGAGAAATTGATCAACGAGGTTTGACGGACAACACGCTTTTTGTCTACGTGTGTGACAACGGTTGGATTCAGAATCCGGAAAAGGACAAGTACGCTCTTCGATCCAAGCAATCGGCGAACGAGGGGGGCATTCGCACCCCAATCATGTACGTTTGGCCTGATCGTTTTTCGCCGCAGGATCGGCCCGAGTTAACTACAAGCTTGGATATTTACCCAACGATTCTTGCGGCTGCCGGAGTGCGGGTTCCCAGTGAGCTGCCGGGGAAGAATTTGATTCCAGCACTCGAGAACAACGAGGGCATCGAACGCGATTGTTTGTTCGGAGAAGGCTTCGCCCACGACATCGCAGATTTAAACGATCCGTCTAAATCGCTGATCTATCATTGGGTAATTAAGGGCCATTGGAAATTGATTCTGCGTCGTGATGGTGAAGTACACCGCTATAAGAGTTCACATCCACCAACACCGCGAGCGCAGCTGTACGACCTCAAAGCAGACCCCAACGAGAACGCCGACCTTGCCCCGCAGATGCCTGACAAGGTCGCCGAATTGGAAAAAATGATCGACACCTGCAAACCGGCCAAGCATCCCGAGACCACACAAAACTGAAACGCCACACGCACTTTTTGGACTAGCTGTGGAACAGGCCAGATTGGGCGAACCACCCGTTATCGGTTTGCTAGTAGATTGTTGTAGGATAGTCGCATCAAAATGATTGCATCCCTTAGGACCAGTGCTCAATCGGACCAGTGCTCAATCGGCGTCGAAGCGAATCAAAGTTATGGAACGAATTGCTTTCAAGATGCAACTAAAACCAGGCTGCGTCGACGAGTACGTCAAACGTCACAACGCGATCTGGCCTGAACTGAAGGAACTGCTGCAAGCGACCGGAATCAACGAGTACTCGATTTTCCTCGACGAGGAAACGAATACGCTGTTCGGTTTCCAGAAAGTTTCGGGAGCCGATGGTTCACAGGATCTGGCAGGCCATCCGGTCGTGCAGAAGTGGTGGGCGTTCATGGCCGACCTGATGGAAACCAACGACGATCAATCACCCGTTTCGATTTCGCTTAGAGAAGTTTTTTATCTGCCTTAATTGGGCGGAAATCACACAACGATTTCAACAGCACAAATCCCAAGAGTAGAAACTCAATGAAACCCAACGGATTCATGATTCAGTCAAACCGCGTTCAAGCCGCCATGTCAGCTCTATGCCCCACACGCCGCCAGAAATGCGTCCATCGACGCGTGCGGCGTCTTGTTTTGCTTGCTTCTTGTTTTTTGCTCGGCATCGTCGGCTCATGCGGAGCAACGTTCGCTCAGCAGCCGGGCGAAACGCAGAGGAAGTACAACCTGAATGCTGATTGGAGATTTGTTCGCGACGACGTACAGGGCGCGGAAGCGACTGACTGTGACACCAGCCAATGGAAAACCGTCAGCTGCCCTCACACTTGGAACGACACCGACACATTCAATGACTTTGGCACTGGTGGCCATCAAGGCGAAACCGATTTGTGGCAGGGTGCAGCATGGTATCGGAAAGAGTTTACGCTGCCGGCTGAGATGCAGGGCAAATGCGTCTATATCGAGTTTGAAGGTGTGCGACAGGTCGCTGATGTCTATCTTAACGGGCAACACTTAGGTCAGGACAAAACGGGCTTCATTCCGTTCGCGTTTGACTTGACGCCGCACCTAAACGCAAACGGCAAAAACGTGTTGGCCGTGCGAGCCGACAACACAGTCGAGCCCAAGTTGTACTCCGGTGACATGCCGTGGCATCACCAGAACTGGCACCCTCCGCATGGTGGAATTTACCGTAATGTTTACCTGCACGTGCTGGATCCGGTCCACGTGACGTTACCAATTTACGCGAACCTGAAAACCGAAGGTATCTACGCGTGGGCCGACTCGCTAACGAAGGAGAGTGCGACGGTTGGCTTGACTGCCGAGATTGCCAATCATCAAGACCAACCCGTCGAAGCAACGGTACGTTTCTCGCTGATCGACGCGGCGGGCAACGTGGTCACGTCATCGAAAGAGTCATCGGCAATCGCGGCCGATGAAAAAGTAAAGCTTGCGTCAGAACTTGCGGTGACGGATCCTCATCTTTGGGAGCCCGATTACCCGTACGTGTATCAAGTTCAAGTCGAGGTCAGCGTTGACGGCAAGGTCCGTGACGTCAGCACCACACCGTTTGGCTTTCGAAACTTCCGCTTCGACAAAGACACCGGGTTCTGGATCAACGGTCACGCGCTCAAGCTGCATGGCTGGGGCCAGAAACCCATCGGTGGCTGGGCTGGATTGGGAGCCGGTTATCCGAACTGGATGCACGATTACACTCTTAAACAGATGGAAGAAGCGGGCGGAAACATGATCCGTTGGGGGCATTGTGCCGGGCCGGCCGTGGGAGTCGAAAACAGTGACAAGTATGGCTTTGTGACCATCATGCCGGGCCTAGACGGCGAACGCGACTGTCAGGGCGAAGCGTGGAAGACTCGCACGAACGCGTTTCGTGACATGATCATCTACTATCGAAATCACCCCACCGTTTGCATCTGGGAAGGCGGTAACTACAACGTCAGCCCCGACCACGCCGCCGAACTAAAACAAATCACCGAGACATGGGATCCCAAAGGCAAGCGTTATTTCGGACATCGCATGTCGACACCCGCGATGCTCGATAGCGTCGACGTCGAACTGGGAACGGTGGGACGGGCTAGGGCGCTTCCTATGTTGGGCGTTATCGAAACGGAATACGATCGAACTGAAACACCGCGACGTGTTTGGGACAAATTTTCGCCGCCTGATTTTGGCAACCTCGGAAAATTGTCCGATTTGAACACCTATCACTTGGCTCAAGAAGGTTTTGCTACCAATGCGATCAAGGAATGGTGGACGCTGTTTGGTGCCAAGCCAGAACACTCGGGCGGAGCCAATTGGATTTTCTCCGACGGAACCCACGGCACCAGACAACGAACTGATTGTGCCCGGGCGACCGGCGAAGTCGATGGCGTGCGATTGCCCAAGGAAGCGTATTGGGCGTTACAGGCGACTTGGGATGACGAAGACCGAGTTCACTTGATCGGTCACTGGACCTATCCGGCGGATACCGTCAAACCCATGTACGCGGTTGCCAAGGCAGATCGGGCCGAGCTGTTCGTCAACGGCAAGAGCCTTGGCGATGGCGAGCGAAGCCTGGACACGCTGTTTACATGGCCGGATGTCAAGTTTGAACCGGGCGAAATTAAGGTCGTCGCCTATCGTGACGGGGCTGAAATCGCCTCGCAAGTCAAACAAACCGTTGGAGCCCCCGCTGCGATCCGACTTACGTCTACGGTTTCTCCTGCGGGTTGGCTGGCGGACGGAGCGGACGTGGCGTTGGTTGATTTCGAGGTCGTCGACGCCGAAGGCAGACGTTGCCCAACCGATCAGGCACGCGTTGACTTTGAAATTTCTGGGCCAGGCATCTGGCGTGGTGGATACAACAGTGGTACCGAAGACAGCACAAATCATCTGTATTTAGACACCGAGTGCGGCATCAATCGCATTAGCATTCGGTCGACGTTGGAAGCGGGCGAAGTCGTCCTGACCGCGCGGCGTGAGGGATTGGAGTCCGCGACGTTGCGTTTGAGTTCCAAGCCGATCAAGTTGGTTGGTGGCGTTCAGACGGTGATGCCAGTCGTGTACGAGACGTCCCTTCCCGCACGGCCGGAGATTGATGCTGAAAAGCTTGCGGAATTGACGAAGCTGAGAAATGCGCCCATCGTTAAGCGAATCGAAAAAGATGAATCCGATCGACTGTTTTCCATGTTTGCCTATACCGGCACGGGAGCTGGGGGCATGGAGAGTGCTTATCAACACGAAATGCTGGCGTATTCGGATGATGCGAGGATCAACATCGCCGAAGTGCCCGATTACCTGAAAGATAGTCGAGTCATTCGGACGGCTCTGGGAGACCACGCTTACTGGGCAGCCGACTATATTGTGGCTACCGCTGGACGAGATTTGGATTTGTTCATCGCCCATGACCCAAAAGTTGCTCTGCCGGAATGGCTCAACGACTACGAAAAAACGGGTGACGTGGTGAAGCTTAATCGCGGCAAGCTAACGCTGTACAAGAAGCGTCTGTCGAAAGACGAAGGTCTTCGCATTACGGGCAATGCAGATCAAGGGAAAGCCAAGAAGAGGGCGTGGAATATCATCTTCTTCTGCAAGCCGGTTTCCGAGCAGAAATGAGCTAGCGTGTCAGCGTTTAATGTCGAAACTATCGACCTCCCGGTAAGCCTGAATCAGTCGCTGCTCGCCGTCGGCTCCCGGGAGGCTGATACCATGCTCCATTCCGACAATGCCGTTGTAGCCTTTCTGATAAAGGTGCTTGAAGACGTTCTTGTAATTGATCTCGCCGGTCGTGGGTTCCTTGCGACCAGGAACGTCGCCGACTTGAAAGTAGGCCGTTTCGTCCCATGCGTCGTCGATGTTCTTGATCAGGTTGCCGATCTCGATCTGCTGATGATAAAGATCGTTCAGGATCTTGCATGACGGGCTGCCGACTGCCTTACAAATCGCGTACGCCTGCGGCACGGTCCTCAGATAGACGCCCGGATGATTGACATGATTTAACGGCTCGAGCACCATCACCGGACCGTGTGCCTCAAGCAGCTCGCTGCAGAACTTAAGATTGTCCACCACGTTGGCGAACTGGTACGCATCGTTCAGGTGAGGGTTATAAGCCCCCAGCACGACCGTGCACCATTTCGCGTTGACTCGTTTTGCCGTTTCGATTCCCCGCAGGCACGCTTTCTTCAGTTCTGCCCGCACGGCTTTCACATCTGGCTTGCCTCGCATGCCCTCTCCCGTATGGTTTGACGTCATCATGTAAGACATCATTCCGAAACCCAGCACGAAGACGCCCATCGTCATGTCGAGCTTCGCCAGTTGATCCCCAATCTTTTGCTGGAGATCAACCGACCGGTTCATCATTTGATTATCTTCAATCGCACGAAATCCGTTGTCGTGCATGAACTTGATCTGGTCGATCGGATCTTTGCCCGCGCTGTTGCCAAAATGCCTGAAACCGGGGGCGTACTTTAAGTTGAACGTTGGTGCATTTTGCTGACAGGCAAATGAACGCGCTGGCAACAGAGCTGTGCCGGCAACTGCTGTGATTCCGGCTGCAAAAGATCGTCTATTCATCGTCGTTGAGTTCAATGCGAGTAGGTAGCGTTGCGCGAGCGGGAACCGCCCGATCAAATAGAGATTCGAAATATCACTACAGATTGTCGAAGTGATAATCCACGACATTCAGTGCTGATGGGACTCCTGTGACAGGGGTCTCGCCGCTGACCTGCTTCTGTGTGAGCGGTGGATTCTGGCTGTAGATGGACAGGGTTTTATCTTGCTCCCATCGTTCAAGATCTAGCACCGCCTCGCCGTACACAAAATGCGGTTCGGGCAACTTGACCTTTGACCACTTCCACCGAGTCCGTGAGTCGTTTGGTCGCCCGCGAAGCACATGAAGATTGTGATCGTCATCCTCATATACCAGCACCAGAATTCGTTCGGCCGTGCCAACCAGTTTGGGCCGGCCGCCGGTGAAGGGCAAGGCGTTGTTGCTCCATCGCCCATCAACGGCTCGCCAATAGTGAACGTACTGACTTTCGACGTCCGTCCCGATATTGTGACGCATCACGACATGAATGCCGCCATCATCGTACGCGTAGTGCGTGTTGGAATTTGCTAAACCGACTCCCGTTGGAATGGGTGCCACTACCAATCCGTTCGTATTGAGGTGAATAGGGTGAATCCCCGTTTCTCCAATGCGTTCCCCCTGCGAGTTTTGCCATGTCCGTCCGTGATCGTCACTGTAGGCATAGCAAAGATCGTGCTGGTTGACCGCTTTTGTTCGCTCGAAAAGTTCTCGCCAGATCCATGAAACGTGTAAACGATCTCCTGCATAAGAAAGTGAGTTAATGTATGGGCATCGGAAGGGACTAGTTTTACCGTTCGCAGCGTAGACCCCAATGTCTCGAGCGATGAACCTTCCCATTCCTGGCGTCCAATGGTGTCTAATCCCGTCGTACTCCTCAATCATTCCGTCACCGTTGCCCGACGTAACGGCACGGTAATACAGCATGAGATTCCCATTCGGTGCATTAAAGAACCGTGGGTACGTTACCCTTTCGGCTGTGGCAACCGAGCCAAGTGAATGAGCGATCGGGCCGAATAGCCCGGCGGACCATTGCACTGAATCGGGATGGTTGGCGACCCCCTGTTCAGAGACTCGATAGTTCAGCGGCGTGGCATGGTGATCGAACACCATGTGAATGGTTCCATCTTGCTTGCAAATGCCCAGCACGGCGGTATTGTGCGAGTCATTGGTTTCAAACTTATGGTCTTCAAAATGAATCACGTCCCACGAATCCGCCTCGACCTTCTTACGCCCGATACAGATTCGCCGGTCGGCATCAAAGTATGTGACGTACTGATATCCACGGTAAGTCGTTAGTGGAGTTTGCTGATGAGTTCGTCCATTGACCGTGTTGCCGAAACGGGTGGCCGGGCCGTCCGCAAACGTCAACGCGTTGTCATCGACCGTTGTTCGTTGAATCAAAGACAGCTTTGGCGAACAAGCGGAGGTCAGCATTCGCTTGATGTCTTTTGGTTTCGCGACCTTGTTGCCACCTTGATCGGCCCCTGTGATCCACCAATAAACCATGCCCGCGTCCGAGCAATCAAATTTGTTGGTCTGAAACTTGACGACACCGTCTTTCTCAGCGTAATCAAGTTGTTGCCAGATCCACTGGAGATTGGGGTCCTTGTTTGACTTAGCCCAATCCCACTCCCCAATCGTGGTCTGCAAGCCAACGTTTTGATCGCCGATTTGGTGTTCGGTCACTCCAAAATCGAGAATCTGCTGCCACTTAAAAAAATCCCCCGCGTTATCGTTGGCCGGATGGTGAGAAATCACGTGGACAAATTTTCGCTTGTCTTCCTGACCTGCTTCCAAGGCAAATCCGATGATGTCGGGCTCGCCCGCCTCGACGATCCACAGCGGGTCGTCCTCGGTTGAGGCGTCAATCGCGCGTTGAAGGTCTTCAACTGCCGCCTTCTGATCCGTTCGGCAATTAAAGGGTTGAGCCACGTTCTTGAATGGGCCAAACTTTTCGATCCCATCGCGGCATAGTTGATCGAGAACCTTTTGACGGCGTTGTTCGTCTTCGGCCGGAATTCTCTCGGTTGGTTTCAAGTCACACGAATGTGACAAATGGACAAGTCGATCAGTCAGTCTGGATGCCTTCAACAAGCCGAACATCACCGCCGTTGCGCCAATGTCGTCCGGGTCGGGCGAGTTCCCATCGGCAACGATCGCCAAACGACCGTTCGGAGGTTGCACCACGACTGACCCAGCCGCCTTGTCGTGTTGTGTCGCCGCCTCCAGAATGCTGGTCCAGACGATGGCGACGCAAACAACGCCAATAGATATTGTCTTTGCAATTCTGGTTTTCACTTTGTCCCGTTCATTGGATTGCCTTACGGATTTTCAAGTCAACCGTTTTTTCAAGAATCACGAAAATGTTTGAACACAACAACCATCGACACTTGTACATGCTGCTGTTTGTCACGTTGTCACATTTGTGCTGCTCCGCCCATGCATCGGATCGGCCGAATGTTGTTTTCATTCTAGCCGACGACCTGGGCTGGAGCGATACGACGCTGCACGGGACCACGCAGTTCTACCAAACGCCCAACATCCAACGACTGGCTGCTCGTGGCATGATGTTTACCCGAGCTTATTCCGCCAGCCCTTTGTGTTCTCCGACACGCTCGGCCATTCTGACGGGACTGAGTCCGGCTCGAACTGGCATCACCAACCCGAACTGCCATCGACCGGAAATCGTTTTGAAGGCGAAAGCGGGTTTAAAGGCACCAAAGAACAAACACGCGATTCAGCCGGTTCCGGTCACGCGATTGAAGACTGACTACCCAACAATTGCGAAATCGTTGAAGAAAGCAGGTTATGCAACGGGCCATTTTGGCAAGTGGCACCTTGGTCGCGAACCGTACTCGCCACTGCAACATGGTTTCGACGTTGATGTTCCGCACTGGCCGGGGCCGGGGCCAGCCGGCAGCTTCGTTGCTCCATGGCGGTTCGACAACTTTGACCACGACCCCGATGTTCCCGATCAACACATCGAAGACCGCATGGCCATCGAGGCGGTTTCGTTTATCGAACAGCATAAAGATAAACCGTTCTTTCTGAACTATTGGATGTTCAGCGTCCATGCTCCGTTTGATGCGAAAGAAGACCTGATCGAGAAGTATCGAAAGACCGTCGATCTGAAAAATCCTCAGCGTTGTCCAACTTACGCGGCGATGATTGAAAGCATGGATGATGCCGTGGGCACTTTGTTGGATACGCTCGATCGCTTGAATCTAACAGACAACACGATCATCATTTTCACGTCCGACAACGGCGGCAACATGTACAACCGCGTCGAGGGAGAATCACCCACCAGCAACGCGCCACTGCGAGGTGGCAAGGCTTCGATTTTTGAAGGTGGAACTCGCGTGCCCCTAGTCGTTGCGTGGCCAAGTTTGACGACTCCTGCAACGACCAGCGATACCATCATTCAAAGCGAAGACTTTTACCCAACGTTGCTTGCGGGGCTTGGAATTGAGCCAGAGCCCAACCAGCAATTCGACGGAGTAAATTTCCTGCCCCTACTCACGGGCGAACCGCTATCTCGTAGCGCCGTGTTTCAATACTTCCCTCATGATCCACCAGTTCCTGAGTGGATTCCGCCGTCAATTTCCGTCCATGAAGCGGACTGGAAACTGATTCGCGTGTTTCACGCGGGTGAGAATGGCGGCCATCGATACCATTTGTTCAACCTGTCGGAGGACATTGGTGAAGCGAACAACCTGGCCGATTCAAACCCGGATGTGGTTAGCCGGCTCGATGCCTCGATTACTAAGTTCCTGAAGGACACCGAAGCGATTACTCCTATTGCAAATCCGAACTTTGACCCCGCGAGCCATCGACCTGAACTCGAGGGTATTCGCCCGGCAAATAAATTCAAAGAACGACCGAAGCAAAAGAAGATAATGTCCAACGACGCGAAAGTTGGGAACCGAATCTCGATCGGGGACAGCGAAATTAAAGTTGGCATTCATCGTGAGAAGGGTGGTGCAATTACGTGGCTTTCTTCGAGTGCCTATCCGAACAACATGGTCAACATCGCGGATCCCGGGCGCCTGATTCAACAATCCTACTACGCGGGAAAGCGTATTGATCGAACAAACGAGGGCCAGAGCAAGTCATGGAGTCCGTGGGCGTGGAACCCAGTTCAAGGAGGCGGAGTCGGACCGGCCGGGGGCGATGGAACATGGGCACATGCAAACGTTTTTGAAAAACGCGCGGAGGAACTTTATTCGCAGACGGTGCCCAAGCTTTGGGACATGGCCAACGAAAATGCCGAGGCACTGATGCGGCAGTGGACGTCACTTGAACCAAACATGCCGGGCGTTGTGGTTGTGCAGTGCGAATTGGAAACGGCTCGTGAACCAGACGACCTCTGGGGTGAAGCGATCAATCGTCCTCAAGAAGTTCCGGCGTGCTACGTCACCCGAAACTTCTCTGACGTTCGTAGTTACCTTGGTGAAGGACAATGGAAACAGGAACGTCAGCCGCCCGGACCGCCATGGGGCAAAACCAACCCGCCACGACATGCGATGGCATTGTTCAATAAAACGGGGCAGGGCGTCGGAATCTTTTCACCCACTGCAAAATCACATTGGAACTTCGGCCCGCACGCTGCCGGAGATACAAGCGATCCGGCGGCAGGACCTTGCATGCACGTCGCACC
>CAZLFF010000066.1:0-18657 GCA_964558755.1 uncultured Pirellulaceae bacterium
TTTGGAAGTTCGATAGAACGATCCGGGCGAGGTGTCCGGTTGTCGGTTTTCCGTCAAGCTTAAGTTCGCCGGAAGGAGGCTCCTGGGGGGCGCTGGATTTTCGCCTGATTTTAGCGGTCGGAGCGTTTTGGGGAACGGAGTGGGGCAGCTGCGATGCGGGATGCCCTGCGACGAAATGGTTGCCTCAGCCGCCCGATCGGTGACGATGTATCGATTAGCGAAACCGAGTACGATTGAGGCTGTGGAAAACGTGGGAAAGTGGCGGGATTTTTGCCCCGTTTCGAGCTCGCCTCGGATAAACTCTTGCGGCTCCGATTCCGGTGCTTTTTGATCGTTTGCCTGCCCTGCTCTACCCGCCCAAGCCCCCTCGGCTGCCGCGATTCAACTCTTCAACAAGGATTCCGTATGACCATTGATGCGCCCGTCGCAAAACCATCCACCTCCGCAAAGACGCCTTCGCGAAAAGACGGCCGCGTCGGCGGGCGCGATGCGACTTCGATTCCATTGCCTGCACAGGTCAACACCAAGCGTATTTATTACAGCTACCTGATTAGCTTTATCGTTTTTCACTCGCTCTCGCTGCTCGTGTTCGTGCCTTGGTTGTTCAGTTGGACGGGCGTCGCGTCGTTGGTGATCGGATCTTACTTGGTCGGCGCGATCGGAATCCCGATCACTTATCACCGACTGCTCACCCACCGTAGTTTCAAGACACCGAAATGGTTCGAGCGATGTTTGGTGATGATTGCATTGTGCAACGGGCAGGAAACACCGGCTCAATGGGTCGCTTGGCATCGATTGCACCACACGGAATCCGACCATCAAGAGGATCCGCACAGCCCGCTGGTGAACTTTTTCTGGTCGCACTTTCAGTGGCTGGTTTATGAAAACGCAGCGACCGCAAAATTCAGCCTCTACCAAAAGTATGCCAAGGATATTTTGGCCGATCCGTTTTACATGTGGCTGGAGAAGAACACGTACGCCGGCGTCGCGATTTTCGTGGGCCATGGCGTCGCGGTTTTCGCAGCGGCTTGGTTGATCGCCGGAATGGTCATGGGATTCGGGATGGCAGCCTTTCAAATGGCGTGCAGCGTTTTCGTCTGGGGCGTGGTGGCTCGCGTCGTATTGATGTGGCACGTGACCTGGTCGGTGAACTCGCTGGGGCACATGTTCGGTTATCGCAACTACGACACAGACGATCACAGCCGTAACAATTGGTTCGTCGCGTTGATCACATCGGGTGAAGGCTGGCACAACAACCATCACCACGACCAGTCGGCAGCCACCGTTCAGCACAAATGGTGGGAGTTCGATTTGAACTACTACATCATCAAGAGCTGGTCGTGGGTTGGACTGGCCAGCAACATCGTGCCCCCAGTTCACAAGCGACGAGAGCGTCAGGCCCGCGCGTAGTTTGCCTTTCTTGATCGGCGTAAAAAGCCGATTAGCGACGCCGTGGCGTACAGCCAAACCAGGCTCACCACCACCAGAATCGATTTGTGAACCAGCGGCGTCGCCAACGCCAAAACTAGCGCCGCCGAGACCTCGGCGGTCGGTTTGACGAACGCTTGATTGTGCCCAATCAGGCCCCGACGCTTCTTTTTTTCGACACGCGTGTACAAGTGGTGGATCGCCGTGTCGTGTGTGCTTCTTCGCCACGCGTCCATGGCTTTCGCGGCGGTCGCGACAAAGAATAAGAATGCCAGGCCAGAACCAAACACGAACAGGATGTTCAGCAGGAATAGCGTTGCTGGCAAAATCATAATTGGTGCAACGACACTTTTCTTGGCTAGCAGTCGGCCGGTAACGAAATACTGAACGACCAATGTCGCGACTCCCGCCACCGCGTAAAACATGCCGAAGTAGCGCGCCAAAGATTCCTCATCATGAGCGTAATAGTCGTTTGCGGTAACCTTCCACTCAAAGGAGACGATCGTCAGTACGAAAACCTTGGCAGCGATGACGACGCCGATCCAACGAGAAAATGTATCGCTGTTGACGTACTTCGTCAGCGGTAGCGTGGCCGTCGCAATTCGATCGGAAAGTTGTTTGGGGCCGGGCATGCCAGCGTCGTTTACCCGCGGCATCGCAGTAGTGAACTTTGGCACTTTTGATTTTGCCAGCCCGATCGTTGGAGCAACTGCAACGAGGTCTAAGACGGCCGACACCAACAGCCAAGTTCTTACCGTTAGCACACCGGTTTCGATGCTGACCAAGAATCCAGTTGTAATCGCGGCGATCGGAAACCCGAGCAGTACCATCGCCCACGAGCGACGTTTTGAATGGCCGCCGAGTACTTCGTTCATACCGGTGATGGCATGGATCGCATTGATACAGCCCTTGATCTCGGCTAGGACGTAGACGGCGGCCAAGAAGTACAACGAATGATGCAAGTACGGAAGGAGCAACCAGGCGGCGAGGGTTAGTGCCCCCAACGAGACCGTTGATGCTCGCAAGAAGGACTCGAGCGGAAATCGCTTCATCAGCATGAACCACAGCGACGCGGTCCCGGCCGTCAGCAAACCCGATATCGCGATCACCATCGCCAGGTTTTCGTTACCGATTCGAGCCAGAAACAAACTATCGCCTACCGTCCGAGCTAGGGTGTAGGACGCACCGGCAATCAGGCAGCAAAAGAAAAGCCGCATTACTGCCGGTCGTTCTGGTTCGGGAATCGAAGGGTGCATGAATTGTCTATACCGTGACAGAACCGCTCGGTTAAGAGCGTTTCGGCGTGTTTTGACGCTTTGCGAATCTGCGTGGCGTTCAGCGGTCCTTTTTAGGAAGCAAAAAGATTCATTCCGGGCGGTCAGCCCACAGCACAAGCCAGCGCTGATCAAAATTTTAGCGCGTCGTTTCGTGATTCAACATTCGTGGCTACATGCGAGACCGCACTGGGTGATCTAGCACGTGAAAGCCGCTGAATACGCAATCCAGTTCAATAGTTGACGGGCATGATTCGCTCGCCACCCGCCCGCGTGATTTTTGCGTGCAGAACGTCTTGAGAGATTTCGACCGGCAGCGTTTCCGACGAGCCATCTGCGTTCGTTGTTATAAAGACGCCATGATGATGGCCGCCGATCATGGTGATCGGTTCGCCCGGGGTGACCACGAAGTCACCCGCGGGATCGGTCCAAGTCGCCGCCGCCTCGGGTGAGGCTTCGATCACTAAAATCGTGTTTGAAGCCCCGTCGGTAATATCGCCAAATCGAATGCCCGGTTCACCTTGGACTCTGATCGCGTTGATTTTGGGGTTCGTCCCCGCCAAGGCAGCTGGCGTCATCGGCATTTGGAAGCAGGTCTGCCCCGGCGGTAGCTCAACCGTAGCACTTTTGAATACCTCTGGCATTTGTTCGACTAGGCTCAGATTGTGTGGGGTGTCCCATGGTTCGTCCAAATGAAATTGGTTGTAAAGATTGCCTTCGTCTAGGAACGGCAGAATGTGAACGCGCCAGCTGAGCCCTTGGCCGGGCTCGTCAGTCGCCAGTGGAAACTGCTGATAGGCCGACTCGTAATTCAGCAACCCTAGCACTAGCTGCTTGCTATTATTGATTGCCATTGCACGCCGAGCCGCCGCGCGAACTTGTTGCACTGCCGGCAGGAGCATGCCGATGAGCACCAGTGACATTAGACAGCCCACTGCTCCGGTGACGATGCCCGCGGTCGCCAATCCACCGCCGGTCAGCGCATTGCGGCTCTTGCCGATCTTCGAATGAGCGATGATGCCGAGGATGATCGCGGGCAGTCCGGTCAAAATCGAAAACACAAAGCTTGAAAGACCAAGTACAAGACTAAAAACCGCGCTAAGCGAGGTTTTTGGCTCTGCGACTGGCGTTGCTTCTATCACGTGATCCGCGGGGCCGCCGGCGAACGGATTTTCCTGGTTTTCAACCGGGTCTTGAGTCATGACATCCTCGGGGAAGTGTGTTGTGAGCGTCGCGGGATCGCACATCGCGGTAGAGCGAACCTCCAGCCTAGCCGAATTGGCGACGACGTCAAATTTTTGCGAATGGGAACTCTGAACGTCCCTAATTGCCAATCGGCCCGCCGAATCCCATAATGCGGGGCTTACCCAAAAATGAGCTTGGGCGGGGCTTCGGCAGTGAATCCCTGCTCCATCAGGACGAGGATCACGATGAGCCTGCAAGACAAAATCCGCCACACCGCAATCACTTTCGACGACGTGCTGCTTGAGCCACGCTACAGCGAAGTCGTGCCCTCGCAAGTTGATGTTTCATCACGGCTGACCAACCGAATCCGCCTCAACGCGCCGCTGATCAGCAGCCCGATGGATACCGTAACCGAGCACGCGATGGCGATCGGTTTAGCGAAAGTGGGTGGTTTGGGCGTGATCCACAAAAACATGTCCGCTGAAGCTCAGGCGGAAGAGGTCTACAAAGTCAAACGATCGGCCAACGGAGTGATTGTCGATCCGGTGACTCTGCCGCCCGACGCCACGGTCGCTGAGGCCAAGGAAACCATGGCGCAGAACAAGGTCTCGGGCGTCCCAATCGTGCTAGCAGACGGCGAGCTGGTTGGCATTCTCACTCGCCGGGACCTGAAGTTCCTCGAATCCAGCGATATGGCGGTTAGCGAGGTGATGACCAAGGACAATCTGGTCACCGCGGACGTCACCGAGCAGGGGACTTTGACGCTTGAGGAGGCTGAGACGATTTTAACGGCGAAAAAGGTGGAGAAGCTTTTGCTGGTTGACGAAGAAAAGAAACTAGCGGGCCTTATTACGATCCGTGACATCGACATGATGCGTCGTTTTCCCAACGCGTGCAAAGACTCGCAGGGACGGCTTCGCGTTGGAGCAGCCATCGGCGTGCACGATTTAGAGCGTGCCGAGAAGCTGATCGAAAAAGGTGTGGATGTCCTGATCGTTGATAGTGCTCATGGTCACAGTAGTAATGTGATCGAAACCGTGAAGGCCATCAAATCTCGTTGGGATATTGATGTCGTCGCAGGTAACGTAGCAACCGCCGAAGGTTGCGAGGCGTTGATTGCTGCGGGAGCCGACGCGGTAAAAATCGGGATCGGTCCTGGTTCAATTTGTACGACTCGCGTGGTCAGCGGCATTGGAGTGCCTCAGATTACGGCGATCTACGAAGCGAATCAGGCCGCACTCAAACACAACATTCCAGTGATTGCAGACGGAGGCATTCGATACTCGGGCGACATCACCAAGGCCATCGCAGCAGGAGCTTCCTGCGTGATGATCGGAGGCTTGTTCGCCGGTTTGGCCGAAAGTCCGGGCGAAGTGATTTTGTACCAGGGACGCACTTTTAAAGTGTACCGCGGTATGGGTTCACTTGGCGCGATGGTCAAGGGATCGAGCGAACGTTACCGACAGTCAGCAACGGGGACCGGGAAACTGGTGCCCGAAGGCGTCGAAGGTCGCGTTCCGTTTAAGGGGGCGTTGAGTGATTTTGTGTACCAGTTGGTTGGCGGTCTGAGAGCCGGAATGGGCTATTGCGGAACGCAGACGATCGACCAATTGCGTACGGATGCGAGTTTTATCCAAGTGTCAGCGGCAAGCGTTAGAGAAAGCCACCCACATGATATCGCGATTACGCAAGAGGCTCCTAATTACAGTACGGAGTCCCCGTCTAACGAACACGGCTAACGAAACTATCTGTTCATTGCAGTCAAGGAAGACTCAGATGAGCCACGGCAACAATAACGATCGACGCCCCTCAACTTTTGCGGCGCGTCGAGTTCTCAGCGGCATTCCCGCGATTCTTTTCCCTTTGCTTGCGGCGACTTCGGCACCGGCGATCCAGTCGCCTGTCGTCTACCACATGCCGGCTCCTGATTCGGCTACCGCCGTTCAGGCATCCAAGGCTGCTAGGCCGGTCAACAACTACGCACCGCCCGTTCACGTGCCACCGCCAGCAGCTGGGACTTACGTGGCCGCACGCTTGAGCGACTGCGAAGAGTGCGAAGCAGCGGCTACCGGTGAATTGATCCGCCGCCCCGGTTTGCAAGACCGGATTACGGGTGCGGTGAAAAGGTTCGCGCAGTCTGATCGCGACGACTCGAATCGCGAGGCTAGTCACAGCGAACCAACACTGGCACCAACACCTGAGGTCAATGAATCAGAGTCATACGCGCAGGCAGCGCCTCCAATCGGTATCCTGAACAAGGCCCGGGAGCGTGCGAATCAGGAGCGATCAAACGTTGATCTTGCATCCACGTCATCCAAGGATGTGTCATCAAAATCCCGTGGCACCGCACGAGCCAGCCGCTCATTCGCAGACCAAGTAGCTCGCGTCGAAAAAGCTCGGCATGCCTACCAGCGTAACCAAACAGAGAGAACTCCATCGCCTTCCGTACGGCCCGACGCATTCGAAGATCGGCTGTCGCCGACCGAACGTTACGCCCGCTATCTGGAATCCGACGCTGCTCCGGTAGAGCGATCGATTCTACTGGCGACGGGTGGTCGTGAGGCCAACGAGTCGCGAGACCATCGGGTGACTCACGCGGTACCACAACGCGATCGTTTTCAGACTCGACCGAAAGTCGGTCGTCCAGAATGGGTTGATGAGGAAATCGAACCGGTTGTGTTGGTCGATCCACCGCGTCAACGACGTTCAACGTCTTACGTTAGCAATCAGCGGTCACGAATTCCCGCGAGAAAGATTTCGGTTCTGACTCGGCAAGAAGGTTCCTCAAGCGATTCGTCTGCGGGACGTGTGCGGAGTGTCACCAATCGCTTGCGTCTGGTTGGGCAGTCTGGCGATTCGGATAACGATTTGGACCTGCGGCCCGATGCGGACGATGATCGTTCGGATTCGGCCCTCGAGAAGATTGACGACTTCGAGGACATGGACGAAGACTTGGATCGCGACATCGACCAAGAGTTGGAGGACCTCGACGAGCTGGGCGACGAAGATGAGGATGCCGATATTGATGAAGACGACGAAGACATCAGTCGGGCTCCGGATAAAAGTTGCGGCGAGTTCCGCAACGAACTGCTCAGCAGCACGATTCGTGATATCGCTTTGGACATTTCGCCACCTGCCAGCAGCTTGCCAGGCAGCTACAGCGTGGGGCGTACATGGACTGATCGTAGCGGCAACATTATTGCGACCGGCGCCATGAGCGACTTGAGACGTGGCTACGTGATTTTGGATAGTGGTCAGAAGATCGCTTACGCTCGACTTAGCGAAGCGGACTGGGCGGCGGTATCAGAGTTCTGGCGACTGCCAACAACATGCAGCGTCGGTGATCGGGGCTCGGTACATCGCAACTGGGTTCCGCAGACGTTCACATGGTCCGCCTCGAACCTGTGCCACAAGCCGTTGTACTTTGAGAACCGCCAGCTAGAACGTTACGGTCACAGCCACGGCCCGTTCACACAACCGGTTCAGTCGGCCGCTCACTTCTTTGTCAGTTTCTTCACGCTGCCGTATCAAATGAGCATCAATCCTGCGAACGAATGTCAGTACGCACTCGGTTACTACCGCCCGGGCAATTGTGCTCCGTGGCTAAAAGACCCGGTTCCGCTGAGTTTGGACGGAGCCCGCCGGCAGGCGTTGTTCGTTACCGGCATGTCATTCATCCCGTAAGCCAATACGGTTAACTAATAAACACCCAACCGATTCCGAAGCTGCGGCGACACCGCCACAGCATCGATGACGAGGGCGATTGGTCCGGCTGCGGGAAGAGCATTCTTCCCGCAGTCTTTTTTTGTGCCTTGTTCTTACCCATCACATCATTTGTACCCATCACATTCCATGTGATGCCAAAGTCCCCAGCCACTTTCCAAGCAAACAAGGTGGCTCGGGGGAGACTGGTGCCAAGGATAAAGCACTGTGTGCGCGACATCACATGGGAATGTAATGAGTACTTTATTTGCGTAGCTCTGCCGGCACCTCCGCCAATGCCTCATCGCCCAGCACGTAAGATTGACCGACGAGTTCCGCGTCGTGATTGATCAAGTCAGGAAAACGAACGCCCGGCAGCACTTCGACGGCGAAGATTTCTTGCACGCCCTCTTCGAAACGGCAGAAGCCGAGTGTTTCACCTGTCTCGATGTTCAACACCCACACGCCGCAAGTGCGTTCGTTCGCCTCTTTGAGTCGTTCGACCAAGGGAATGCCGCTGAAGATCGCGGACTCACGGACTTGAGAGAGTCCGACAAATGCCAGCGGGCCAAGGAAGCTGAGCCCGCGGGTGAAGCCGGGAAACTGTGCGACCGCGGTGTGCTTGCCGGTGTCGAGATCAACCGTCCCGATGGTGCCGTCGCCGCTTTCCAGCAGCCATAGCTTTCCGTTGTACCAGCGCGGCGAGTGAGGCATCGACAAACCGGTGGCGATGATCTCGTGCGAGTCCACATCGATCAGCAGCCCTCCGTCGCGTTTGTTCTCTCGCCAGCCGCCCGGTTCATTCGTGGTGCCAAACGCCGTGACATACTTCACTTGTCCGTCCCGAGTTGCCAGTCCGTTCAAGTGACAATTGTCGCCCGGCGCGATCTGCTTGATCCACTTGGGACGCCACAGCGGTTCGAAGCTGTTCTCTTCGCTCCGTTTCGACAGACAACTGAACGCCGTGTTGACAAAGACCAGTTCCTTTCCAGCTCGCTCCCCCGAATCACCTTCCGAATCAACAAAGGCCATTTCGTGAATCTGAATGTCGCCCGTGCAGTGACTGCGGCGAGGCAAAAAACAGGCGTCGTGCTTTGCCGCCGTGCTCGGGTAGTCGTCCGAAGCGTCCAGTTTCGCACACACGGCCGGCACGTTGTGGAATTCCCAGATGTCAACGCCGCAGCCCACGGCTAACCGGCCACCGTCACGGGCTAATCCCATGGGCTTGCTTAGGTTGCGAAAGTGAGTGTTCAGCACGCCCCCGTCCTCACGCAGTACGACCAATTTGCCTGCCTGATAGGTCGTAACCAACACCGACGCGCCGAGCTGTTTCAGTAGCTCGGGAAACGTGTTGGTGTGGACGCTGCGCAGGGAATCGGCGGTATGTTCTGTGGGTTCGGCAGGTTCTGGTGTGCTTGGTTTATCAGTCATGGCGGTTAGTTTAGCAGTTTGTGCTTTCTACCTGTGCCCCGAATCCCACCAAATATTGGCTTGCGAGGATCGAACTGGATTGTGATGCCGATAGACCTACAATGATGTCCACCGACCCAAGTTCTTTGCGGAAATAAAATGGCGAACATTAACTTCTCAGCCACGACGATTCTCTCCGTTTTACTCTGCCTAGCAGCCACGCCCGCGTCCGCGCAGACTTTGGAAACGCTTCAGGCCGAACGGGCACAAGAGCAAGAGGATACCGGTCGCTTTTTTGAACAGGCTCACGGTGCGTTGGACAAGGCGCTGGAGATGTTTGACGAGAAGCACCAGTTGCCGGGCGAAGAAGACCTCGCGTTCTACGATTTTCTCAGTAAGACCAAGGAAGACCAGCAAGGGAAAATCCAATCGTATTTGGACGTTGCCGCCGACGCCTTGGGCGTGTCCGGTATCACCGATCGCCGCCAGAAGATCGCGGAGTTGAAGAAGCAAATTGAATCGGACCAGAGTGACATCACCGTTTATCAGCGAAAAAAGATCTCCGCACCCGAGAGTTCGTACAACCCGCTGACGACCACCCGATCCGGCTACGATAAAAAGATCGGGGCCGCTCGCGAGAGCATCGAAATTTCCAAGGCAGAAATCCAAGCCGAAAAAGATGCCCTGTTGGCTCAGTTGAATAAGATCGGCATGGAACTGGACGCCGAAACGATCGACATGCTGCTCGAATCGGTCACCGGTGACGAGTTCGTTCGCATCAGCGTGATCTTCGACAACGCGAAACGTTTCGCGATGAAGCTGGAGAAGCTGACCGAGCAGTCGGGTGAGGATCCCGAGGCTGCGAAAAAATACTATGGCGTTTATCTGATGCTGCTGAAAACGGTCGATCGTTTGCAGAACAAGTTTGTGGACAACGTCGATGACGTGTATTACCCGCAGTTGGAAAAGTTTGCTGCTCAGGCTCAGCTAAACATCGACGACGCGGAACGGGCGATCAAGTTGGGCGGTGACGAGGCGACGTTGAACAACAACATCATGAGCAACCAGCAAACCTACGACGTGGCGATGTTCTACAAGGAAAGCCTGTCGCATCAAAAGCATCAGATGATGATGGCGAATCTTGAATGCAAGAAGAACATTCTCACCGCGGCCAATACTTACAAAACGGCGGCCCTCAGTAAGGACATGGCGGAGTTGATGGCCGTCAGCCGTCGAGCATTCGATGCGATCACCAGTTTGTCCGTGCCAAACCTGCGTCCGTTCGAAAACAAGAAAATGAAGCAGGCGTTTTCCGAGATGACGAGGCAGTTGCGGAAGTAGTTATCAATGCCGCTCAGCAGTCGTTCTCGACCACCAATCGTTGATTGCGGTGCTCGTGAATAACGCTACTTCGCCCGTCACTTTTTCAGTTTATCTGCGAATCTTGGTGTAGTCGCGGTCAAGATCGTCAGGATATTGGAACGGTCGGTCTCACCCAGATGCTCGAACGCTTCGTCGTTGTCGCCGCCAGTTAGGATCGCGATCAAGCGTTGTTGGACGTAACTCAGGACTTGAGGTGGCAGTGATTCAAACGCTTCGCTGTGGATCAGATAGCTGCACGGGTGCTTGAACATGCGAGTTTTAAGATCAAAATCTCGCAGCGAACGTCCTTCCTCGTCCCGTTTTGCGTTTGCTTGAAAGTCTTCGACAAACGCCGGGTCGCCCGTGATCTGATCGGTTAGTTTCGCTTCGTTGGCAAACAGCAGGTGTTTCAATAGTTCATCACCAGCTTTCTGCATGCGCCGGCGAGTCGAATCGGAAACGAAGTCGGCCGGGCGGTCGAGTGCTCGGTTGAGTACGTCCTGATAGTGATAAGCCATTCGCGTTTCGTAAGCCGCCCTCGTAATCGCGTTGTGCATTTGCGATTGATGTTCCAGCACCATCAACGCCACGATGTCGCTGCCGGTGTGAATGTAATTCTTTGCGTGCAGTCGCTTGGGTAGCTGAAACTGATTCGCGCCGTGCTCGAAATCGATCGGGGCGTCGGAGTCGGAGGTTGCAAACGCATTGCCGCGATGTCGCATCGTCCCATGGCTGCCCGTGACGAACCAGCCACCGAATCGGTCGATCAACGGGGTCGTATGATCGGTGGTTGTGGTGCCCAACTCGTATCGTGGGTGCCCCGATCGCTTGGGGTAGACCGAGCGGATCAAATAGCCTGGCACGTTTTGCGTCTTGCCCGTATGGTGGCAACGCAAACACTCCGTCTGGTCACGAATGATCTTGGGAACTTTCAATTGTGTTTCATTCGGCGCGTCACTTTCTCTGATTGCATCAGGCCGAGCGTCCAAGGTGTAAAACACTGCGCCCAGTTCTGGGTCGACCGCCGAGAGTTCGATCCAGTCAGCGCCGGGAACGGCTCCGATGTAAACATTGTCGTTGAAGTACAACGCACGCGGGTTCCGCGGCGAGATAGATTCGATTTGCATGCTGGTTTTCGAGAAGACCAACGTCTGCGAACTGGCTGGCACGTTTAACGCGTCCAGTAACGCGGGCAGCCAGCCGTGCTGCGGGTCCCATGAAAGCCTTCGCTCGCCCGAATCAAGCTGAACCGCCAATTTGGCAATCGCGTCTGTGGCCTTTGTCGCATCGTACTTGATCGGTGCCTGCTGGAAATCGCTTTGCGCTCGGGCCGGCAGCTGGCCGGTTGCGAGAACGGCAGCGGTTACCAGCAGCAACAGATGCAAGCAAAAAGTGTGCACTTGGGTGTTGTGATTGAGCAAAATAAGCGAGTTGGCCGAATAATTCGAGCTTGAGTTTAGCAAAAATGCTCGAACGACCGGGTCTCAATGGATCGTTCGAGCAGATTTTGACGAAGAGGTACTGCTTCGCCCAATTCTTAACCACGTCCTCAAGCCGGCGTTCCGCATGTTGTTCAGCCACGAGACTCTGCTGCTGCACGCCAACGTTGGCCCGCGTGCAGGGACTGTGGATCTGGATCGTTGCGTCCAATTGGCTGCCGCCTGGCAACGGCTTGGCGGACAGGCGACCATCGCGTGTGGGGAAATTCCCGGTCGACTGTCAGCAAAAATCACTTCGCAGAACATCGAAATTCAGCCACTGCCGCCGTCTGGCGGTCAAGCACTGACGGCCTGCGAGCTTGCTGCGGATGCTGACGCGAACTGGTTTCTCGCTGCGGGAGCCGCGGCCAAGTTCTTACCGACTGAGCTATTGATTGAGAGCGCGACTGGCAACTTTCGGGAGCCTTCACCCTACCCTGCATCGATGCTCGCAATTAAATCCCCACGCACATTTCTTTGTGCAAACGACAAGACGAACGTTCGCAAACCGATTTCATTTTTTGGCAACCGCTACCAAGTTTCCCCCCATGATCAATGTCAGGCTCACTCGGTGCCAAGCGTCGCCAAGCGGCTGCTGGTTTGCGTGAACGATCTGTCCTCGGACAAACTGCATGTGTTGGTCGATCGTCTTCAGCGGGTCAGTGTGGCACGCAGCACGATCGAAATCGTTGTGCCGGCCCAACAACGCGACTCGCGGTTGACGGTCGAACTCAAGCGGATCGAAACCCGCTCGCTTGTTCGGGTTGTCCACTCGCTAGAGCGACGGCTCACGTCGAATGTGCCAATCCACCTTGCGATCACCGACGACCGCGATTGCGAGCGAAGGTTGGCGGAGCGTGGGATTCCGGTCGTTCGATTCGAGCGCGAGGATCTTTGTCAGGCTGACGAGCGATGGTCGGCGGACGGCGATGGTTCCGTGCTGTCGATCGAAAGAGCGAAGGCCGGCCCGTTTTGCAAGAAAGTGAGCCAACTGATTCGAAGCGGCGATCGACGACGTGCACTGATTGACTCGGGACGAAATGCAATCGACGGCCAAGCCGCTCGGCGGATCGCCCGGCGATTGGCCAGCGACACGATTGAACTCTTCGACGCACACCAAGACGACTGGGATCTTGTTGGGCGGTGGGGACGCGACTCAGAATCGCAAGCCGTTTCGTTGTCGGCCGGTGTCTTTGAAAGCCGCAGCGCCTTTGCCCGATCTGTGCAAGGTTCGACGCGACAGCATTGGATAGCGAGGCTGTCCGATGGAACTGCCACGGCGATGTTGTCGCTTGGCCGTTCGGCATTCGATTCGGATAGGGCGGATGTTTCTGTGCTGGTGAACCCAGCGCTTCGAAATCAAAACTTGGGCACCGCCTTGCTGGAGCGTTTGGTTGAACTGGTGTTTGCCAACCCATCATCAATCGGAGCCACCGCGCCGTTGGTTCAAACGTTGAGCCTCCAAGCCAGCCAACGCAACCAAGCGGCGCGGCGGATGGCGATCAACGCGGGCTTTCGCCCGACTACGCCCACCGTCGTCGGCCACCAGCTGGCCCACCAGTTCGAGTTGACGCGAGCCGCGGTCACTCAAGAGCATGAAACCGCCGCTACGCCACAGCGTCGTTCGGCGTAGTCCACCTTTCGGATGCGACGTGATCCATGAGTAACTTTGGCGTACTTCAGATCCGTTGATCAGCCCATGTTTTGCTCCCATCAAACCAGCCGCACACGCGGAAGCTAGGCATCGCGGAGCCCGAAAGCTCGATTCCGAGTCCCTGATTCGGTGCAGGTTGCCTTCTACCTCTTGCCCAAAGCAACCACAATGCTTGAAACTCTTCTACTTTCCCACCGCTCGATTTGCGAGACCAATCATGCCTGCGAAACGGAATCTGTTTTTGAAGCTGGATCACGCGCTTTTCTTTCTGTTACTTTGCGTCGCCAGTCCTAGCTCTGCGCAGGAGTTCGACTCGAAAGCCGGCAAGAGAGTCGGTGACGGGGGGCAAGGTGACGCGTTCCCGTTTACCATGCCGACGAAGATGCCCGACATTCCGATGAGTGCTGCGTCACGACGGATGTTCAATTATCCGGCGCCTCGAATTCAAGACAACGAACTGTTTAGTCAGTTCAAGTATTCGCGGCTCAAAGGTTTTGATTACGACAATGGTTCGGGCAAGGTTTCTCGTCGCGATCCTTCGCGTCCCATTTTGGTTGATGGTACTTTCTACGTGTGGTACACCAAGCGAGACACGGTTGTGCCACCGATTGGTTGGAATAACGCTGCGAAAGCAGACGATCAGACACCGTCGACCGACTGGGACTTGGCTGAAATCTGGTATGCAACCAGCCAAGATGGAATCACATGGTCCGAGCAGGGTGTCGCAGTTGCTCGGCCTGCAAAACCCGCATCGGGTTGGCGATCGGTCGCCACGCCAGACATTTTGGTTTGGAAAAACAAATATTACTTGTACTATCAAGCGTTTGATGAACCGAGCGGGCTGCGGGGCGACCTGTGTCCGGTGTCGGTGTCGAGCGCTGATTCTCCAGCGGGGCCGTGGACGCACCGTGGCGATGCGGTGATTCCATTTGGAAATGAGAACGAATGGGATCGTCAAGCGACTCATGATCCGCAGCCCATCGTTCGTGACGGCAAGATTTATCTGTACTACAAAGCGGCCTACAACAAATGGCCGGAGAAACGCGACAAGTACGCCGTTGGTCATGGCTTGGCGATCGCCGATAATCCGCTTGGGCCATTCGAGAAACACCCGCTTAATCCCGTGATGCAATCCGGGCACGAGACAACGTACTTTCCGTTCAAAGAAGGTGTTGCAGCGCTGGCAATTAAGGACGGCAACGAGCGCGACACGATGCAATACGCGTCCGACGGAGTCAATTTCGAGATCGCTGCTTGTCTTTCGTTAACGCCGTCGGCGGCCGCACCCTACACGCCAGACGCGTTCACCGATACGAAGGACGGTCGTGGGGTTACGTGGGGGTTGAGCCATTTCATCAACGCCGGTGAACGCGGGAAAAGTTATTCCATGATGGCTCGTTTCGATTGCGACTTGAGCCTCGACTACGAAGAGCCAGCGTATAAAAACACGCGAGTCTGGCACAAACCCGAGGTTTTCTTTCAGCAGGGGCCCGGCAACTTGGTCGAGAAACGGAAGAAAATAGAAACGATTGAGAAGAACGATCAGTAAGACCACACGCGTGCGGTGATTCGTGGTGCGGCCTGCACGCAAAATGACGCGCTCAAGATGAAACTAGGCGGATTCATTACTATGGCTTGTCTGTAAACGGCACGACCGGTCGCTTCATCTTGTCAGTCGGACTACGGAATACCCATGGCTCCCACGCTTTCCTGATGGCCTGCCATTGATCGAGCGAGCGAGTTGGATACCAACCCGGCACACCGTTCTTTTTGAAATCGTACTCCTCACTGTGTTCATGAACCCATTCCCCGACGGTCGGTAACGGATTGGTCTTCGGGAACACATTTGTCGCACGAAACGCTTCAGAAACGCCCTGATCATTAATGACTTCGGTTCGCCAACGATCCAGTTCGCGTAGTAGTTCGGATTTGACTTCCGCGTAAGCCGGGTCATCAGCCACGTTGTTGATCTCATGCGGATCGTTTTTTAGATCGAACATTTCGATCTCCGGTTTCGTGGATGCCATGAATTTCGCTTGCGTTGGGTTTAGCTTGCCTTGCAAGTGCAGCACATTCATCTCGGCCAATGGAGGATAGCAGCTTTCTTTGTAGAAGCTGAACTGACAGTAGGCTCGCTCGGGCATCAAATTCAGAATCAGCTTATGGGTCTTTGATCGAATGCTTCGCATCGCATCGTGGGTCGTATCCATCTTGTCCCGGGCCGCGAAGGTGTACTTCCGTTGCTCGACCGCATCACTAAACAAACTGTGGCCATGCAGCGGAACGGGGGCTTGAACGCCTGCGGCCTCTAAAACCGTTGCACAAATGTCGATCGACATTACGAGATCATCGTTCACCTGCCCTGGTTGCACCTTACCGGGCCAACGCATAATCATCGGGATCTGGGTACCGCCGTCGTACAAGAACTGTTTGCCGCGAATGTGGCACCGACCGTGGTCGCCAATGAAGAACACAATCGTGTTGTCGGCTAGTCCTTCGTCGGCAAGCCGTTGCAGGAGTTTCCCGACCTTTCGATCGACCACCTGCATTTGCTCAAGCCCGTTCGCCCAATCGCGACGGATGAACTGTGTGTCGGGGTAATAGGGCGGAAGCTCCACGTCGGCGGGATCAATCGGACGAATCGGATCGCGTCCCCAGGCCCGGTGGGTCCCGGGAAAAGTGATCCTCGCGAAAAACGGCTGGTCCTTTTTTCGGCCACTCCAATCGGTTCCCTCGAAAAGTTCTTCCTTAGTATCTGGCAAGAAATTACAGTCCAACTTCCAGCTCATCTGGCAGGTGAAGTATCCCGCATCAGCCAACAGGTGAGGGATCGGCTGGATTCCGAAAGGTAAAGGTTTTTTTTCTTCCGTCCGATGCTGGTGCGCACCAATGTAGTTTTGGTGAAAGCCCGTCATCATGGCGGAACGCGACGTGGAACAAACGGGCGACGTCGTGAATGCAAGGTTGTAACGAATTCCTTCGGCCGCAAGTTGATCCACATGCGGCGTCTGCAATCCGGGCGTCCCGTAGCAAGACAGGTCCGGCGACCAATCTTCGATCGTAATCCACAAAATGCTTGGTTTAGCGGTCGCGTCGCCGCTCTCTGCCGTTTTCTCAGCGGCATACAAATTGGGGACGAGCACCAAGCAGATTACATTCAACAAAAAGTGCGTCACCACGGTGGATCGAAATTCGCAGATTCTTAAACGGGTTTTCACGACGGGATACCTGATGGATTTTTTAGACTCGTGGAGCAAAATGAGCGTTTGCTTTCGTTGAACAAACTGGCGGGGTGATCGAACAAAGCGACCATCAATCAGGATGAAGTAGTAATGATCGCGACGGTCTTACTCTCGCAAACACGCTCGAATCGTTCGCGGAGAACGGATCGGTCACTGGCGTCCGCCTTGTTAATTGTTAACATAGATGGGAGAGACAAGTATCGCTTGATTTTGAACCCGTGACAATGATTGCGGCCTCAAGTTCGGGTCGGCAAATTCGCCCGCGACCGTTGCTTGTGAGCGGATCGGATACCAATAAGACAATCGCCAACGTCTGGCGGACTAGGCACGATCGACTAAGCACGATCGATTCGGTACCGAGGGCATCGAGAAATGGTTCGGTTTTTTCTTATCATCAGCTTCCTTAGCTTGTTTGGTTCTTTTTCCAACGCCGCGGAACAAACTAATGTGATCGTGATTGTCACCGACGACCAAGGTTATGGTGACATGAGCTGCCACCGCAATCCATGGCTGAAAACGCCGAATTTGGACCGGTTGGCCAGCCAGAGCGTTTGTTTGGAGGATTATCACGTCGATCCAATGTGTACTCCCACCCGAGCGGCATTGATGACCGGTCGCTACTGCACGCGCGTGGGCGCTTGGACGGTGACTCAGGGACGACAGTTGTTGCAAGACGACGAAGTGACGATGGCGAATGTGTTTTCTGGTTCCGGCTATCGAACAGGCATGTTTGGCAAGTGGCATCTGGGTGACACGTGGCCTTACGCTCCTCGTTTTCGGGGTTTCGACACAGTTGTTTGTCATAAAGCAGGTGGAGTCGATGAAATCGGAAACCCGGCGGGCAACGGGTACTTTGATGACACGTATTTTCGCAACGGCCAACCCGAAAAATTCGAAGGTTACTGCACGGATGTGTTTTTCCGCGAGGCGATGAAGTTTATCGAAAGCGAGTCGTTAAAGCCGTTCTTCGCGTACATGCCGCTGAACGCGATGCACAGTCCTCACAAGGTAGCCGATCGGTACTCCGAACCGTTTCTTGATCTGGGGCACCCGTCGAAACGAGCCAATTTCTACGGGATGATTGCGAACTTCGACGAAAACCTCGGTCGCTTAATGGAGTTTCTCCGCGAAAAGGGAATAGAAAACGACACGATCGTGATTTTCATGGGAGACAACGGAACGGCTCAAGGGATCAATCGTTCCGCGCGGGAAGGCGCCGGACTGGCTGATTCTGCGGTTGGTTTTAACGCGAGGATGAAGGGTCAGAAAGGATCGCTTTATGAAGGAGGCCATCGAGTCGCTTGTTTCGCGCGTTGGCCGGGACACTTGGAAGCGGAGCGTCGGGTCAACAAGCTCACCTGTCACCGCGATTGGTTGCCGACGCTGATCGAGCTATGTGACTTGCGGCAGCCTGACGGCGTTCGGTTCGATGGTCGTAGTATTGTGCCGCTATTGGAAGGTGATTCAGGGTCGTGGGTTGACCGTACGCTGTTTGTCCAACGGCAGGCCGATCAACCGAAGCTCGTGAGAAACTCGGTCAGTCCTGGACCGTTTCCGCACTATGCAGTGCTGACCGAAAACTGGCGGATGGTTGACGGAGAGCTTTACGATCACCAAGCCGACGCGTCGCAACAAAACAACGTGGCTGACTCCCATCGGGAGGTCGTTGATGATCTATTCCAAAAGTACAAAGATCACTTTGCGGACGTGTTCTCCGAAGGTAAACCATACGCCCGCTTCAAGTTGGGAGGTGCAGAAAATCCCACGACCATGACGGTGCGCGATTGGCATCCCGACGGTGATCGACGTGGATCACGCCGAGTGATTTGGGAGCAAAAGCAGCTTGGTGATGATTCAGTTTTCATCGAGGGGTTTTGGGCGGTGGATGTTCTAAAAAGTGGCCGATATTCCATCCGCCTATC
>CAZLFF010000067.1:0-17345 GCA_964558755.1 uncultured Pirellulaceae bacterium
GGACACATGGATTAACAGTCCATTGCTCTACCGACTGAGCTACAGGGGAATGTCGGTTGCTAACGCCAAATGTCAGCCGCCGAAGCGAGCGGTTTTGGCCTTAGAAGGGCACCAGTCTAGAAAAAGGCCCCAGACTGGGCAAGAGCCTTTATCGGCAGGTTTCTCGATCAACTGGCGTGCTATTTCGAGGGATTTTCGAACCCGAGGTTCACCCCGTTATTACTTGGAACCTCGCTGTTTCTCGGATTGGGGGAAACCGTTGATAAACCCGCTTCACCCCAGACTGCAGGAGGCTCAGCGATCGATCTCGATCCCAACGCTTGCCACGAAACGGCATGGATTACCGCAAGCTTCGCGAAGCCCGCCAAAATGAGTTCCGTCAAACGCTAGACCATCGGTGGACGACCCATCCCTCGCTGAAGAAACCGCCTGATTGGATCCGCAGGCCGTGACGTGCTGGCTCAGATGGTCCATCCGAGTTTCTGCGACGCGGACTGCCATTGAAAGTGAAAATTTGTGTCTAACCTGTATCTTGGTTGGGTTCACGGAAGCGGTAGCCCACGCCGCGGACGGTTTCGATTGCATCCGCACTGTCGCCCAACTTCTTTCTGAGCGAGCGGATATGCACGTCGATCGTTCGCTCGAGAACCAACGCGTCGCCGCCGAGTGCCGAATCGATCAGCTGCGAACGCTCGAACGCTCGGCCGGGATTCCGAATCAAGGTATCGAGCAACCGAAACTCGCTGGGCGTGAGATCGAGCGTTTTCCCATCGAGGCTGACCCGATGCTTGACTCGGTCGACTTGGATCGGACCCTGAATCACGATATCGCTGGTGGGACCGTGGGCGCGGCTGTGGCGACGGAGAAGTGCCTTGACTCGTTCGAGCAGCACTCGGACGCTGAACGGTTTGACGACGTAATCATCCGCGCCGGCCGAGTAACCGGTTAGATGGTCGGCCTCTTCGCTCTTGGCCGTCAGCATCATGATCGGAGTTTCGCGAGTGGCAGTTTCGGCTCGCAGGCGGCGGCAGGCTTCGATGCCGTCGACGACGGGAATCATAATGTCCAGCACGATCAGGTCGGGCTGATGAGCACGAGCTTGATTGATTCCGTCCAGCCCGTCGTGCGCACAAAAAACTTCGTAGCCCGCATTGCTGAAATTGTATTGCAGCACGCCTGCCAACGAACGATCGTCTTCGACGACTAAGATTTTCTCGCCGGGCATCGCTAGTTTAGCTCATTGGAAAAATCAAAATGCCGGTGCCGAATAATCTCGCCATCGATCATGTAGATAATGTCTTCGGCGATGTTTTCGGCGTGGTCCGCGATTCGCTCGATGTGCCTCGCGGCGGAGAAGCAGTGCAGGGCGGCGACAACCGATTTCGGATCGCTGGCCATCAGGCTTTGCAGTTCCTCGATGACGGCCAAGTTGTGATCGTCAACGATTTTGTCAGTGACCGTGACCTGTTTCGCCAGCGAGCTGTCGGAGTTCACAAACGCATCGAGTGCCATGCGAACCATTGATTTGGCGACGCTGACCATTTCTGGCAGTTGGTCGGGGATCGGGAAATACGGCTGTTCGTGCATGTTCTGAGCACGCTCGGCAATGTTGCACGCGAGATCAGCAATTCGCTCGAGGTCGCTGTTGATTTTCAGAACCGTCGCGATGCGACGAAGATCCGCCGCAACCGGCTGGTGCAGGGCGAGAATCTTCAAGCATTCTTCCTCGATCTCAACTTCCAACTGGTTGACTTCATCGTCGGTTGCGATGACTTCGCTGGCCAGTTCCAAGTGCTGCTCGCACAGGCCCCGCACCGCCTTGTCGATCATTTGCTCGACGATGCCGAACACGGACATCAGTCGGCGGTGGAGATTGTCGACGTCGTTTTGTAAGTGGCGCATGGGAATTAGTTTTGGGTGTTCGGTGTTCGGTATGATTCTTGACGGAGGTCTGCCTAGCCGAACTTGCCGGAGACGTAGTCTTCGGTTTGTTGGTTCGCGGGACGGGTGAAAACCTGTTCGGTGCTGCTGGCCTCGATGATGCGGCCCTCGAAGAAAAACGCGGTGCGATCGCTGCAACGGGCGGCTTGGTGCATGTTATGCGTGACGATCACGATCGTGTATTGCTTGCGGAGCTCAAAGATCAAATCCTCGATGCGAGCGGTTGAGGCCGGGTCGAGTGCCGAACACGGTTCGTCCATCAGCAAAATTTCTGGCCCGACGGCGATCGCGCGAGCGATACATAGGCGTTGCTGCTGACCGCCCGAGAGTCCAAGCGCCGATTGGTTTAAGCGATCTTTGACCTCGTTCCACAGAGACGCTTTTTTGAGCGACCACTCGATCAGATTATCCAAGTCGCTCTTGGTCATTCCGGCAAAGTGAAGTCGCGGTCCGAAGGCGACGTTGTCGTAGATTGATTTTGGGAACGGGTTGGGTTTCTGAAAAACCATTCCGATTCGCCGCCGCAGCGACACAACGTCGGTGCTGCGACTGAGGATGTCTGTATCCGGCAGTTTTAGGCTGCCCGCGGCCCGAGCGCCAGGGACGACATCGTTCATGCGATTCATCCACTTTAGCAGCGTGCTTTTGCCGCAACCGCTGGGGCCGATGAACGCGGTGACTCGTTTGCCCGGGATCTCCAAATTCAAATCGTGCAACGCTTGGAAGTTGCCGTACCACGCACTAAAGTTCGACAGCGAGATGACCGGATCGGGCAGCTGTTCCTCCTGAGACTCAGGGTGGCGAATCGTTTCGGGGGTGAACTGAGCGGGCATAGATTTTTTGATCGAAGAAGGTTTGGCCTTGCGAGTCGCCGACATTGACATGATATCACTCATTCGAGTAATCGGACGCGAATCATTAAGTTAATCGTTTTTGTGCCAGTTGGCGAATCAGGACCGCGACCGAATTAAACGCGAACAAAATAGCCAACAAAACGATAATGCCTCCCGCGGCGACATGCTGGAAATTTAGTGCGGTACCGGGCGTGATTGGCAGGCCGGCCCAATAGTAGATCTGGATTGGCAGCACCGAAAAATCGTCCATCAAGTGTTTGGGGCCCTTGGTGATATAAACGATGCCGGCAAGCATCAGAATCGGTGCCGCTTCCCCAATCGCGCGACTCATTGCGAGAATCGCACCGGTCATGATCCCGGGCACGGCGGCGGGCAAGCTGACGTGCCGCACGACCTGCCATGGCGTGCACCCCAGTCCTTGGGCCGCCTGTCGTAGGGACGACGGTACCGCGCGAAGAGCTTCTTGGGTCGAGATAATAATCACCGGCAAGATCACCAACATCAGCGTCAGGCTGGCCGCCAGCACAACGCGTCCGAACGGTAGCCGGAAGGAGTACCACGCGTTATCGACTTTGATTCCGCCTTCAGCATCGGACAGCAAAGAGACCGCCAGTGTTTCATCGTCGTCAGGAAAGTCGTCGTCGGGGCCAATGATGTTCAATTGCACTTCGCGACCGTCGCTTTTGTAGGCCGTCATCCCGTCGGCAAGTTCAGGGATTGAGTCACGGTCATCGGTTGGCAGAAAGACAACTTCCATGCCCTCGGTCAAATATTGGCGTTGGTAGCTTGCCCCGATCTCGAAGAACGGCTCGGTCACCGAACCGAAAACTCCAAACGCGGACGCGAACGCCGTCAGCCCCAAGATCCCGTAAACGATGGAAGGCACGCCGGCGAGGTTGCTGATATTCAACTGCAACAGACTGGAAAGTCGTCGCAGCCACGGGTTGGTCATTTTGAACTCTTCTAGGAAAACGGCCGTCCCGATACCCAGCGGCAAGCAAAACAACGCACAGCCCAAGCAGACCCAAATGGAACCCTGCAAGGATGGTCCGATCCCAGCCTCTTTTGCGTCAGGAGCAGGTGGGTTGGTCAAAAAGTCGGCCCCGCCAGCCAGAGCCGGGGCGCCTTGGAAAATAATCGAAAGCAACAGTACCAGCAAAATAACGACCGACGCCGACGAGGTCACCACGCAGGCCAACCAGAAGAACCAGTTCAAACGCGAGCGTTTGCTAACCGGCGTGCTGGGATAGCTGTTGAAGTCAGGGCCGCTTTGGCCGTGTGAGGTGGACGAGTTAATCGTAGGCCTCCTGGAACCGCATCCGAATGTAGTTGCCCAGCAATGACAGTGTCAGCGTCATCAAAAAAAGGACCAAAGCGACCGAGTAAATCGAATAGTATTCCACGTCGAAGTTCGACAGATCGCCTTTTGCCATCTGAGTCATGTGGCCGGTCATGGTTTGAATTTGCCCGCGTGGATCAGCCGTCAAGCGAGCCAAGCTGCCCGCGGCCAACGCCACGATCATGGTTTCGCCGATCGCTCGAGCAGCCGCCAACAAAAATGCGGAAATGATTCCCGACAGCGCCGCGGGGACAACGACTTTGACCGACACGTCAAACTTCGTCCCGCCCAAACCGTAAGCAGCCTCTCGCAAGCGTACGGGTACCGCGCGGAGGGCGTCTTCTGAGAGCGATGCGATGGTTGGCAGGCACAAAATCCCAACCGCGATCCCGGCGCTCAATGCGTTGTAGTAATCAAGCTTGATGCCGATGTAATCGGACAAGAATGGCGTGATGACCGACAACGCAAAAAAACCATAAACGACCGTCGGAATGCCCGCCAATAATTCAAGGCTGGGCTTCAACGTGTTTCGCAGCCACGTCGGCGCGTACTCGGCAAGGTAGACCGCCGTGATCAGCCCGAGTGGCAACGCAACCGCCATCGCGATTACGGTCACCCACATCGTGCCGCAGATCAAAGGCCAAATGCCGAAGTGCTTTTCAGCACCCAGCATCGGGTTCCACTTCAGGCCGGTTAGAAACTCCCACACCGACGTTTCCGGCATGCGAAAAAAGGTGACGGTTTGGCTAATCAGCAGGAACACGATCGAGACCGTGATCAAAACCGTAAACAGGGCACATGCGGCCAACCCAAGATAAATCAACGACTCCCAAAACCGCGTCGTGCCGAGCGATCGAAAGCTTCGATTGACCAAAATCTGCGGAGTTGGATCGTTCGCAGTTGCCATGAGCTCTAAAGTGAATTTCTAGTTGATGATGCGACCGCGGTCGGCTCGCAGAAGAATCCTATAAAGCGGCTGCGATCGGCGATTCCGACCGCAGCCCGAGTTGGCTTGCGACGTCCAACTGGCGACGAGAATTCTACTCAAGCGACAGGATGTTATCAGCCGTGTAAAGCTCGACAACGCTGCCTTTTTTCTTCTCGCCATCCTTATCCCAGAAATGTGTGCCGGTTTTGCGGCGTTTGAAGTGGTTCATTGCCGTCTCGCTGACACTGGCCGGCAAACCCACGTAATCGACGGCTTTGGCCAATTCAGTGGCGTTTTCCAAATAGTGACTGACGAAAACCTTGACTTCTGGGCGACGAATCGATTTGGCGTTCACGTAAATGAACAGCGGGCGAGAGAACGGAGCGTACTTGCCAGATTCAATGTTCGCGGCCGAAACTTCAACGGCTTCATTGGTCGCGGGGTTGACGATTTTTACCGCCTTGAGCTTGTCTTTGTTCGAGAAGTAGTACGACGCACCAAAGAATCCGATCGCACCCTCGGTGTTGGCAATTCCCTGTACTAGCTGGTTATCATCTTCGCTGACGGACATGTCTTCGCGAATCGAAACGTCTTCGTCTTTTCCGACGATGACTTCTTTGAAGTAATCAAACGTGCCGCTGTCGGTGCCCGGCGCAAAAATCTTGATCGGGGCTGCTGGAAAAGAAGCATCGACTTCATTCCAAGACTTCGCGTTGGTCCAGCTGCCGTCCGTACTGTTGGCCCGGAAGATCTTTTTCAGTTGATCCACCGTCAGTTGTTCGACAAAGGTATTGTTCTTAGCGACGGCAATGGTCAAGCCATCGTAGGCGACTGGGATTTCGACGAACTTGACGCCGTTCTCTTCACACTGCTTCAATTCCTTGAACTTGATCGGGCGCGATGCATCCGAGATATCGGTTTCGCCTTTAGTGAATCGCTTGAAGCCACCGCCGGTGCCTGAGACACCGACTTTTACATCCACCTTTGGGCACTTCTCGCGGAACGAGTTAGAAGCCCGAATCGAGATTGGAGCAACCGTGCTCGAACCATCGATTTCAACCTTGCCTTCCAGGTCCGCAATGCCTTGCGCGGTGGCGGTGCCGCTTAGCACAACCGAACAAGCCATTATGACAGCCAAAAGCATCCAATTAGAAACTCGGTTCATTTCAAATTCCGTTTAAGTTTGTTGTTACGTTTAAGTATGTTGTTAAGATCCAGTGATCATTGGCACGGCCGTTGACAGGCCATTGTGGATACAAGATTTCGCCCGTTTAGGCACGTGGGCAAATTCACCAGAGAGTGCTGGGCTCATCGGTGTCCTCAAGTAATCAGGGTACTGATTCGCGGCACTTTTGAGGTTAAGTTTTCTTCAAATGGCCCGTGAAACGTTTCGGCACCGATTTTTCTGAGGTTTTCTGGATTCAAAGCAACTCAACCGTCGAATGCTCAGCCAAAACCGAGGTCGATCGATCGGTCCATATGGCTTGCCGAAAGCCCATTCGCACGGTCAATCGCGTCTTCAATGTCTCAGCCGAACCGCAGTAATCCCTTGCGAACGACGCCATAATGAACCCGAGGACAGCTGCGTCACGTAGTACTTGCGTTTTTGTTCTCCAAGTCGGCAAGACGCTGAGCCGCTATTACCGTTGGGACAACGGATGTTTGTGCCTGGTAAACCTCAGCGGTTGTGCGGCTTTTTTGGCTGTTTGCCGACAAACCGTTCTCAAAACGGTCGGAACTGCCCTCGTAATGGCTTGAAACCGTGTAACTTTTTGCAACGGTCACTAAGAAATCGTTTTACTTCGATGCTAGGGGCTGCCAATCTCATTCCCGCACCTTCGGTTGACGCCCAACGTGAACTTACCCGGCCCCCAAAAGAGTTTGACGATGTCGAACCGATTGATCTTGGTTTTCGAGGCCGCGCATGGCGGCGGTGCGCTGAAACGATTTCTGCTGGCGTTGGTTGGCGCGCTGATGATTGTTGGCCTCGCCGAGGCGGGTGGTGGGCCGCAGAATGTGCTGGTTGTTGTCAACGAGGAATCGCCATCTTCCAAGCTGATCGCCAATCACTATGTCCACCTCCGGCAGATCCCAGCGCGGAACGTCGTTTACGTTTCGGGCATCCCAGATCGTGAGTCGATTAGTTTCGAAGCTTATGCCACCAAAATTTTGCTGCCCGTGCTCGCCAATATCAAGGTGCGCGGCCTGCAGGGTTCGATCGACTACATCGTTTACTCGGCCGATTTCCCGACCGCCGTCAGGATCAATGCGCATCGCAAAAAGCTGCTCGACGAGATTCGTAAACAAGGGAACCGTCCCGCCGACGCACCCGTTCCGTCGGCAAAATTTTACAACCCGACCGCATCGATCAATTCGTTGACGTACTTTGCAAGTGCCGCGTTGGCCAATCAGCCCGGGTACATGGCTTTGAACTCGAATGCGTACTACCGCTTGCCGGCGCGCAGGATCCTGCGGTCGCCTTTCCGCGGCGAGCGTCAGCAAGAGTACCAGGACGCGGTCGCGGCATTTCGAAAGGGGGCCGGCCCAGAGTTTGATCAAGCAATCAAGCAGCTTGAAGAAATGGCTGCGGCTAATCCGGGGCAGATCGCGGTTTCCTATCAGCTGGCTCGTTTTTATGCACAACAGGGCGATATTCAGGCGGCGGTGAAGTGGTTGTCACGAGCCGTCCAGCACGGCTGGGTGTATCGCAGTGAAACCAAGAAAGACAAAGCTTTCGAGAAAATCCGTTTCAATCCGTTCTACCGCGGTATCGAAGATCGGATCGAGGATCGCCCGTACGAGACAGCTCCCAGTCGCGGCTTCAAGCACCAGCGTCGGTGGGGGGCCAACGGGATGGTGAACGACGACGTGCAGCAGGGAACGAATTATTTCCTTTCGACCGTTTTGGCGGTTACTCGCAACATGGGGACCACAGAACAGCAGGCTTTGGATCAGATTGCCGCATCGGTCGCGGCTGATCAGAGCAATCCCCAGGGCACGTTTTACTTTTCTGTCGGCAAGGGTGTCCGCAACGCAACACGCAAGGGCCAGACTAAGTCGGCCGTCAAAGCGTTGAGAGCGATGGGCAAGCGAGCGACAACGATCAAAACCGACATGCCCAATGAAGCAGATGACATCATTGGTCTGCTCGCGGGGACACATCGTTTTGATTTTAAGAAAACCGGTAGCACGATCGTCCCGGGCGCGATCTGCGATCACTTGACCAGTTTCGGTGGCCGATTGGCAGCACCGGGACAGACGAAGTTATCCGAGTTTCTCCGTCACGGTGCCGCGGGTGCTTCCGGTACGGTGACCGAACCCTTCGCGATCGCGGCTAAGTTCCCGCACGCGATGATGCACGTTCATTACGCTCGCGGATGTTCGTTGGCCGAGTCGTTTTATCAATCGGTGGAAGGGCCGTTCCAATTGTTGATCGTTGGCGATGCGCTGTGCCAACCTTTCGCGGTCAAGCCAACAATCAAACTGGGTGGTTTGTTGCCCATGCAAACGATTAGCGGCGAGGTCACGTTAGACTTCGATGTCAGTGGTTCGCCGCGGCCCGTGTCGTCCTTGGAATTGTACGTTGATGGTGTGCTGTTTTACCGAGACAACGAATTGAAGCCCCTGACGTTCGATACCGCGCGGCTAACGGATGGTTATCACGAACTGCGGGCGGTGGTCATTGGTAATGACCTGATCGAATCCACCGGTCACGCGATTGTGCCGTTCGAGGTCAACAACCTAGATCAGCAGGTCGAAGTGACATCCACACGCGAGCGTTGGAACGAGCAAGAGATGGTTCGTTTTAACGTGATCAGCAACTATGGAGACACCATCGATTTGATCCAGAATTTTCGTTCGCTCGTGGGCTCAAAGCCTCGCGTTGCAGCAGGCCGGTCCGTGACGTTCACGGTCCCTGCGAAGCAATTGGGGCGCGGTCCAGTTGAGGTTTCGGCTCAGGGGCAGTCCGCACAAACCGGTTTGGTAGTCACCAGCCGTCCGCTGAAACTTACCATCGACGGCGAGGTTAAAACGATCCGCCGTAACACTGAAAAGCCTCGCCCGAAGAAGCCGAGCGAGCCGAAGTGATCGGGTGGATTTCGATCTTTGGCGTTGACCGGTTAGCTGCTCGGCACGATGATCCGGAAGGTGCTTCCTTTGCCGACCTTGCTTTCTACGGCGACGGTGCCTTCCATCGATGTGACTAGGTGCTTCACGATCGCTAGGCCCAGCCCCGTGCCGCCCATCTCACGCGAGCGAGCTTTGTCCGCTCGGTAGAAACGCTCGAAGATCCGCGTCAATTGATCCGGTGCGATACCGATTCCCGTGTCGATGACCTCGATTTGGATTTTGTCGCCCTTCGCTTTGCTACGCACGGTGATGCGACCCTGGGCTGGTGTGAATTGCAGCGCGTTGGTGATTAGATTTTTTAGAATCGCTCGATAAGCTTCGGCATCACCCTCGACGGTCAGCACGGCATCAGAGAGCTCGTGGGTCAAGTGAATCTTGCGTTTTTCGGCCACCGTCATCAATTCAGATACGCACTCACGGCAGATCGCGTTGAGGTCCAGTTGAGCGATCTCAAAGTTCGCGTTTTGGGACTCGATGCGTGCCAGCTGAATCAAGTCTTGGATTTGACGTTCTAACAGGTTCGCCTGCGATTCGATCAGATCAACGAACTCCACATTCCTCGCCTGATCGTTGATCGCGCCCATTTTCAAGGTTTCTGCGTATGCCTTGATGACCGAAAGTGGTGTTTTGAGCTCGTGTGAAATGTTGGCCACGAAATCGCGACGCATATTTTCTAGCTGACGAATACTTGTCACGTCGTGCAGGACGATTGCGATTGAGCTGGTTTCGCTGTCGGCATTGATGGACGATAGCCGAGCACTGATCGTGCGGCGGGGCTCGCCGAGTGTTTGAAATTCGCACTCGACGCGTGTGAGTTGCTGTTGAGATTTTTCAATGGCCGCCATCAGCTCGGGGATGCGAATGTGGTTAATCAGCGGACGTCCGATGACCTCCGGTTGAGTGATGGCCAGCATCTGAGAGGCCGAGCGATTAGCCATCATCAAGTTTCCATCTGCATCGATGGCCAACACGCCTTCAGTCATACTGGTCAGCACAGCTTGCAACGAAGCAGAATCATCCAGCAGGTTTGCTTCCCGCTCGGCTGTCTCGTTACCCATCGCCAGCATGACGGCACTCAGTTGGCTCCATGGCGGACTAGTTTGGCGTGGCACGAGGTGCGAGTGAAAAGTGCCGCTCCGGACTTTCTTTGCCATGTCGACAAAGCCCATGACACGTTGTTGGGTTTTCGTTCGCTCGGCTTGCCACAGCGCCGCGAGCCCCATCGCACCTAGCAGCCAAAGACCCGTTGGCCACTGGCCGATCGCAAACGCAACGATCGCGCCGGCGAAGAAGAGAACGGCGAGCGATTTGGGGGAAAGCGACATCGTGAGTGCGGCGGCAGGTTCGGTTGGTTGAATCCAGAGGCGATTGCGATAGCTTAAAGTCTATCCAGCCACGTGACAGTAGGTCGCAACTTTCTGGCCGGTATGTCTTTGGCTCGATCCCGTCAATTGAATCTGGGCAGTGGCAAGACGTATAATCTGCGCATCCGAGTCGGCGGCCGTTGGACGGCCCTGATTTGTTCTTTGGCGGACGCAGCAACAGGGCAGGTGATCTTTGTTTAACTTTCGAAACCTTTCGATCGTTATTGTCTTGGCAGTCTTCTGTTCGGTTGCCGCGATCACTACCGCCGCTCAGCCGCCAGCTGCCCGAGAAAAATTGGCGACCGACGGCTCGTCCGCGACGTCCGCGCGCGTTGGCTACCGAGTCCGTGTGAGGCTGCCGATTGATGGTCGTGTGGCCGAAGAAGTCAAACAATCGATCGACCGCATCGTCGATCGCACCGCCGCTGTGGTTCGCCCCGAAGCCCGCCCGACGGTTGTCCTTGAGTTCGAAACCAATCGCGGAAAAACCGGCAGTGGCAGCCAGTTCGAAGCCTGTGTCGCAATCGCGCGGTATTTGGTTTCGCCTGCGTTGAATCGGATTAACACGGTTGCCTACGTTCCGGCGGCCGAAGCCCGGGACGTAGAAACAAAGCTGGTTGGACATGCCGTTTTGGTTGCAATTTGCGCAAACCAGATTGCGATGGATGAAGGCACGAAACTTGGCAATGCGGGGATCGACGAGATGACGGGTGACTCGTTGATGGTCGATGTGTACCGGTCAATTGCAGCGAAGCGTCGGCTTATGCCAGCATCGGTTGCGTTGGGTATGCTCGACCCCGATCGCGAGTTGTTCCGAGTGCAAACGAGTCCTGGCCTGCTGTTTGTCGATTCGCGCGAGTTGGCGAAACTGGAGGCAGCTGGCTCGGCAGAGAAAACGACGACACTGGCCGCGGCGGGTGCTTTGGCTTTGATAGATGCCCAGTCACTTTTTGAAGACCGTTTGATTCAAATTTTGGCTCAGTCGCGAACCGATCTAGCGCGGCAGCTGAACTTGAATCCGGGTGCACTCGAGGGCGACCCGACCGAGGGGCGGCAGTGGCAGGCGGTTTCGGTCAAGTTGCCGCCGCGGATTGACGCGAGGACGGCCAGTTGGGTGATCCGTTCGTTGAACCAAGAGCTCGCCAGTGGTGATGTGAATTTGGTGATCTTTGAAATGGACGGTGTCGAAGGGGACGTCGACGCATGCTTGCGGTTGGCTCGATATCTGAGCGAATTTGACTCGGCAAAAATTCGAACGGCCGTTCACGGGCGGCAAACCGTTCGTGGCCCCGCGGCCGTATTCGCACTAGCGGCCGATCACTTAATCATGGCCGATGACGCAACGCTCGGTGGCATGACTGTCACGGACGAACCGAATGAATCAGGAATTGATATTGACCGAGAGACCTTCGAGCCGAGCGTGATAGAGATCGCGCGGCAGAAGCAGATCGACTGGTCAGTGATGCTGGCGATGCTTGACCCTGGCGTTTCGCTCGGTCGGTATCGGCATCGAGACACGGGGCAAATTCGTTTGCTTACCACGGAGGAACTGGCCACCGTGAGGCAGCCCAAACGCTGGGCGTTTTTGGGCGAGGTTGACACGACGGCGGGCATCGATGCGCGTTCGGCTCAACAGTGGTATTTGGCGCGCTCGATTGCCAACAACGCGGATCAGGTCCGAACGTTTTATCAATTGTCGTCCGACGTTCCCACGTTGCAAAAATCTGACACGGACGTGTGGATCGAAAACGTCGCCAGCTTTTTGTCCTCGCCCATGGTCGCACCTTGGTTGCTGTTCGGCGCGATGTTTTTCTTTTCGTCTGAGCTATCCGCACCGGGTTTGGGCGTGCCCGGTTTTTTGTCAGCGGTTTGCGTCATGCTGTTCTTCTGGAGCAACTACCTGGATGGCAATGCCGACGCGGTCGAGATCCTGCTGTTCATCGTGGGGTTGGTGTTCGTGCTGATTGAGGTTTTCGTTGTCCCGGGATTCGGCGCGTTTGGCATCGGTGGGTTAGCGATGGTGGTGGCATCGATTATTTTGGCGTCGCAAACATTTTTTCTGCCCGGAAACGCTCAGCAGCTGGCCCAATTGCCCCGCTCGCTAATGCCGGTGTTGGCCGCGGGCCTAGGGTTCTTTGTCGCGTTGTTTATGCTGCGGAAAGTTCTGCCAAACTCGCCGTACTTGAATCGATTGATTCTCGATTCGCGTCGCAAGAAATCGGTCTTGGATGAAGAGGTCGACTCAGAGGCGGTCGTTGATTGGAGCTACCTCGCAGGTCGCCATGGCAAAACGGTCACGCGTTTGAATCCATCTGGCAAAGCCAAGATTGATGGCGAAGTGTTTGATGTGATCTCCAGAGGTCAAATGATCGATAAAGGTGAACAGGTGATCGTCGTTGAAGCGGTTGCCAATCGCGTGGTCGTGGCGATGAAGCAAAATGATGACGGATCGATTTGAACGCCACACGCGGCTCGGTCACGCCCACCGAGTTCCAGGTTTTCGAATCGATTTGGAGACAAGCGATCTTCGCCAACCGGAGTTGCTTCAGCAAACTATCTGAAAACCGTGCTCTGAAAACTGTACCCTGAAATCTCCGCCACCATGGATCCAATTTTTTGGTCAATTGTCTTACTCGTATTCGGCTTCATCTTCCTGGTCCTCGAGGCGCTACTGCCAACCGGTGGTGTCTTGGGAATTATTGCCGGTCTGTCGCTGGTCGCGGCCATCACGCTCGCGTTTTTTCATGGTTACTACACCGGTGCGGTTTTCTTATTGATTGTTGCGTTTGCGATTCCATTGTATTTCGCAGCGCTGGTCAAGATCTGGCCTCACACTCCGATCGGCCGCCGAGTGCTTTTGCGTGATCTGAAAACCGAGGACGTGATGCCCAACGATGAACGGTACACCCAGCTCGCCAGCTTGGTCGGCAAGTTAGGCGTCGCGCGATCAGAGATGATGCTGAGCGGTCAGATCTCGGTCGACGGAGAGAAGTACGACGCGATCAGCGAAAGTTTTGCAATTGAACCCGGCACGCCGATCAAAGTCGTCAGCGTCAAAGGCACTCGCATCTATGTTCAACCTCACGGAAGTGACGAGTCCGATTCGGGCGACCAACCCGTTCGGGACCGCGACGTGCTGTCTACGCCGATCGAAGAACTGGGCATCGATCTAGACGAAGTTTAGAGATCGCGTGCGAGTGACAGCCGCTCATTTTCTTCGCAACGCCGACCGTTGATGAGCGACAAGGCCCTCAAGTTCTGCCAATCGCGCTGTGTCATCAATCAGTTCGTGCGGAGCCCCATCCAATTGCAGCCAAGTGCGAATGCGAACGTAGGTGAATACGTTCAGTCCAGCGCTCCAGCGTGAGGTTCCTGCCGTCGGGAGTGTGTGATTCGGGCCGACACCATAGTCCCCGAAGACCTCGGCCGATTGGTGACCGATAAACAGACAGCCGGCGTGGCGAATCTGGGCGGCAACCGTTTCTGCGTCCCGGCAGTGGAGCTCCAAGTGCTCGGTCGCGATTGCGTTGCAGATATCGATTGCTTGCTCGATGGAATCCGCCACGATAGCCGCTCCGTTGGCGACGGCAGCGCGAGCGGTTTCCGCGGTCGGCAGAACGTCCAGCTGGCGTGTAAGTGCTTCGTTAACTCGGTTGGCCAGTTCCCCGTCGGTCGTGACGAGAAACGGTCGAGCGTCCGCGTCGTGTTCTGCTTGGCCGAGCAAGTCAGCCGCCACTGTTTCCGCATCGGCGGAATCATCGGCCAGCAAAACTAACTCGGACGGACCAGCCAACATGTCGATCCCACAATCGCCATTGACGATCTTTTTGGCCGCGGTGACCCATCGGTTTCCCGGTCCGCTGATCAGGTCACAGCGTTCGAGCCCTTCGAACCCGTAAGCCATCGCCGCAATCGCTTGCGCACCACCGACGGCCAGCACTTGCGTCGCGCCGGCGACGGCGGCCGCCGCCAGCATCAGGTCAGACGGATTAGGCGTGGCGAGTGTGATCGTTTCGCAGTCGGCCACGACGGCCGGGACAACGGTCATCATCACGGTCGAGGGCAACGCAAAACCGCCGGCTGGTGCATAACAGCCTACGCTCACGATCGGTTCGATCGTGTGTCCTGCGTAACCGCCAAGGACGGGCGTTTTTAGTTCGGACAGCGATTCCAATTGAGCGGTTGCAAACATTCGAATCCGGCCGGCAACGCGTTCCAGCAGCGCCAAATCATCGGCGGGAATGCGTTCCTTGGCGGCCGCCAATTCTTCACGTCCGATCACCAAAGGCTGGTCGGCCGTCCGCTCGCCAAACTTGGCCGCGTACTCGCGAACGCCTTCTTCGCCACGTTCACGAACGGCATCAACGATTCGCTGAGCCCCGGCGAGCGTGTCGGCATCGATCGAACGATTCAGTTGTTCCGGCTGAAATTGGTTAGCTAGGATAATGGTTAGCATGACAATCGAACGTTAGGTCGAATCCTTTTCGAGTTTATTTTTTCTGCGAACCACCCGGTTCATTCGTCGAGCCAGTTCTTGATGGACTTTGTCCAGTCCAACGCCGTTTTTCAACATGGCCACCAGCGAGAAGTACAGCACGTCGGCTGCTTCCCAAGCGATTTCGTGGACGTCGTCCGTCTGGCTGGCATCGGAAAGTTCTTCGGCTTCCTCCAAGAGCTTGGTCCGCAGCATTGTCGCGTCGTTTGCCAGTTTGCGGGTAAACGATTTCGGGTCGGTGTCGTCAATTCGCTCGGCAAGTCGCTGCACAACCGTTGCGATCGAGCGTTCTTCACCAAAACAGGTGTGCGTATTGCGGTGGCAGAAACCCGGCGCGTCCTGCGTAACGGTAAATCGTACGCAATCTCGATCACAGTCCATCCGCACGCCCAGCAGCTGCTGCGTCGCGCCGCTGGTTGCCCCTTTGATCCACAACCCGCCGCGCGATCGTGACCAGTACGTTCCCTGCCGTGTTTCAAGAGCGTGGTTCAGGCTCTGGGCGTTCGAATACGCCAAGCCCAATGCGATACCAAGCGGGTCGGTGATTACGGTTGGCCATAGTCCGTCGGGGCGATCTGAGTTCAGCACTGCCGCGAAGAATTCACCGGCGAAATCGCGGTTCTGCTCCAACCACGTCGCGTCGATCAAGCAATCAACACGGGCAAGTTCCAGCTGAGCCACGACGTTAACGGTCGGTTCAGCCAGCACGGTTTGTTCGCCCTCGGCACGGTTGGGTAACGAATCTGGGTCGGCCAGCACGATCAAACGGTCGTCCGGAATCACTTCCACCGAGTTCAAAAAATCCGGGGTGCAAACGATCGCCGACGCACCGACGTTCAGAAGTTTCAACGCGGCTTCTTCGCTGATGTGATCGTTGCGGATTTGCAAATCGACCGCACCACCCACTCGCTTAATAACGACTTCCAGCGCCGCGATCAATTCCGCCGTTGGCTCGCCCGAGATCGACGCGCATGCTTTGCCAAAGATCGACCAATTTCGAATCTGGTCGGTCAGGGCGTCGATCCAATCGCTGTCGAGTGAATCAGAGGAAAGATTGAGGTTGGGAATGATCATGATGGTTCGTGCCGCGTTTGGCGATCAAGAAACGAAGGTCCGGGTGCTCACGCCGGCTTTTGCCAGTTCGGCCTTTACGTCGTCGACGGTCATGTTGCCGTCGTGGAAGATCGACGCGGCAAGCACTGCATGGGCCCCGTGGTCGAAGGCCTCGACCATGTGAGCCACACTGTCCGCGCCGCCGCTGGCGATGACGGGCAGGGTACAGGCGGCCGTGACGGCATCGAGCATCGGCAGGTCGTAACCGCTGCGAGTGCCATCGCGATCGAAGCTGGTCAGTAGAATCTCGCCCGCACCGCGTTGTTGAGCTTCGGCTGCCCAAGTGACCGCGTTGAGAGTTTCGGCGGTTGTCCCGCTGCGGGTGAGGACTTGAAATTCTCCGTCGGTCATTTTTGCGTCGATCGCAACGACCGTACACTGCGCACCAAACCGGACGGACATTTCATTGACTAGATCCGGGTTGCGAACCGCCGCCGAGTTAATGCTGACCTTATCGGCACCTGCGTTTAACAGTCGCCCCGCGTCTTCGACCGATCCTACGCCACCGCCCACGGTCAGCGGAATCGATAATTGCCGCCGCACGATCTCGACCGTGTCCAGCATCGCTAGCCGCGCTTGACGGGTGGCGGACACATCAAGAACCACCAACTCGTCGGCGCCCTGTTCCTCGTAGTGTGCCGCGAGTTCTTCCGGGCTGCCTGCGTCGCGGAGGTTTTGAAATTTGACGCCTTTGACCACACGGCCATCGTTGACGTCCAAGCAAGGAATAATGCGTGCCTTGAGCATTAGCTGGCCTCTCCGTTCAAACTGATCCCTCCGTTAATCCAGTTTCGCAACAGCCCCTCACCCCAAGCCCCTGAAAGCTCTGGGTGAAACTGGCAGGCCAGCACGCCGTCCCGCCAAATGCTGCTCACGAATTGGCCGTCGTAGTCGGTCGTCGCGTAGTCCCAGCCTTCCGGGGGTTCCCCGAGACGAAACGAGTTCGCAAAGTAAGCTTCACCCGTTTCGTAAAACCGTTTTTTAGAGTCAGCGTTGGGCCGAACGGTGTTCCAGCCGAGCTGAGGAACTTTTACGTCCGGGCCGAAGCGTTTGATTTGACAGGGGATGATTCCTAGGCCCGCCACGCCGGGACTTTCGTCGCTGGATTGTCCCAGCATCTGCATGCCTAAACAAATGCACAATGTTGGTTTGCCAGATTCAATTCGCTGCACGATGGCGT
>CAZLFF010000067.1:17355-18440 GCA_964558755.1 uncultured Pirellulaceae bacterium
CATGGCTGGCCGATTCAATCAAGCTTGCATCGTCGGTCAAGTTCCAAGCCGCGTCCAAGCGATCGAAGGCCGCTTGCAGCGAACGAATGTTGGCGACGCCGGTGTTAATAATTTGGATCATCGAGTCAATTCCGCATTCCACATTCCGCACTCCCCATTCATAAAACACCCTTCGTGCTGGGCACCGCGCCTTCCGCTTTTGTGATTGCCTCGCCCAGTGCCTTGGCCAGCGATTTAAAAGCCGCTTCGGCTTTATGGTGATCGTTGTCGCCGCGAATAACGTCAACGTGTAGCGAGCATCGTAGCGTCATGGCCAGCGACTGGAAAAAGTGCGTGATGTTCTCGCAGGCCCACGTGCCGACCATTTCCCGTTGCAGGTCTAGGTGAATTTCTGGCCAAGGTCGACCACTCAAATCGACGACCGAGCGAGCTAACGCCTCATCTAGCGGGGCGTACGCATATCCAAAACGCTTAATTCCAGTCCGAGGACCGAGCGCTTGATCGATGGCCGTTCCCAACGCCAAAGCGCAGTCTTCGGCCGTGTGGTGGTCGTCGATGTGCAGGTCACCGTCGCAGATTAACTTTAGGTCGATGCGGCTGTGGAATGCGAGAGCGGTCAGCATGTGGTTGAGGAAACCGATCCCGGTGCTGATTTCCGTTTTCCCAGTCCCGTCTAGGTTCAACGCGATTTCAATGTCGGTTTCTTTGGTTTTGCGCTTGGTGGTCGCAGTGCGGTCACTGTCGTGAGGAGCAGGTGGCGCGGCAGAAGTTTCCGGCGTCGGATCGGTTGTCACCATTTCTGGTTTCATGACTTCGGCCACTGCGGCGATTTGAACATCAAAGTTCGCGTCGAAGATCCGACACAACGATTGAGCGAGCTGCAAATATTCGCTCGCGGTTGCAGGAACCGTGATGCGAAGTTGATTCTTTAGCAGTGGTGAGCCAATAAACTTGCGGACGGCGATTCCATCGGAGGCAAGCTGGTCCCAGATTGCTTCCGCGTTGTCGAATCCGCACAGCAGGAAGTTCCCTGACGAAGGCAACGGTCGGCCGCCACCCTCTTTCAGTAAATTGGCCAACCGAGG
>CAZLFF010000068.1:0-18280 GCA_964558755.1 uncultured Pirellulaceae bacterium
CCTGTTGGATGACCGAGGCGATTTCGTCAGCACTGATTTTCATTGTGTTCCTCTTTTAGTAGCCGAGTCGTTTCGCGTTCAAGGCCCTGCGTGGCTCCAACAGCGATCGACTAGCGATTAACTTTTGAGTTGTCTGGGGTTTGTTGAGTTTGGATTCGTTTGAGCATGCCGGGCTGTGGGTGTCGGCAGTGGCTTGTCTGCGTGTCCGAGTGTTTGGTTTGGTGCGCGTCACTCGCATTCAGTGAGCTTTTCGTGTTCTGGTCACGGCGTTCCCAGAACACTTGGTAGGTAAACTGCTGGGTTAGTTTGCGAACTGCTCCAGTTTCTCACGGATGATGTCACTTGCGCGTTTGACGGCTCGCGATTTAACTTGGTCCAGCTGGTTAATCACACTTCCGTCATAAACGGTGTCGCCGACTCGCACGACCATCCCGCCGATGATGTTCGGATCGACGACGGCATCCAAGCGAACGGTTTTACCGATCTGACTCGAAATTTTGTCCGCCACGCGAGTGACGACCTCGTCCTGAACGGGTTCAGCCGTCGTGAGCGTTCCTTGCACTCGGCCAGCCATTTCATCGTTCAAACGAACTGCCGCGGCACTCATCGCACCCAAGCAGTCCAACCGTCCTTTGCTGGCCGCGACCTTCAAAAAGTTCATCAACTCCTTGCTGATCTTGCCGCCGAACGCTTTTTCAAGCAGGCCGACCTTGGCGTCCGCCGCAACGCGAGGTGATTCCAGCGATGCCGACAGCTTGGGTAGCGCGGCGACCACGTCGGCAACAGAAGTTAGCTCGTCGACCAAAGAGTCAACCGAACCGGACTTCGCACCTACGCCCAGCAACGCTTTGGCATAAACGTCGCCCAGCTGCTGCTGATCGGTGTCGAAAACCGTTGGTGGTTGAGGTGTTTCGGTCGTCATTTAGGCACCCGATCCTGAGAACCGATCGACGGCTTTGTCGATAAGCTGCGAATGATCGTTCTTGTCCAGCGAACGACCCACAATGCTACCTGCCAGATTCACGGCCGTGTCGACGCTCGACTGAGCCAATTCGCGAACGGCTTCTGCCTTGGCAGCCTCGATGTCTGCCAGAGCGCGGTCTTTCGTTCGCTGAGCTTCCTCGGCGGCCTCGGCCATGATCTTCTCTTTGGCAGCCGTCGCATCGCTGCGGGCTTCTGCCAAGATCGCGGCCGCTTCGTCGTTGACCGACGCCAGCTTGGCTTCATACTGAGCCAAATTATCCTGGGCCTTTTGATTCGCCTGTTCGGCTGAATCAATGTTGTTCGAAATCCCAAGCTCCCGCGCGTCGAGGCCGTCCATGATCGGACGCCATGCGAACTTGGTCAGCAAAGCCAGCAGACCCAAGAACACGACCAGCGTCCATAAACCAAGATCGACATCAAACTTCAGCGGGTTGGCACCCGCATCAGCAATCAATGCACTGTGGATTTGACTCAACAACATGATTTTCACTCCGACCAACGTCGATAAGCAAAGGCAGTTTTAGGAAATCGATATCCGTCGCACGCATTTTCGTGGCGAGCAATCGAGGCTCGAACACTCGCGAATGGCAATGCGTCGGACAGGCAAAACTTCGCGGGCGAACTAGCCAGTCACGAAAGGAACGATCAATGCGAAGAAGGTCGCACCCTCGATCAGAGCCGCTGCAATAATCATGGCGGTCTGGATCTTACCGGCCATCTCTGGCTGGCGAGCAATGCCTTCGCATGCTGCGCTACCGATTTTGCCGATGCCCAAGCCTGCGCCTAGGATTGCCAAGCCAGCACCGATCGCGGCGAAGCTTGGGTAGTTCACCTGAGCGATGACGCCTTCAGTTTGAGCAAAAGCAGGCGTGGCAATCATGCTCAACGCGAAAACAGCAACGAACGTGTACCACTTAGACATTAAATCAGTCTCCGTCAAAAACTTGTAAACAAGGGTTTATTTAATTGATCGACCAAACTCTGGCCAATCGAAAATGTTGATTTGTTTTGCGGCAGCAAGCTTGAGGCCGGCTGACCGCTAATGGTTGGGATGTGTTGGGTGATCAGTGAGCGTGTTGTGCGGCGCCAATGAACAGGGACGCTAGGAACGTGAACACATACGCCTGCAAGAACGCGACCCCGAACTCCAACACGCTGAACGCCAGCGAAGCCAGCAATCCAACGGGCGTCACTAGGTAGTACAACCCCGAAACCGACGCCACACCGATGAACGCCATGAAGATCGCCAGCACCAAGTGCCCGGCCAACATGTTTGCAAAAAGTCGAATCGCCAGCACCGCGTGCTTGACGAATAAGCCGAAAATTTCGATGCACCAGATCGCGGGAACCAAGATCAGTCCCAACGGCCCCGGCAGATCCATCGATGGAACTTGAGCTTTCAAAAAGCCTTGGAAGCCCATCTTCTTGATGCCTGAACCCACGGTCACGCCAAAGGTTGCCAGGGCCAACGCGGCGGTTACGGCCAAGGCTCCTGTGGCCGAACCCAAGAACGGAACCATGCCGAACAAGTTCAGTGTCAGGATGAAAAAGAATAGCGTTAGCAAAAACGGCAGGAAGCGATTGGCGTCCGCTTTGCCCATCGCTGGAACCGCGATTTCGTCACGGATAAACGTAACGAAGAACTCCAGCAAATTCCAAATTCGCCCACGGGGTTTTTTGCCCGACTTCACTCGGCCAGCCAGCCACGTGAACAACAGGGAAATCACAATCGCGGCGATCAGAATCAACGCCATGAATTTTGTGAAACCGCCGGAGCCATACGGCAGGCCAGTCAAGTTCGGAACCTTCACACCCACGTGCTCGTGACCGTGCTCGTCCTTAAACTTCAGCCCCGTAAAGGCCGGCATCTCGATGTAGTTCGCGTCTTGAACGTGAGCGAACAAGTGGCCGGTGTCTAAAAAGTGAGCCTTCGACTCGGCCAGCGACAGCACACCATCGTGGTCCAAATCAACCTCGTGGTGACCGTGGCTCTCTGAGTGGCCGTGATCGCCGTGGCCATCATGATCATGATCGTCATGACCGTGCGAGTCGTGGTCGGCGTGATCGTCGTTGCCGTGACCATGATCTTCGTGACCATGCTCGGCAGCAGCGTCCGCTTGAGCGTGCTCGTCTTCCGCGTGCGCCTCGGCTTTGGTTTCGGCGCCAGGCTTTTTAGCTTTATCGTCAAACAGTGGCACGGTGAATGTCTCTGCCCAATTGGCGAACGGTGAAAATGAGTCGTAACTAAATCAAATACGGAGTGCGGCGGCACTAATCGGTCGCGTCTGAACCGGTGTGCCTCGCGGACAAAATCATACTGCCAAAATGCCCCACGGCGTACAGGACGGCCACGAAAAAAATCGCCTCTTTCTTCGAAGCGGCACCAGAATACTTTGCGATTGCGATCACGGCCATGAGCGAAAGGCCTGTGCGACAGAATGTCGCTAATCCCAGCCGCAAAAACGCGTGGTCATTCCCGCGAGGGTATTCGCTGAGCACCAGGCCCTGCACCATGGCGAAGCTGATGATCAAGCACAGCCCAACCAGTCGCTCCATCGGCACCGTGGTAAACGCGATGCCTGCCCAGCTTAACGCTGTAACGCAAGCCAGCACAACGAGTTCCAACCCAACGACCACGGCTGCTCGAACAAGAAGCCCGCGTCCGCTGAAAGGATTGGACAGCGATCGGCCGGAGGATGGCGTGGACATAAACGGATCGCCGCGGTCGCGACATATTGGTTCAAAAAGATGCTCACATTAACGCCGTCGCACGCATCAGCGCAGTCGGCTCGGTTGGATGCGTCAGCGGTCCTGCTTTGTTTGTAGCGAAGAAACCAGCTTCGCCAGTCGCAGCCCACCCAGCGCCATGCCCAGTAGAACGCCCAGCAGCAAAAACACAATCCGCGTTTCCAGCCAGCGATCCAAATAAACGCCTCCCAAGATCGGCAAGACAAACCCGACGCTGATGGAAGTAATCCGTGAAGCAAGATCCAATGCCTTGACCTGGCTTGACCGGTCGTCGGTATCGGGACCCGGTTGATTAGAGTTCGAATTCAAAGTGATGACCTACGCAGGATAGGTAGCGAGAGAAGACATGGGGTCGGCGCTCCGGTAAAGCCGGCTTTCAACGACTGAGTTTTACCAAACGCGAGCTCGACCAACACGAGCCCAGCGGGTGGCAAAAGGGCGCCTTTGGTCGGTCGGAGGGCTCCTTGGGGCTTCGTCGCGAAGCTGCCCAAATATCCATTTTCCCCCGAGAATCTGGCCGCAACCGCTAAACCTTGCCAAAATAAGGGCCTTCAGGCAAAAAAGGGCCCCAAAAACCGATTGTTAACGCGACCTTAATTTGCGTTAAATCAAACTCTTGGTTAGACTTACGGTTGGGCGAAGAGGGCGTGACGGCGAGCGGACGAATCTTGGGTGGCCAGTGGCGGGCTGTCTTTCTGCGTGGTTCAGGACGGTAGAGCAGGTGTTTCAAACCGCGTCGCTGGGCTCAGGCTTCTTTCCCATCAATCAACCGGATCAAACGCGGAACTCCCGACCAACCAGCGTTGGAGTGACTCCCAGCAACATTGGCAAAGCCTGCCAAGACTTCAGTCGGGGTCTCGAACAAGCGAGAGCCGCCAGCGTTCTGGCCCATGATTACCCGTCCGCCGAGGAAGAGTCTCGGCATTGAAAATAATGCGAGCCATGTCGGACGGAGATTCAGACAGGCTCGACCGGCACGCGGTTGTGCGACAGTCACAATCGTACTGCCTCAGCGAATCCGCCCGGCAGGGCTTGTTCGAACCTCAGGCATTGAAGCACTGAAATCCGAGCAGATGCGTTGCCGAGCGGCCGGAGAACTCCCCAATGGTTACCGCAGCAAAGTTAGAGGCTCAAACCTCACGCGAACTGGCCCAACTGGCAAAATCCGAAGGCGTCCGAGGCTGGCACGCGATGCGAAAGGCCGAGCTGGTTCAAGCACTACTGGAGCGGCGCGCAGGCGAGAGCAATCCCAGCTCCATCGCGACCGCTTCATCTACGCAATCCCATAGTGCATCGACCCCAAAAACAACAGCTCGCGCAGCCTCATCGATTAGGCGAGCCACCAAAAAGGTGTCGCCCAATCGTCGCTCGTCTGAGTCCAAGGTCGCCAAGCTGATCCGGGCCGAGCGCCAGCGTCAGGAAAACCGCAAGGATTTGTCGGTCGCCGCCGGCGGCGCGGCAGTGCCTGAGATCGAACGCAACCGCGTCGTTCTGATCGTCCGTGACGCTTGGTGGATGCAAGCGTACTGGGAGGTCACGCGCCAGTCCGTCCAGCGGGCTCGGGTCGCATTGGCTCAGCACTGGCACACCGCTCAGCCGACCCTGCGTTTGTTCGAGGTTAACAGCGAAGGTAACACGAACGCGGTCGAGCAGGTCGTTCAGGACATTCCAGTCAGCGGTGACGCACGGAATTGGTTCGTTAACGTCGCGACGCCCGACAGAAAGTACCGTGTCGCGCTCGGCTACCTGACTATCGCAGGTCAGTTTCACCAGATCGCACGCAGTAACGAAGTCAAACCGCCGGCTCCGACCGTTGGCAGCGTCGACGATAATTGGGCCGACATCGCCGACGACGCCAAGCATTTCTTCGCCCTCAGCGGGGGCCGCGATACGGCTCTGCAATCGAGTGAACTGCAGGCGGTGTTCGCTGATCAGACCGGACAGTCCGTTGGTTACAATGCTGCCGGTGCTGGATCGACCTACACGGCCGACTTGTTGCAGCAACCGTTGAACTTCAACGTGGATGCTCACATGGTCGTGCACGGCTCGACTGCGCCGATGGCAATTGTCACCATCGGTGGTCAGCCGGTGCGAGTCCAAGCCGACGGCTCGTTCGCTCAGCGTGTTAATTTGCCAGAACGTCGCCAGGTTCTGCCTGTGGTGGCGTCCACCCGCGACGGTAGTCAGCAGCGAACGACGGTGCTGGCCATTGAGCGGAACACGAAAGACCTTGGCCTAGTTCGAAAAACCCCAGACGAGCCCGTGTAACGACGTGGCGTACCTAGTGGATTGCAGTGAAGCGGATATCGAGGAGGCGGACGCCGACATCAGCCAGCATACCTGGCTGGCGTTCACTCCTATCATCATCGGCGCGAACGTTTACTTCATCGGCGGCTGCCTATTCACTTGGATGATGGCGATCATCGACGAAATTTGGCGGCAAGGTATTCCAGCGGTTTCGGTCGCCTCGGGATTGATCGGGTTGGCTTTAGCCGCTGTGATCGGATACGTGCTGGCTTCGGTCGCCAGCGCTCTCTCGTTGGCTGTGGTAACGTCGATCAATAAGTCTCTGCGGAACGTGATTCGACCTAGAACCGCCGCGTTTCTCAGTGGTGGCTTGGCCGCGTATTTGCTGACCTTGCCGGTTTTGCTCAGCGTTGCCGAATCCGGTTTGGACCAAGCAATGCTTGCTTTCCTGATCGGTCCGGCCGCCATGATGGTGTTGATCCATGTCGCGATCGCATGGAGCTTCCGTCGAGCTGATTTTCTAGCGGCGGCCGATCGTTTGTTGGGGCAGCCGATCGATCGAAAGACGCTTACTACCGCAGTCACCAAAAAGACGGGCTTTCGTTTAAAACCCGCACGGCCATCGACACTGCGGATGCCAAATTTGAGTGACGTCCATCCTCTGGACTGCAGCGACGACGAAGGCGACGCGACCGCAGTTTCGGCTCGGGCGTCAACGCAGCAACGTGACCAGCAGGTGACCGATCAGGAAAGGGTACCTGCCGCGATTGAGGCCCCGAACGTCAGCCCGCCGCCACCGGACGTCGATCGTTCCATGTCCAGTTTTCAAACGGGCCAATGGACGATCCGCTCGGTTTTGATTCTGATGGTGTGGATTGCAATCCCGCTGGCCATCGTCGCCGCCTGCGGATCGTCTTACTACGCTTTGGCGGGCATGCTGATCGTCGGCTTCGTCGTCTGTCAGTTTGTCGCGTTCGTGCTCGCCAAGCTAATCACGTTACCGATGAACTATTTCATCGCACGCCAGACAGTGCGTTACATCCAGTAGCAGCAGATTCCGCAGCGGACAGAGTCACCCACCTGAGCGATCGCGGAACTTGATCTTTTCGATCAGCTTCTTGACCGAACCGTCTGCCTGCTTGCGGCCCGACACGCATTCGATCGCCTTGACGGTGTACAGGTACTTCACGCCGTACGCGATGTCGAATTCGACTTCGGTTTCGATCGGTGCAGATGGGTCCGCTTCACCCGCTAGTTTTCGCTCGACGTAACTGGTCAGTGCTGCGAAGGCTTCGTCGTTCGGGACCGCTTGAGCTTGGCCGCCAACGTCCGTCGTGCCGAAGAAGGGGCCGTCGAGCGTCTGGGTTTCACTACCATCGTCGACGGTGACGCTGGCTACATTGCCTTGGTCGTCGCCCGCGAGCGTGACTTGAATCAGGTCCGGTAGAATCTCGTCAATCGACTCGCCCTCGGCGGACGCCAGTGGCATCTTGATACTAAAATCACCCTCCATCGCGACAACCTTGAACGTCATCACGAAGAACACCAGCAGCTGAAAGACGATATCAATCATCGCCGTCATGTTCAGCTTGATCTCCTCAGGCTCAGAAGTTTCCAGCAACATCAGGGCGTGTCCTTCACTCGGAGGCTGAAGTTCTGCAACTCGGACGCTTGGCACTTGGCGATCAGTTCCTGAACGAGTCCCGTCGGTGTGTCACGGTGTGAGCGAATGATGACGGCAATGTCGCCCGGATTGGTCACGCCTTCCCGCCGAGCGAAATCGATCTCTTGGTCGAAAATAACGTTCATGACGCTGATCTTTTCGATCTCCTGTCCCGCAAAGGTCACCTTGCCGTCAGGCCGCAGGTTCAAAATGATCTGATAGTCCGGCCGAGACTCGGGGGCGACGGCCAGCGTACTGACGGGCAGTTGCATGTCTTCGGCAAGATCAACTTCTGAAAAATTGATCAGCAACATGAAGAAAGCGATCAGCTGAAACACCATGTCAATCATGGGAGTCAGATCGCCCTCCAGCACCTCGCTAGTTTTCTTCTTGTTGAAGCGCATTGAGCCAAAAGGAACAAACCGAAAAACACAACGACCAAACCGAAACCAGATCAACTGGCCGGAGTTTACTCACCGAAAACCGAAAACCGAAAACCGAAAACCGAAAACCGAAAACCGAAAACCGAAACCTACTTCTTCCCAACTTTCTCAAATCGTCCCATCAGGTTTTCACTGGTCGAGCCGACTTCCAGAACCAAACGTTGGACCCGGTTTTTTAAGATGTTGTAGCCCGCGATGGCAGGGATCGCGATTGCCAGCCCCAGCAATGTCGTTAGCAAAGCCGTCGAGATTCCTTCGGCCAGTTTGTTCGGGTCAGGCGTGCTGCCGCCGTTGGCGATCGTATAAAACGAGTTAATCATTCCGTGAACGGTCCCGAACAAGCCGATCATGGGGCTCAACGTGCCGATCAACGCAAGGTAACTGAGCTGATGCTCCAGTTTCATGTGCTCCTCGGCGCCGACCTCTTGCATGGCCGCGACCGCGTGTTGATAGCTGCTTGATAGCCGTGCTAGGCCGCTAGATAGAACGTTGCCTAGGAACGACTCATCGCCCTTGGATAGCTCGTAGGCTTCTTGGTACTGTTTTTGATCCAGATGCGTCTCGAAGCCCTCGACCAGCTCTGGTGGGCAAACTGAACCACGGCGAGCGGACAAAATGTTCATGATAAAGAGGGCCACCAGCGTGAACGATAACGCCACGAACACCACGATGTAGCCAACGCCAAGCGCCCCGACCAGCCAGCCGAGCACCGATTGTTCAGTCGGCGGCGCGTCTTGGGCCATGGCGCTGGTGGGGATGCTCAATGTTACCGCGGCGACCACCAACGCGGGTAGCAAGGGCACAGCAGAGCGTAGACGTCCAGCAATTTTTCTAATCATCAGCAGGTTCCAGCAAGTGGATTGGGAATCGTCGGGTTCTCTTGAGTGTAGCAGTACTGAGTGCTCTGGAGGCGTCATCGATTGTATCCCCGCGAGTTTGAACGGGAAGCCGACCGGTCTGTGCCGCTCAACTTGGTATCGGATCTACAGCCTCGATGCCCACCAAGAATTTGGATAGCGAGACTTGAGCGCCTCACGTGCACGCGCGGCTCGTTCAGGTTCGTTTAGTTGCCCACACACTTCGGTCAGCCAGTACAGTGCCTCGGCATGAGCATCGGCGGCGTTTGCGTACAGCAACTGCGTTTTCAGGTATTCGATCCGGGCCTCGGGTAACTTTCCCTGAGATTGATAGATGGCCCCTAGAGCATTGAATGCGGTCGCAAACAGTTCAGCGTTGTCCGAGCTCTCTTGGCGGACTATTTCGCGCAACTGGGCAATCGCTCTTTCGGCCGCGCCACCGACGCCTTGGCAGCGAGCCTGTTGGCAGCGAGCCAGCAGCGCCCATTGTTTGCCGTCTGGGGCAGCGCCCGAGTTTCTAATGGCTTGGTCGAAGCTGCTGGCCGCTGCACCAACGTCGTCCTGCGCCAGCTGAACCTGGCCTCGCATGTAATTTCCAGTGACTTGGTAGATCGGCCAGCCTGAGGAAACCAGTTCCTCGTACGCGTTCGCCGCCGCATCCAATTTCCCGAACGCAAACAGCAGGCGGCCGAACAACTTCATTGCAGGGAATTTTAGGTGGCTCTCAGGGTGAGTTTTCAGGAACCGGTTCACCGCTTGGCCGGCCTCTTGCGCCGTCACCGTGCCGCTGGAAAGAGCCAATTCGGCGCTGGCGGCAGCTTGCAGGAAGTCGAACTCTTGCTTCCATTTTGTGCCGTCGCCCGCTGAGTCGACCTTTTGCAGTTCGTCTAGGCAATCCTCGAACCGTCGTTCGGTGTACGCTTCACGGGCACGTACTAACTCAGATGGCTGGCCGTCCTCCGCGATTCGCACGATCTCCCACGCGGGCACGGTTTGAGGTTGATCGTTGCGGCTGGATTTGATCTGCACTTCGGTGGGCGTGATCCTTTCGATCGTGCCCGTGATTCGACGCGGCGGTCGCCCCTCGCGCGCGCGGTAGACGGCGTCGGCCGAAATCGCAGGTGCGGTTGCCGTTAGCAACACGGTCGCAATGATTAGAAAGTGCATGGCAGCACTGCGCAGTCGTGTTTCGCGGTAGCTTTGTCGGTTTCGATTGTTCATCGAGTTTCGATCCGTTTCTTCAAATCGTCGAACTTGGGTTTCCACGCCGTGCCACCGAGGTTGGGTATTCGCTTTTGCCAGTTGTTAAGCTCCGCCAGCGCGGTTTGCACGCCGTCGGTCGAGTTGTCGGCCACCGCCAGTTCGTAGCGACATTCGATCATGCGATACAGGCACTCGTAAAATGCGTTAGCCAGTTTCTTGTTGCCTCGCGTTGCTTTGACCAGCTTTCGCCAGCCCCAGATCGCGTTACGACGGCGCTTTGTTTTGGGGTCAACGACAGGCGAGGTGCCCGTGATGGCCGCAGCAAAATCAGCTGGCTGGTTCGTACTGCGCCCCTTCAACTGCAACGCGAACGCGGCGTCCATTTGCATCGCCAAATTGCTCGGCTGTTCTGCCAGCAATGTCGCGAACTGTTCGATCGCGGCGTCGAAGTTCCCGCCCCCAAGCTGCGCCAACGCGCGCTGGCGGTTGAGTTCCCGGGTGAGCGAGGAGCCTTGTTCGCCCGACCCAAGTCCCAGCGATTCGGCTCGGTCAAGCGCTTTGACCGCTTGGTCGAACACGGGCTTGGCCTGTTCGGCGGCACCGGATTCTTTGAGCGTGTTGGCGACCGACAGCAGGGTCGCACCGGCCCAGACCACGGTCGGGGAATCGGTTGCGTCTTGTTCCAGCGAACTTAATAGCTGCGACAACGTAACCCCGAACTCAATGCGAGGCTCGCCTGCCGGTAGGTTTTGAAACTGATTGAGCAGTCGTTGACTGATCGCTCGGTAGACTCCCGTCAATCGCTTCTGAGCCGCATCAGTCCCGGCCCCATTCTGTTTTGCGCTAGCTTGCAGGTCGGTGATGATGTCGTGAGTTTTGTTGATCCACTGTGGGTCATCGGGCGACTGCTGCAGCGCGGTCATGTAGATCTTTACGGCCGTCATCGCCACGCGTTGCTGGTAGCTTGCCAAGCGGTTGCTATTAACGATCGCTCGGTGTGGCTCTGTGATCAATCTCAGCGGAGCGACACTCGCTGATTCGAGTCGGTCGACGGCGGCTGAGAGATCTCCGCTGGCGAGATGAACGTCGGCCAACAAGAGCGCGGCGTCAGCCATCGCGTAAGTGATTTTATCCTCGCTCGCGTTGTCGACGGCCTCACGGAAGTACCCTTGCGCGTTCACTAACTGCCGAGGGTCGCGCGTTTCCGCGTTCTGCAGCCAGTTGGACCACGCTTGCCGACCTAAGCTAACTGCGACGGATCTTCGCGCCGGGCTGCCCTCGGGAATTATCTGCTGGTAGGACTTGGCTGCGTCCCAGTCTTGTTCCTTCATCGCACGCGTTGCTAGTTTCGCAGCGGCGCTGGCGGCCTCGGTGGTGCCTGGGAAGCGATTTAGTAACAATTCGCTTGTGCGAATTAGGCGAGGTCCAGCCAGTGCGGCGTTGGACGGCTGGGCTTCAAGCTGGTCGTAGCTGCGCAGCGCAATTGCGGCGGCCTGACGAGAGCCCTCGACGTTCGGGTATTTGTCGAGCAAAAATTCACCGATCACGGCGGCTTCCCAGTGTTGATCCAGCGCCAAGTGGCAGAAGCATTGCAGGTAACGCATGCGAATGACCGAGTCGCGGCGGCTGGAGCTGGATGATTCGGGATCTGCGTCGGTAGTTTTTCGGCTCAGTTCAATCGCTTGATCGATTGCATTCAGTGTTGCGGTGGCTCGATCAGCGAGACGCCGCTGAGTGCTGGGGTCTTTGCTGGCAACTGCGTTGCGATACAAATTTTGAACTTCGGCGACCAAGGAATCAACTCGGGCGGCGGCACTGTCGAAGTCTCGCGGCGTTGCCGAGTCTGCCGAAGCGGCGGCTTGTGGAGCGTTCACGTTCCACGACTGCAAAAGTTCGTTGGCCGACCGCTGGCTGTCGCTCGTGATGTTCGCGACCTCGGTTGCCATTGCGATCGCAGATTCGGACAGCTCGGCCGCTCTCCGCTTCGCCGCGCCGCCTTTTTGTTTTCCGACTTCTTCCGCGTTGATGCGAAGTGCTCGCGCGAGGGTCAGTTTGACTGGTTGCCATTGAGGATGATTGGTTGCTGCGGGCGATAGCGACTGGACCAACCGCTGGGTCTTGTCGATAACTTTTTCCCATGGGAACGGCTTTTCTTGTTCCCAGCTGCGGCTGGCGATGGACATCGCTTCACGCTTGGTGGGTGTTACCGACGGCCCCGTGAGAACGGACAATAGTTCGTTGACTAACACCAGGCAGGATTCGTGTTGGCCCAGTTTCTGCCGGCAGCGGGCGGCGGTCAGGCAAGCGGCTGCCGCCGGACCGTACTTAAAGTACTTTTGCCAAACCTCGGCGGCTTCGATCGCGGCTTTCTCCAATCGCTCGGTTCTTTCCGACGAACCCTCGGGGTAGGTGTCCGCGATCAGTTCGCTGACCGTCGGTCCGCGCGTTTTGAGAAACGTAAAACGGTTCCGCAGACGTTTGACTTGCAAGATGGTCGAATCATCCTCTGGGTCGACTCGAGTCGTCTTCAAGGCCTGCCGCAAATGTCCGGCGGCGGCACGGTATTGTTCGCTCGAGGATTCGAGCAAGGTCCGAGTCCGTTGGTTCAGCTGTTGGCGCTCGGCCGTGCTGATACGGGTGTTCTGTGCCTGAACGGTCGCCACCCGAGCCTGGTTAAACAATAAATTGCCCCGAAATTGAGTCAGCTCAGATAGTGCATTGGGCGAGTCGTCCGATGGCCGGAACGCTTCGATGGCCTGTTGTGCCCGTTGAAGCAACGCGTTGGCCTTGCGGAGATCGGTCGAGCGAGCGGCGAAGCTAGAAAGCGTCTGAGCTTTTTCGAGCGGCAGCTGCTGGCGGTTGGCGGCCGAAAGCGTTGACTGCTCGGCGAGCGAATCCAAATACTCGATCGCCAGTTCAAACTCGTCTTGATCGCTCAACGCTCTGACGAAATCCCTCATCGGCTCGTCGGCACGGATCTCGACGGCCAGCGGCGCAAGTAGGCTTAACAGTAGGATCGTGGCGGGAAAGAGGAACACGCCCCTGGTCGCCGTTGCCCAATCGACACGGCGGCGAACCGTCGTCGAACTTTCAGGCTGCCCAAGACAGCGCGGTGCGCATCGTTCAACTCGGTTCGTTGATTCGTTTACCATAGTCAGTACGCGTCGAAGCTTGCCCCAAAGATGCGTCGCCCATAGTTTATAGTTGTTGCCCAATCAGGCAAACACCACGCGGCGGCCAATCGCAGTCCGGTTTGGCTGCTGCGATCCGAATTTCAAATGCCGAATGTTGGGTGGCGATGAACTTTAACTTAAAACTTGACGACGAGCACGATCGCGCCATTCCTCGTCGCTCGGTCGGTCCACCGCGAGACTTTACGTCGCGGGCGTTTCGTTTGCGGCTGATGAGCCTCTTTGCCGCGTTAGTATTAGTCGTTGTGCTGATGCAAGAGGCGGGCAAGCCAGAGCGCTGGGCTTGGATGGGATTTGATCAAGTTCCCGGCGCGAACGAGTTACCCGTGGCAAACACCGATCCCGCTGGCGACGACGTTTTGGGTGATCTGGAACCGCAGCCGCGGCCCGCGTTTTGGGATTCCGTGGTCGATGACACGCCCGTCGGACACGTGGGTGACGCGTCCGCGTGGCCAGTTGCATGGCAGCAAGTGCTCGAACGCGCGGCGCAGAGCCCAGATGGCGGCCAAGCGATTGCGGTCAAACGTGTGCAGTTGATGTCTCAACCGGCAGCCTACCGAGGCCGGTGGGTGACGCTTGCCGGCTGGATTCGCTCCGCGCGGTTCGTGCCGCGGCCGCTAAAGATTGCGACAGGCGAAGAAGGTCAGGCGAGCGACCTGGTGGGGCAGGACGAGCGACAGGGTTACTACGAGCTTTGGATTCGTCCCCAAGAAACGAACGCGGGGCCGTACTGCGTTTATGCGTTGAACGTGCCGGAAGATTTTCCGATTGTGGGCAATGATTTCCGTGAACTCAATCACAGGGTCGTCGTTCCGGCGGTATTCTTCAAGCGAAGGACTTATGTGGCAGCCGATGGAGAGGCGACCGCGTGCCCGCTGCTGTTGGCGAACTCATTTCAATTACTGGCCGCGGCCAGCAGCGCCGACGACTCGCCCGCGTGGATGCCCAGTTTGCCTCAAGCGATCCGCATCGCGCTGGCGCTAGCGCTAATGGCCGCCGGAATCGCATGGTGGGCGCGGTGGAATGCCCTGACGCCCCGGTATCAACCCGGAGTCGAATCCCAACGCGCGATCGATGGGTCGCTCGACCGATTGCGCACCGATCCGGTGGTGATGACCGAGCGCCAGCGAGTGCGCGAGCTGGAGCAACAGTTGAATCCGTCACTGGATTCGGAGCAGACGAATGAGTAGCCCCGTTCGATCACGCACTCGATCGGTTGGGCCGCGCGCGGCTAGCGTTAGTTGGATCGTGGTGTTTGTGTGGGCTCTGGCCAGTTCAGTTTCGGCCGAGGTTGATGTCGCGGAGTCTCCCGAGCCGATGCTGGCCGCTGAGCGAAAACTGTTGGCCGACGCCGGTTTCGATCTGAATCAGCTGGAGGGGATGAGGGCTCGCAACAGTCGACCGCTCACTGCGGCCGACTCGGTGCCAATGCGACAAATGTTGGCGGTGGTCGATCGCTGGGATCAACTGGACTTGGCTGCGGTTCCTGCCAATCGGTTATTAAATCTGTTGTCCGACACGCAGGGCAGTGTAGGGCGGCGTGTTCAGTTCAACGGTCGCGTGCGACAGTGCGTGCCGTTAATGGAAGGTGCGGGCGAGGCCACTGGCTACCAGCTGACCGTGTTCCCGAATCTCGGTCAGTCGATTGTGGTCAAGGGTGCCGATGGAAAGCGAGTGACTTACCCGCGATTTGCGGTCACCGTGCGAACGCCACGGTTGCCGCTCGGCACGGCGCTGCATCAGATGGCAGGCCAGCAAGTTCGAGTCGATGGGTTGCACTATCGTTTCTGGCGTTACGACTCTGCGTTCGCGGCGGCTAACCGAATCGACGGACAAATCGGACCGTTAGTGTTGGCGGGCTCGATTCGTACTGTGCTGCTACCGAATTCAAACCCCAGCGACTGGATCGCGGGTGCGGCGGTGTGCGTGGTCGTCGGTTTGCTGGGACTCGGTTGGTGGTACGGGCGGCGGCAATCGCTTGCGGGTCGTTCTTCCGATGCGCTGCCCGACATGCTGCCCGAAGATTGGCGAGCGGGTGACGGTGTCAGTAACGACGTTGATCGATGAAGACGGGGTGGTTGAGGACGCTGGCAGCGTCATCCAAGCGGCGGATGCTCTCAGCATGTTGTGTCTTCATGCCCAATTCTCAAACGGCTACTTGAACGCACGTTCCGACTGCGGGATATTCTTCGTCTTTCGACACGACATATCCGCAGCGTAACGCCGCTTGCCCACTCCACTCAAGGAACATCCAGATGAAACAGCCGGTACGAGTCACCGTGACCGGGGCCGCAGGCCAGATTAGCTACAGCTTGCTCTTTCGGATCGCTGCCGGCGACATGCTGGGCCCCGACCAGCCGGTCATCTTGCAAATGCTCGAGATCACTCCGTCGATGGAGCGTCTGAAGGGCGTTGTGATGGAACTGGAAGACTGCGCGTTTCCGCTGCTGGCGGGCACCGTTGCCACGGATGATGCCGCCGCTGGCTTCAAAGACGCCGACTACGCTCTCCTGGTCGGCGCGATGCCGCGAGGTAAGGGCATGGAGCGAAAGGATCTGCTGCAAGCCAACAGCAAGATCTTTTCCGCTCAAGGCAAAGCCATCAACGAAAACGCCAAGCCGGACATCAAGGTGCTGGTTGTCGGCAACCCGGCGAACACCAACGCGCTGATCACCATGGCCAACGCCCCGAACATCAAGGCCGGTAACATCACGGCCATGACGCGGCTGGATCACAATCGAGCGTTGAGTCAGTTGGCTGGCAAGACCGGCTCGCATTCGACGAAAATTTCGAAAATGACGATTTGGGGCAACCATTCGGCCACGCAGTACCCGGACATTAGTAACTGCTTGGTCGACGGTAAGCCAGCGACTGAGCAAGTCGATCAATCTTGGTACCGCGACACATTCATCCCTGTCGTGCAGAAACGCGGCGCGGCAATCATCGAGGCCCGTGGCGCGTCGAGTGCGGCGTCCGCTGCAAGTGCCGCGATCGATCATATTCGGACATGGGTTAGCGGCACGGCCGATGGCGACTGGGTCAGCATGGCCATTCCCAGCGACGGTAGCTACGGCATCGACGAGGGATTGATTTATAGCTTCCCGGTAACTTGTAGCGGTGGCGAGTACTCGATCGTGCAAGGCCTGGAAACTGACGATTTCAGCCGCGAAAAAATGGACGCCACATTGGCCGAACTGAAACAAGAACGTGACGATGTCTCGGATTTGCTGTAAGTAACCAGGTGACCGTGTTGCGTCCATCGTGGGCCAGTGACGGTGACTCTGTCGCAGGCGACTACGTTCATGTGGCGGCAAGCGGCTTGTTCGTAGGAAGCGAGTTCGTAGATCGCGAGTTTGCGTTGCTCACAAAGTGCAAGGTGCCGAGTCACGGAATGCCTTGGCAACTTTGGGTGCCCTTCCGCGTGCAAAGGGCCCGCGATTGAGTTATCGCAGGCCGTCTGATTCCGCAATCGGATCAAACTGTAAGTACTGTTTTAGCCAAGCGACGCCGAAGTAAAACGGGATCGTGTCCAGCAGCGCGACAATCATTTTGAAGGCGTAGCTGGTTAGTACCAAAACGCCCAGCTCGACCCAGTCGGGCACGTTGGCTTGGCTGGTGAGCGAGGTCGCGAAGAAGTGCGTGATCAAAATGACCGCGACGGAATCAACCAACTGTGAAATTAGTGTCGACCCGTTGTTGCGCAGCCACAGGTGGCGGCCGCCGGTCACTCGTTTCCAAAAGTGAAATAGATACACGTCGCAGAACTGGGCCGCGACGTAAGCCAGCATCGACGCCGCGACGGCTCCGAAGGCGAGATGTCGAATTTGGAAGAAGGCCGTTGGTGATCCGTTCGCATCGTGCGGTACGCCCTCGATTGTCGGTCCCTCGAACGCGCCAGGCAGAATTCCGCCCAGCCACAAAATAAACACCACCCACACGTTCAAAATCAAACCCACGGTCACCAGCCAGTTGGCTCGTCGACGTCCGTAGAACTCACTGATAAAATCGGTGCAAATGAATGTTAGCGGATAAGGGAGGACGCCAATCGCGACCGCGAACGTGATTGGCCAAACCTCCCCCGACGCGAGCTGCCAATCAAGCTGGTGTAGTTTGATGAAACGACTGATGCCCAAAATATTGAGCATTGTCATCGAGCCCAGAAACAAACCGGCTAGCAGCAAGAACACACGCTCGCGACGCGCGTGGATGGCCGAGGCCTCGATCGGGTGCAGTTTCGCCGGGCCGCGGGGCAGTTCCCCAGTAGAGCCCGCTAATGGCCGCTCGGTGGCGTCCGGTTGAGACGATTTGACGCTCGATTCGGATTGAGTAGGTTCGGCCATCTTTAACTGCCACTGGTCACTGCGATTTGCTCGGTTAGAATACGGGCTGCTCTTTTACATTTCCACCGTCGGCAAGCCGCGCGTCTGCATGAGGCAAAAGGCAAGTCTGAACTCGCCCGCCCAAGTGCCGGAAACTTAAACGTTTCCGACCGCATCGCGGTAGGTTTATTCTGCCACTTGCTTTAGTCGCTGCGCGTGGCGATCGAGTTCGCGTTGATTTCTGAAACACTCCACAAAACCGCTCTGCATGATTGGCACGTCAACAATGGCGGACGCATGGTGGATTTTGCCGGCTGGTCGATGCCCGTCCAATACGGCAGCATCATTCAGGAACATGAGTTTACTCGGCAGTCTGTTGGCCTGTTCGACGTTTCGCACATGGGCCGGCTGGTGTTTGATGATGCGGCGGGTTCTTTGGCCGCGCTGGAGAGGCTGTCCACACGCCGGGTCGATACGATGTCGGTCGGTCAGATTCGTTACTCCTTGCTCACCAACGACGACGGCGGCGTGCTGGACGACGTGCTGATCTATCGGCTGCCCGACGCAACCGGCGGTGAGTTCGTGATGCTGGTCTGTAACGCGAGCAATCGAGCCAAGATCGTGC
>CAZLFF010000069.1:0-1998 GCA_964558755.1 uncultured Pirellulaceae bacterium
CTCAGTCTAGTACTCAGTACTCAGTACTCAGTACCTGAACCCTGAACCCTGAACCCTGAAACCTGAAACCTGTACCCTTCCCCCTTCGTCTACTCTTTCCCGAAAAATTTGCCGGGGGTTAGCTTCACGTACGCCTTGGTTCCCCGACGCGGAAGGTTCTCGGTGAACGCTTCGTACATGAGCCCCTCGTTACTGCTGGTGCTGGGGATGTTCAGGTCGATTGTGGCAGAGCTGAAATTTGATAGGCAAACCAGTTCCCCGCCGTCACCCCAGTAAAACGTTTCTCCCGTTTCCGGGTCCTTTTCCATTACGCTTCCGCCAAACACCCAGTCTTGACCAAGGGCTCGACCTGTTCGATACGATCGGACCAGTTCCTTCGCCCAGCGAGTGACCAGTTGTTTCGAACTTGGTTCGCGCCAGGTAACTTGAATGTTGATGACAGAACCGGAAACCGGCTGGTACTCGGGCTCCCACTGCACCGGTTTGCCCGGTTTCGCGCCGACGGCCAGCAGGGCGGCGTGGACCTCGGACGCTGCCGCGTTGACGCTGACGATCGATTCGTGATCCTTCGTTCCCCATGGGCAGACGAGCATCTCCAGCCCACCGCGTCGCAAGCAGATCGTCCCACCGACGATCACAGATTTCGTTTCCAAATCCAACCACAATTCACTGGCTCCCAAACGCTTCCAGTGCTTTGGGATCTTAATCGTATGGACTTCCTCGGCCGGTTCGTCGGGTTGCGATTCGATTGACTCGACCGATTCTGCGACGGCGTCGTCAGGAGATGGGTCGGTCGTTTGTTGTGCCGAGCATTGGCTGGCAGCCAAAAACCAGCCGAACCCCATGCCCACTGTCAACGCCACGACCCACCACGATAGGGAGGCCGAGGGAGTTTCGGCCGAGCCGAATTCTGCCGTTCTACCGTCGATTTGATTCTGAGTCATTGCCTTCCGTCCTGCCGTTTGGTGGGGGCCGCTTTCGGCCAGTTTTGCCCGTGCTAAACTGGAGGGCCAACTATGCATTTGCCACATCAGAATATTGACTCATTGTCGCAGGAACCCGCGTGCTGAAAAAGATGACGTCATGGACAAAGCTGTCCAAAAAGATATCGAGACCCGAAAATTTTCGTCGCTACCTGCGCCTGCTGGGTGACCGAGACGGCCAGCTAAAACGCAGCCCACTCGGTTGGGCCGTCACGCAAGCCGTCTTGAACGCCGACACGATGCCGACGATCCAGCGTTGGCACCGCGCGGTCGTGTCGGGTAAAAAAATCGAATCCGTTTCGCGCGATATTTTGACAACCGTCAAAACCTTACGCGTCGGTGGCTCGCAGCAGCTGCGCAGCGATATCGAGACCGCACTGCTGGCCGTTGCCGCAGCCACTGCCCTCGGCCCGATCGCGCGTTACTGCGACGAGGCCGAATGGAATCAGACGGTCGACCACTTGATTGGTCTCTCGGCTTCCTCGCGAGCGAACTGGGGGCTGATGCCGTGGGGTTACCAATTGGTGGCCATCGAGCTGCCTCTGACCCTTGCCTTTCTACTGCGTGACGTTGAAGCGATCGATCAACTAGCCCATGAGGCCAATGGTCGACTGGTCGATTCGCTCGGCGCGATGCTGGACTTCGACGGCTGGCCAGCGGCGGAGTATCTGCCGATCTTTGGTTCGCTGGTCGCCAGTTGGGTTCGCTGCTTGCGAATCGTCCGCAAGTTGAAACTGCCCGTCGACCCGGCCGTCGCGCAGCAAGTCCAGTGGCTGATCCCGCAAGTTTTTCGGCTGATGCGAAAGGACGGCACGCTGATGCTGGGCGGGCAGGACGATGTGTTTGATGAGAAAGCCATCACGCGTCAGCTGTTAAAACTGCACATTGGGCGGAAGAAGGATCTTCGCTACGCCAAAATCTGCCGCCAAGGCAAGCCGACCCTAGAGGACATTCAATCCGCTGCGATGGAAGAAGGTTCCCTTTCTGAGTGGGCGTCTTCAGGCGTGTTCCAAGG
>CAZLFF010000069.1:2008-11998 GCA_964558755.1 uncultured Pirellulaceae bacterium
TCCAAGGCCAGTGGCATCGTAAAACCCCCAAGGTCGCGTTCGATTTCTCCAGCGAGTCGTTCCAGTTGGAAATCGCTCGCAACATGCCGCTGATCGCGGGGGCCGCGATGCCGACCATCGTACGAGACGGCCAAACGCTCAAGCCCACGGGGGAATTCGAAGTCGTCTGCGAAGAACAAAGCGAATCATTGGACTTCGTCGAGCTGCAAATGGAGTTCGATGACGGCGTTCGGCTACAACGTCAGATCGCGCTGTCGCGGGAGGAAGAGTTTTTGCTGTTGGCGGACGTGATCGTTTGCGATCGTGCTGCGCACATCGATTATCAAACTCAGTGGCCGCTTGCCGCTGGAGTCGCCGGCATGAACGAAACCGAAACCCGTGAGATTTACTTGACGGCCAGCGGTAAAATTCAGTCGCTGGTTTTGCCACTGGCATTGCCCGAATGGAAGGTCGGTCGCTCTGACGATAAGCTGCGATTTGACGAACAATCCCTGACCCTGACGCAATCGCGCGTTGGTACGACGATGTATGCCCCACTGTTTTTTGACCTTAACCCTAAACGTAGTCGCCGGCGTCGCACGTGGCGGCAGCTGACGGTGGCCGAGGGTTTGAAAATCGTGCCACCGGAAGTTGCGGTTGCGTTTCGAATCCAGTTAAATCGCCAGCAGTGGATTTTGTATCGTTCACTGGCGGCCAACGGAAATCGAACCTTCATGGGAGAGAATTTCGCGGGCGAACTATTTTTGGGTAAGTTTGACCAAGACGGCGAAGTCACTCCGCTTCTGCACATCGAATGATTGAAAAGCTCAGATCCAATTTGCTCTCCGTTCGCGAGCGGATCGACGCCGCGGCGAAACGAAGCGGTCGCTCGGGAGACGACATTACTCTGGTTGCCGTGACCAAGTACTTAGATGCCGTTCAGACGCAAGAAGTCGTCGATGCCGGTTGCCGAGTTCTCGGGGAAAACCGTCCGCAGGTGCTGTGGGATAAAGCCGCCGTGATCGAGCAACCCGATCTGAGCTGGCACATGATCGGTCACTTGCAACGCAACAAAGTCAAAAAAACCGTCCCCTTCGTGTCCCTGATTCACTCGGTGGACAGTAACCGACTGTTGAACGCCATCAACGCGGCCGGTGCGGACGAGGATCGACTCGTCAGCGTGTTACTGGAAGTGAATGTCTCTGGGGACGAAGCCAAGCACGGCTACGATCCGACCCAGTTGCAAGATGCGTTGGACTATGTCGCGTTGTTAAAAAACGTGCGGGTCCAAGGCCTCATGTGCATGGCAGGTTTGGGCTTGGACGAGTCAGCCACCCGCAGCCAATTCGCAGCCTTACGCGACCTGCGCGATCGTCATACGGGCTCCGCACCCGCCAACGTGAACCTAACAGAGCTCTCCATGGGCATGAGCGCTGATTTCGAATGGGCCATCGAGGAAGGCGCCACGATCGTGCGACTCGGATCGGTACTGCTCAAGTAGTTTGGTTGCATTGCATGGCGGCAAGCGTCATGCCTAGGTGATCCCATGCATCTTGCGTTTCAGCCATCCGTTCAACACCAGCATGATGATACCAGCGATGATCGGAATCGCTGTGAAGATCATGAAGAATGTGGACAGGCCATAGTTCTCTGAAATCTTATCGATGTAGCTGCCGCTGTAGCCGGCCAACAGGTTCGCAACAAAGGACGCGCCGAACCAGATTCCAAACATCAGCCCGACCAATCGCGTTGGTGTCAGTTTGCTGACGTACGACAGGCCGACCGGCGACACGCACAATTCGCCCAGCGTGTGCAGCAAGTAAGCCGCGATCAGCCACCAGATACTCACCGCCGCCGTCGCCGCGCCTTTTTCGATTCCTGAGCTGCCGACCGCCAACACGCAAAAGCCCAGCCCCAATAAAATCAGTCCGATCGCAAACTTGACCGGAGCTGATGGGTTGAAGCGGCTGGCCCACGCTTTACTGAACAGCGGTGCGAAGGCGATGATAAAAAACGAGTTGAGGATGCCAAACCATGAGGCGGGGATCTCGGTCTCGTTGTCTTTAATTCCCACGACCGCTGCCGTGAAATCTGTTTGGTACTGGGCGGCTTGTTCCTCGTTCAGGATTTTAATCCGCCCTGCACCGCCGCTTTGATCGATGTCGACCACCGTCAAGTTGTCACCGACAGCTAACGGACGGTCGGAGCGAATCGTCGCTTGCATTGCGACCGCCGGATCGTTTGGCGACTGGAAGGAAATCTCGTACGCTCGCGTGTTGAATTGTTTCGACAGCATCCAAATGGCGATCGCCCAAACCAAAACGAAACTTAGTCCGATCGCCAAATTGCTGGCGGGAATACGCGAAAAGGTTTTGCCGAACAGCCGGTACAGCACGTACGTTACGATTGCCAAAGGAGCGATCGTCAACAAAGTGTTGGCAGCAAAAAAGAGTCGAGCGTAATCACCCGTCAGCACACGCGAAGTGTAGTCCTTAGCAAAAATGCTCATCGAGCCACCGGCCTGCTCAAACGCCATCCAGAAGAAGATCGTGACAAACGAGAGCACGCCGACAACAGTCAAGCGATCGCGCACCACGTTTTCGTTTTCGTCAGATTTGTCTGCTTCTTGAGTTTGCGTCGGATCGGCAGCAATGAAACCTCGCGTCCCGACGTCGCCGAAGATCGATTGACCGAGCAGGAACATAATCATGCCGAGCGCCATGAACACGCCTGCGAGACCGAAACCGTAGCTCCAACTGACTTGCTCGCCGATGAAGCCACATAGCAGGATGCCCAAGAATGCCCCCGCGTTAATACCCATGTAAAATATCGTGTACGCGCCGTCCTTTCGCTTGGTGTCGTCGGAGTACAACTGGCCGACCATCGTAGAAATATTCGGTTTGAAGAAACCGTTGCCTAGGATCAACAGTCCCAGCCCGGCATAAAACGCGTTCGTCGTCTCTAACGCCATCGCTCCATGACCGAGCGTCATCAGCAACGCGCCGAGTAGCACTGCCTTTCGATAACCCAGCAGTTGGTCTGCCAAGAAACCACCCAGAATCGGCGTCAGGTAAACGAGACCCGTGTACCAGCCGTATAGTTGTAACGCACTTTCGCGACTCCAGCCCCAGCCGCCGCCCGCGATTTCACTGATCAAAAAAATCGTCAGCAAGGCGCGCATGCCGTAGTAGCTAAATCGTTCCCACATCTCGGTGAAGAACAACAAGAACAAGCCGGGTTTGTGACCGAAGACGCGGTCTTCGGCAGGATAACTCAGCGCGGGCGTTTCCATGGTTGGCGTTGGGCTTGGGGAGGTTCAATGTTGGTGGATTCAACTGGCGGCATTCTACGGAGAAGCACAAATCCGCCAAACCCGAGTTCATGCTAGTCGCATCAGTTTCCCCTCAAGAACCAACCATCGCACCAGATGAAGCGCGTGCTCGCGGCGGCAAAGAACGAAATCCCCGTCGCCAAGGTGGCAAGCCCGCGACTGGCGGTCAAGACGAGCAATCGTTGCTTCGACCAACAACCGGCCGAGCGACAGACAATTGGCGGGGTGAGTACCGCTTAATGGGGGCATGGTTCCTCGCAACGGCGTTCAGCCAGTATTTGGCCGCGATTATTTCGCAGTTCACCAGCGTTGGGAGCCATGGTGGAGTTGGAGACCTGCCCGCGCCGATTTAAACGGTTAACGTTTATGGCGAAGTCTTCGGAAGTATTGCTTTGACCGCAATCGGGTGCGGAGTCGTTTGCATTCTGCTCGCTCCGCTCCTGAAATACTGGATGCACGAGAATGCCATCTTCGACGACAATGGCGAAGTCGTCGAAGGTTGATTGGGGTGTAGGTGTTGATGCCTAGAGCAAAAAAATGCGAAGCCACGGGGGAGTGACTTCGCATTGGGTGCGTCTTTGTTTTTGCGGCAGCCTAATCTGCTGCTTCGACCCTATCTACGTCGGCGGCGCATGCCGGCAAAACCCGTTGTGCCAAGAGCCAGCAACGCGAGCGAAGTTGGTTCGGGGACTGCTGAAACGGCGAAGCTGGCCGAGCTATGGGAGGCACCAGCGCCAGGAAAGGCACCCGCCGTCAGGTCGATGCGAGTCGAGCCGTCATCCACGGAAATCCAGTCGTCTGCGTCCTCCCAAAGTCCTGCTCCAACGGCAACACTACGGCGGCCATTGAAGCTACCCCCTGTGCCGTCGAAGCTGTACTGAATGTGATCGACCAAGCTTGTCGAGCTACCAAAGCGACTGTCGCGGTAGATGCCGATGGAGATGGACTGGCCAGCTGTATTCGCCAGCAGATCGTCGATCCGGGCTCCGCCCAACGAGGAGATATCGAAGGCACCAGAACCAGACGCGTCGTTTAGCCAGTGAAAGGTAAATGATTGGCCTGCGCCCAGTGACTGGCCGTTCAGTCCGGTGCTGCCCGTGTAGTCAAAGCCATCGGTCTCGTCGTGCGAGCAGAATCTCCAACCGTCTAGGTCGACGCTAGTGCTACCGAAGTTATGCAACTCTAGCACCTGAGCGTCGAGGTCGATGCTTCGGATTTGGATGCTTTCTGTCGCGTCGCCGGTAATTTGTGCTTGAGAGAACGAAGCTGGCACGAGCGCCAAGGCTAAAGCTGCGGTTGTAACGTGTTTGATCATTTCACTTGTTGGGTAAGACGTGGGTGTTTAGGGGCGCGGTGACGCCCGCTCGGAACGTTATTGTTCCGAACACAGATTGTATGTCGTCAAGCCTTCTACCTATTGCACGTCGCAAAGGGAAACCGACGAATTCTTGGCAGGTTCTTCAGGCTCCAGCTCTTTCGGTAAGAAATTTCACAACGTGAACGCCGGTGATTTACGCTTGCGGCCACGCGTGACACAGGATTGGCCGCCGCTCGCAGCGACCGCTTAGTCCCATCACTAATCGGCGATTGCTCTCAAAGCCGGCGATGAAAGCTATTTGGGTGAGGGTAAAGCGAGTGTTGCCCGTTTCGCAGATTGGGGCGTCGTAAGTGCTTTGCGCAGGACGGGCCGATTGGGACGGGGGTTTGGCAAGCCGAGTGTGGCTTATGCCCTCGGCGAGACCAGGAATCGGTTGCTGGTTACCGCTTCGCTTGGCGGGTTAGCGGCTGGCTAGGTCAACGAAATCGCGCTGTGTGGCACCGGTGTAGATCTGACGCGGGCGGCAGATGCGAGACGTTGGGCTGTCCTGCATTTCTTTCCAGTGGGCGATCCAACCCGGTAGACGCCCGATAGCGAATAAGACCGTGAACATTTCGACCGGGATTCCCATCGCTCGGTAGATTACGCCTGAGTAAAAATCGACGTTCGGGTACAAGTTGCGTTTGATAAAGTACTCGTCCTCGAGCGCGACCTTTTCTAGCTTTTGAGCGATCTCAAACAGCGGGTCGTCGATGTTCAGTTTCTCAAGCAAACTATCGCAAGCGGACTTGATCAGTTTGGCTCGCGGATCAAAGTTCTTATACACGCGATGGCCGAATCCCATTAGACGGAACCCGTTTTCCTTGTCCTTGGCCATTGCGACGTACTTCTCGACATCGCCACCGTCCTCCGCGATTTGGTTCAGCATCCGGACGACCTGCTCGTTGGCACCGCCGTGAAGCGGACCCCACAGGGCGCAGATTCCGGACGAGATTGACGCGAACAGGTTTGCGTCCGCTGAGCCGACCATGCGAACGGTCGAGGTGCTACAGTTTTGCTCGTGGTCGGCGTGGACGATCAGGAGCATGTTGAGCGCGTTGACGAACACCGGATCGGATTCGTACTCTTCGCACGGCACGCTGAACATCATTTTCAAGAAGTTATCGCTGTACGACCGCGCGTTGTCGGGGTAGGCGAAGGGTTGGCCCAGCGACTTTTTGTAGGCGTAAGCCGCGATCGTTGGTAGCTTGGCCAGCAAGCGGTGGATCGAAATTTTGACTTGTTGCGGATCGTGGGGATCAAGCGAGTCCTGATAAAACGTCGACATGGCTCCGACCACGCTCGACAAAATCGCCATCGGATGTGCGTCACGCGGGAAGCCATCGTAAAACGATTTCAAGTCCTCGTGCAGCATCGTGTGCGAGCGAATTGAATCCTCGAACTCGGCCAGTTCGTCCTTCGTCGGTAGCTCGCCGTAAATCAGCAGCCAAGCGATCTCGATAAAGTCACACTTGCTCGCGAGATCCTCAATCGGGTACCCGCGGTACCGCAGGATTCCTTCTTCGCCGTTGAGGAAGGTGATTTCGCTGGTGGTCGATCCGGTGTTCACATAGCCGACGTCCAGCGTGACCATGCCGGTTTCTTTTCGCAGGATTCCGACATCGATGCCTTCTTCGTTCTCGGTTCCCGTAATGACCGGGAATTCAAGTTCTTTGCCATCGGTGGTGAGCTTGACGACTTTCGTCATGTGAATCGTTCCTGCAGAAATAGATTGGGCTGGGCGTTGAAATTGTCGCGGTTGGGTGTTTTGACCGCTGTCCAATCGGTCCAGTTTAACGCTTTTGGCGGCGTTGCGAAACGAGGCAGGCGGCGATCCGAGTCGGTCCGCAAACCGGGTGGTTGGGGGAGTCCCCGCGGCCCTTGTGGTGCGACGTCGCGCCGGGGACTCACGGCAGGCTCGGTTCTGAGCCGATCTCGGCAACAGGGTGTTCAGCCACGGGGGGCTTGAGGAGAGTTTGATCGCGGCGGAACGCCGCAGCCACTGCCCCGTTACTTTAGGCTGGCGGTGTGGGCCTCGGGAGTGTGGTACTCCACGGGCACTCGCTTACGCATCTTGGCGATGTGGTCCTGGAAGGCCTTGTTGCGAGCCTCGTTGAGCAAACGCTTTTTGATTCCGATCTGAGCCTCGGTGAACGGTTTGATGCCAGCCTCTCGGCGATCGATCACTCGGACGATGTGCAGTCCGTCACGCGTCTCGATAATATCGCTCAGCTCGCCAATCGGCAGCTCAAAAATTGCTCGGTCGATCTCTTTCAAAACCAACGCTTCCTTGCCCGTCCAATCGTGCTGCCCACCATCACTGGCACGGAAACCGTGTGAATCCTTCTTGGCTACCGCGGGAAGACTGGCTCCGTACACCAAACGGTTGCCCATTTCCTTGATGGCTTCTTCTGCCTGTTGGCGGGTTTTGAAGCGGTCGAAACGCACCATGATCTGTTCCCATTTTGACTTCGCCGCAAACCGGTATTCGGCTTCGTTCTTGCGGTACTCTTCCAGCAACTGCTGGTGCGTGATCTCTTTGTTGACGTTCACTTCTTGCGAGATCAAGTAACGCGTCAGCTGATCGCGGGCCCAAGCGTCCCGTTGCTTGCGAAGCGACGATCCCATGGCTCGCAGGTATTGGTCGTACTCGGCCTTGTCAGCGACCTTGGCTTTTTCAATCAACTCGGGCAGCGCTTTGTCGTCGAACTCTTTACTGGCCTGAGCCACCACGTCGTCGATGTCGGCACCATCGGGCAGCGATTGGAGTGCGGCGACGTACATGATCTTCTGTTCAACCAGTTTCGGCAGCAGACGTTTGACCAAGTCCTTACGCTGACGCTTTTTGACCGACTCGGGTGCTTCACGCATATGCTGCTCGATCAGCTGATTGGCCTCGAGCAAGGCATCGGCCATAAAAATTGGCTCACCGCCAACGGTCGCCAGCAACTGTGTCGGAGCAAAGGTTTCGGCATTGGCCGGTTTGTTCGGCGCGGTGAGCGCGGCTTGAGCGGTTTCGGCAGGCGAGAGTGAGAATGTTTTTAGTTTTGGTTTGCTTGATGTGGCAGGCGGCGTGCGATTAAGGCCGATTGTCGTCAGGTCCGAACTGGCGAGCTTCTTCTCCAGTTTTCGTGGTTTCGTCGCCGAGCCCGATCGACTGGCGGGCGTTAGCTCATTGAGTGACGTGGCACCAATGCCCGCCACTGTTGAGGAACGTTGGACGGACGGGGACTTTTTCACGGCGGGGGTTTTTATTGGACTCGCCACGAACGCATTCGAGTCGGCAATCGGCTTGGCGGCGGGCGGTTTTGGCGCTGCGTTGGTCGCGGCGATGGGTTTCGGCTGAGGCTTGGTCAAGTCAATCCGCGGCGCGATAGGATCGCGGGTAATGATCGGAGCGACGGTGGCGGTTGTTGCCGTGGTGGCCGTGGGCTGGAACTGATTGTTGGCTGCCGGTGTGGCGGGTTGGCGGATGATCGAGTTCTTAACTGCCGAGGGGGGCGCTGGCGACGATGCTGCCTGCTGCCACGGAAGCGGTGAATGGGTTAGCTCGGCCGGGTTCTGCCCCGCTAGGATCGGTGTGGCCGGTGGTTGCCAAATGACGCTGCCCTGAAGCGAACGAACTTGATTTGATCGGGCTGGAGCCGGAGTCGCCGTTGTCGCGCCATCGTAGAAACCTGCCGCGAGTTGTTTTTTGCTTGGTGGTGGTGTCCAAACCGTCTGGCCGGTGGGCGTTGATTGTGTGGCTGGACGGTTCGCCGAGTCGTAAAACGACGCATTCGTAGGCCCCGAAAGCGTAGGTTCGGCCGGAACATAATAGGGATCGGGCGTAAAAGTCGAATCACGTTGCGAGGGACTCTGCGCGATCGCCAAATGCGTGGTGACCGCGGCGACCGCTGCGCCGACGGTGAGAGTGAGATAACTTAAAAAGCGATTCGAGAAAACGCCGTGCATGGTTCCGCCATCGGTTCGTTCGTCGAGCGAGAAGCGTGCCTCTCGCGCAGATTTGGACGGCGAACAGTAGGAGGTTTAGGTTGCTGGCTGCAAGAGAGATTTCACCAGTGATAGCATCTGGCCGGGCGTGATCTTCGCGGATTTCAACGTAATCAAGGCCGTGTGATCGTCGATAATGCGCAGGATGGGCCGGCCTTCGGTCAGTTGGCGGAACCGATTTTTGTCCTGGAACTTGAAGGTCAGATATTTGTCTTGGAGGAAAATCGCTGTGACTTGCCAGACCGCGGCCTCTAGTTTGAGCTGCGACAGAGCCATCAGGCGTTTGGCCGGCGGTGGCAGGGCACCGAAGCGATCCTTGAGTTCGTTCTTTAGCTCGTCGACTTGCTCGAATTTTTCCAGCCGAGTCAATCGACGATAGATGTCCAGTTTCTGACGGCGGTCGCTCACGTAGTCATCCGGCAAGAACGCGGCCACAGGCAGATCGACCTCAACGTGAATCGATAGCTTGGCCGGCATGTGCTTCAAGCGGCGGACGGCCTTTTCGAGCAGCTGACAGTACAGCTCGTAACCGATCGTGGCGATGTGCCCGGACTGCTGGGTCCCCAGTAAATTCCCCGCCCCGCGAATTTCAAGATCACGCATCGAGATCGCGAACCCCGCGCCCATTTCGCTGAACGTTTCGATCGCTTGAAGGCGTTTGGCCGACGTTGGATTGAGGTGCTTGTGCGGTTCGAGCAACAAATAGCAAAACGCCTGATGCTTGTAACGACCCACCCTGCCCCGCAGCTGATGCAGATCAGACAGCCCGTACTTGTCCGCCTCGTTGATGAAGATCGTGTTGGCGTTCGGAATGTCGAGACCGCTCTCGATGATCGTCGTCGCCAGCAAAATGTCGAATTTACATTTGATGAAGTCGTTCATCACGTCTTCTAGTTCGTCCGTCGGCATCTGTCCGTGCCCGACGATAATCGATGCCTCGGGGACGATCGATTGCAATCGCTCACGAACCTGCTGGATGTCGTTGACGCGGTTGTGCACGAAAAACGTCTGCCCGCCGCGCGATAGCTCACGCAAGATCGCGTCCCGGATCACTTTGCGGTTGAAGCGAAGCACTTTCGTTTCGACCGCCGAACGTTCTTCGGGCGCGGTTTCTAGGTTGGAAATATCGCGGACGCCTACCAGCGACATGTGCAACGTCCGAGGAATCGGTGTGGCGGACATGGTTAGCACGTCGACGCTGCTGCGGAGCGTTTTCAAACGTTCCTTGTGCTGGACACCGAAACGTTGTTCCTCGTCGATGATGACCAGCCCTAGGTTGTTGAATTTTACGTCCTTAGAAACCAAGCGATGCGTGCCGATTGCGATGTCT
>CAZLFF010000069.1:12008-18117 GCA_964558755.1 uncultured Pirellulaceae bacterium
TGTCTACGCTGCCCGACGCGATCCCGGCCAAATTCTCTTTCATCTCGGCCGTCGTGCAAAACCGGCTGAGCTTCGCGATCGACAGTGGGAACTCGCCCATGCGCTCCTTGAAATTTTTGTAATGTTGTTCGGCCAAAATCGTGGTCGGAACGAGCATGCCGACTTGAAAACCGTTTTCGACCGCTTTGAACGCCGCCCGCATCGCGACCTCAGTTTTACCGAAACCGACATCGCCACACAGCAGCCGGTCCATCGGCGCGGCGCGTTGCATGTCGCCTTTGATCGCGTCGATCGCTGTCAGCTGATCGGGTGTCTCGCGGTACGGGAACGAGTGTTCGAATTCCGCCTGCCAAGCGGTATCAGCACCAAAGCTGATGCCCGGCCTGCCGTCGCGTGTGGCTTGCAACTCAATCATCTCGGACGCCATGTCCTCGATCGCGCTCTGCACGGACGCTTTTTGCTTGGCCCAGGTCTTGCCACCAATCTTGGCCAGCACCGGACGCGTTTTGCTGCCGCCGATGTACTTCTGAACCAAGTCAATCTTGGACGCGGGCACGTACATCCGCGTGCCGCCGTAGAACTCAAGCTCCAAATGCTCCGTTCGCTGCCCGTCCTTGTCCAGCATTTTCAGGCCGCGAAAACGGCCGATGCCGTGAGACAAATGCACGATCAAGTCGCCCTCGCGCAGGTCGAGGAAGCTGTCGATCGCTTTGCCGAGTTTCTTCCGCCCCCGCCGACGCAGTTCCGTGCGATGGAACATTTGGTCGCAGCCAACAAACACCTGGTGCCGATCGCGCAGGCGATAGCCCTCATGGACACAGCCGACCAACAAGTGCAGACGCCCTGCGCTTGCGGCGGCTGTTTCGGACAGAATCTCGGCAACTCGCGCGAGTTCGCCTTCGACGCGGGCGAGCACAAAGATCTCGGCGGGTTTCCCACTGCTGTCGATCGCCAATCGATCGACTTGCAGTTTCAAATCACCAATGTCGCCACTGAACTGCTCGACCGAATCAACGGGCAGCTGAAACCGAGCCCCCAGATGCCCGCTGGTCACGGCACTGGCTGATGCGGCGGCCAAGTGAGCCAATCGCTGTTGCACATCGTCCCAGCCAAAAAGCTCACCCGGGTTGACGGCCCGTTCCATCGTTCGATCGGCCTGTTCGCGTAGGCCGTCGGGTTCGACGTACAGCAGAACGGTGTTGTGTGGCAGGTAGTCGGCCAAGTGCCCAGTGTCGCGCGCGGTGGGAAGGTGGTCTTTGGCCGGAGGCAGTTCGTCAGCAGGCTCTGGGTCGGCCAGCGGATCGTCAAACGTTTCGTTGGGGCTCTCGAAGACGCTGATTTCAATCTGACTGAGCGTGGCCACGCTGCGCTGCGTGCCGGTGTCGAACTGACGAATCGATTCAACTTCGTCGTCGAACAGTTCGATGCGAACCGGGCCCGTCCAGTCGATCGCAAACACATCAAAAATGCCGCCCCGCTGGCTGAATTCACCCGGTAGCTCGACGGCGGTCGTGTGGTGAAATCCGTGTTCGACCAGCCACTGCGCCAGGTCATCAACATCCAGCGTGTCGCCCTCCGCGATCGTCCGCACGTTGCCCTGCAGAGCCGACGCGGCGGGGACGGGCTGCATAATCGCGTCGACGGTCGTGACGATGATCGACGCTTGGTCGCCAGCTAATAGAGATTTGACCATCCGCAAACGATCACCGTACTCCAGGTCCACCGACAGTGAATTGGACGAGCGGGGTAAGCAGGCGGGGAAACGATCGACGGCGGCATCGAAAACGGTTGGCAGATCGTCCAGCAGGTTGTCGGCGGACTTCAGGTCTTTAACAACAACCAACAGAGAAGGTAACTGCTTGGCAAGCGAGCCACAAAGCAGCGCGCAGGCTGAGCCCCAGACGGAGTCGAAGGTCGCGTTGCCTCCCTCGGCGAGTGATTCAACGCAGGCTTTGAACTCAGCGTCCTCGGTGAACGCTTCATGCAGCGACAGTAGACGATCGGCCGCCCGCTGTTGCTGCTCCTGCGAGTGGAGCCTGTTCATGCGGCCCATAGTGTAGCAACTGTCGCCCGTTTTGGTCAGGCGGAGAACGCGATCGACTCGAATCGGCGCGATGCGGTCAGAGGGGCGATGTGCGACGGGCATTCACTGCCAGAGGATGCAGATTAGCCCGGTGTCAGTGCAGCTCTTCTAGTGCAGCTCTTCTTGGTCTTCTAGCTGTCCGGTTCGCAGCTTACCTTGGTTGTTCGCCTGCCAGTAGTGACCCGAGGTCGCATCGAGCGCGGTTAGCCATTGGTCGCCGTAGCAGAACGTGTCGATGCACTTCAGGTAGCCGAAGTCCAAGATCTCGCCGTCGTGCTGCGGTGTGTGGCCGACGACCGCGATTTTCCCGTTCGAGTGCAGACCTGGCGGGAACATGTTGACGTGCTGCCAGAAGATCGTGTCGTCCGGTTGCTCGTTGAGTGGAATTTCTGGCTGGTAGTTCGCGTGGACGAAGAAATGCTGATCGGTCTCAAAAAAGCGAACGCAATGACTGAGGAACGCGAGGTGATGCTGCGGAATATTTTGGACTCGACCGCCGTAGCTGGCCAGCGTCGAATTACCGCCATGCTGAAACCAAAACTCGAAATCCTCGCCGCCGTTTTGGATTCCCTTGTACATCATGATCTCGTGATTTCCAATCAGCGGCACGAGCCGGCAATCGGTCACTAGGTTGATTAGCGTTTCGATCACAACGTCCGACTGCATGCCTCGGTCCACGTAGTCGCCCAACGTGACGATGGTGTCGTCCTGAGTTGGCTCGATAGCGGCCAGCAACGCGTGGAGTGCGTCGGCACAGCCGTGGATGTCTCCGATAGCGATCGTTCGTGACATTAAGTCTTTGTCTGGTAGCGAAGTGATGAACGTTGATCAGGGGAAAAGAAACCGTGGCTTCCGCCGTTTGGGCAGCGATCGGACGGCCAAGGGTTCGCGACAATCGTACCGTTATCAAGCCCACGGGCAAGGTTAGTTTCCCGACGTGGGGGCCGAGGCGCGTTGGCTGTTCACGCGTTTCACCGTCACCGAAATCACCGGCGCTTGCCAGCGAGCCCAAGCTGAAACCGTGTTCAGAACGCTCCGCTGTGCCCGGACCAAGATCGGTGCGACGTTGGATCGGATCAGCATCGTGTCCCCGCTGGTTTTGAGCGCGTACTTCGCTCCACCCGGCTGGACCAGAAAATTGCGGTCCCGGACCTCCACCTGCATTGTTTCGGCTGCCGGTAGGGTGAATCGCCAGCGAACAATGATGGTTGCGTGGTGCCGCGATGAGGGTTCAGCCGCGATTAGGGTCAACGGCAGGACCTGATCGCCAATCTGAATGGTCAGGTTTTTCGACAAATGGGGTGTCGCGACTTCTGCGAACTGGCGGACCAGTTCCAGTTCGTTAATTAACGCACCCTCCACCGGTGGCTCCTCAGAGCCAGCCTTTTCGGCAACCAGTTGGGCCGGCGGCTTAATCTGCTGGGGGCCGTCCGGTCGGTCCTGATCTTCAAGCTCTTTGGCCAAGCGGCGGTCGTCCGGCCAGTTGGCCAGAAATTGATCGATCGTGGCGTCGTTCAATCCGACCGCATACTCGATTTCTCCCTGCCGGTCGCGAATTCGGACCGCAATCGTTCGCTCGATGTAGCCGTCCTCAAACTGATGGCCGCTGGCGAACTCGCAGCACGCCAATGGCAACACGGTCGCCAATAAGAAGGATGCGAGTCGAACAATCTGTTTCGAGCTGGTGATAACTGTTCTCAAAAATCGATTGGAAGTATGATCGGGTGGTGAAGTCACGCTAAGGCCCGGGCATTGGCGATGAGCGAGAAAATTGGCCGCCCGAGGGACAGTTGTTTCCGCTTGAAGTATCACGCGAGCATTTCTCGCGGGCGTGCAATCTAGATGAAACTAATTATGCCACTGGTGAGTCACCCATGTCGATGAGCAAGTCCGAAATTTTGGATCGTGAGTTCTTGCAGATGCGAGCAAAGATTCTCGACATTGCGGCTGCTTTGGACCGGCAGGATCGCGCCGGAGAAGATCTAGGCACCGATCCACGCCGCGATTTGTTGGAACAGGGGATCAAAATCCTCGCATCAGATCATTCAGTCGAGCCCGACGACCCAAAACCCAGTCGAGCCGAACAGGTACAACTTCTTTTCTCACGCCAATACGACCCCAACTGGCGAACAAATGAAACAACCGATCGTACCTGATAGTTCCGGTAAAGCCCCACAGATTCCTGAACCCTAAACCCTGAACCCTTTTCTCCCCATGTATTACATCGACCCGCACATTCACATGGTCTCGCGAACGACCGACGACTACGAAACGCTGGCCAAGATGGGTTGCGTGGCGATGAGCGAACCGGCGTTCTGGGCGGGGTTTGATCGTGGTACCGTCGACGGGTTCCGTGATTACTTTCACCAGCTGACCGATGTTGAGCCTCGTCGTGCGGCCGCTTACGGGATTCAGCATTTCACTTGGCTATGCATTAACGCCAAGGAAGCCGAAAACGTTTCGTTGTCGCGCGAGGTGATCAAAATGATCCCTGAGTTCCTCGATTGTCCAAACGTCTTGGGGATCGGCGAGATCGGGCTGAACAAGAACACGCCCAACGAGGCGACGATCTTTCAAGAACACATGCAACTGGCAGTCGAGCACGATCAGCAAGTGCTCATTCACACGCCGCACCTCGAAGACAAGCATCAGGGAACGCGGATGATCTTGGACATGCTGGCCGATCATAGTTCGATCCCTCGGTCGCGAATCTTGGTTGACCACGTGGAAGAACACACGATCGGTCCAGTGTTGGACGCGGGTTACTGGGCGGGGATGACGCTCTACCCAGTTTCCAAATGCACGCCAGCCCGAGCGGTGGATATGATCGAGCGCTACGGTGCCGAACGCCTGTGCGTGAATTCAGCGGGAGACTGGGGCCCGTCCAAGCCAACCGCCGTGCCGGATTTGATCCTAGAGATGCGTCGCCGCAAGCTGCCGGAGTCACTCATTCGCAAAGTCGTTTTCGACAACCCACGGACTTTCTTCGAGCAAAGTAAACACTTCGACTTGCCCGACCCGGCGGACCGAAATGGCTAATTTGCTTGTGTCGATAGAGTGATTAATTCGGCCACGAGTGTCGCCAACTCTCAAAAAGCCCAGAACTGTCAGCGCGGCGCCCGCAACTAAGTAGCTTGGTCAGGGGATTAAAACGCCACCGAGCGTAGATGATTCGGTGGCACGGAGACCACCACGGCAGAGTCGGGTGAGCCTTGAATGTTTGCGACCAAGACGCAGTTACTTGTCGAATTCAATCAACCCTAGGCAAAGTGCCAATCCCATCAGGATAACCATAGCGTTTTGAGCGTGAGCGCATGCGATCCCGCAAGGTGTGTTGTACTGTTTCCAGTACCCAGAAAACACCCTCTTGCGATACCATTCGCACTGAACGAGGTAGCTGGACACGAATCCGGCGGCAACAATGATTGCCCCTATGATAAATTCCGCGGTGAACATGGATTGCCCTCTCATCTTAACGGTGACGAGCAACGTTAGCTCTCTCGCGATCTAGCAAGTTGAAATTCTCGCGAGGGCAGCAGAATTGGGGCGTGGATTCGCAATTGGCCTGAAAACCGTTACAGCCGAACCGCGTAAGAGCGCCGCCGTTCAATCGCGGCCATTTCAGCGGCATCCGTTGCATTATGAGCGGCAACAGGGCGACCATCGTCCCAAGCCCAACGGATTTTGGCAGCAACGATAGCCTCAACGTCGGCATTCGTGAAAGCCTGCGTCACACAATGGAAGGTTTTCACGACACCGACGCGACCGAAGCGAAGGTGGATTCAATCAAACTTGATTGTATAATGGGAACGAGGTCAGTACCACATCGAAGGTGTGCCCGAAGGGCCTCAGCGCAAAAACCATGTTGGACGTTGCGAAACCCGGAGGACGGTATGAGCACAGATATCCCAAACGACTACGGGAACCAAGTGCAGCAGTTGATTGCACAAGGAAAGTTTCAAGACGAACAAGCAGTTGTCAATGAGGGCATTCGATTGGTGATTGCTCGCGAAAAGTTGCATGCAG
>CAZLFF010000070.1:0-5298 GCA_964558755.1 uncultured Pirellulaceae bacterium
AACCCATTGCTTTCATTTGCTCGACGCGGAAGCGAATGATCTTCTCCGGAACCGCGGCCCCGAACGCGCCTGCGTGCTGGTGCTGACAAACGCCACGCAGTTTGACGACTTTCCCATTAAGCAACATTCCCTTACCCGGAACCCACTCGATATCGCGCACGCCGAAGCTCGTTTCAACGCGATCGCTGACCTTGCCATCGATCACAATTTCGCTGACGGCTCGATAAAGATAGGGACGCTCTGGCGACCAGCGATTAGGATTCGAGATTTCCAGAGTCTGAGCTGCGGATCCCGTCTCGCCGGATTTTACAGACAACGGTGACTGAGTCACGGCAGCTTCTTTTCCTGTCGCATCCAGAAGAGTCGTTTTGACGGAACAGTTTTTTGCGGAATCAGAGTGATTCGAAACGCGCGTGTCGATCTTCACAGACGAACCTTCGGTACGAATCCAAACGCCCGAGGTGGGAACATGAACCGGCTCCCGCACGATGATCCAAGTGTGAGCATAGATTCCGGAACCCGTGTACCAACGCGCCGCGTGTTGTTTGGAATTGTCGACTCGAACTGCGAACGTCAGCGTGTCATCCGCATCTATCGCCTCGCTGATGTCGTATTCGAACGAAATCCAGCCGTACGGTCGCGTGCCGAGTTTCTTTCCGTTGACCCAAACGGTGCTGTTGCGAAACACGCCGTCGAACCGAATCGCAATGCGTTTCCCTTTCCATTCGGCCGGCACGTCAATCGACTTGCGATACCAACCAACTCCTGTCGGCAGATAGCCACAGCGATCGGTGGTAGAGTGCTTACGATCAAACTTGCCCTCGACCGACCAATCGTGCGGCAAATCTAGTTCTCGCCAATCGCCGTCGGAAAACGAAACTTGTTGGGCTTGCTTGACGTCTTGCTGGATGAACTTCCAGTCTTCGTCGAAGTTGATCTGGTCGGCAGAACAGATTCCGACAGGCAGGACCAGTCCGCAGAAGAGAAAGAGTCCCCGTAAGAGAGACCGTTTCCCAAAAAAAGCCTGTTCCCAAAAGATAACCTTGTTCATTTTTGACGTTTCCGAGGTGACTTGAGCGGTATCATCTTTTCGCGATTGGCATACGTGACCGGTTTCCAACCCTTGGGAAGTCTTCCCTGCGGTTTGACTTGAACGGCATCATCGGGAATCGTGACATCCTCCGCCTTAACCAGTGGCAGGTCGTCCGGCAATCGCTTGAGAAAGAAGTCCTTGAATTGGATCTTCATCGGCGGCCCAACGTGCACCTGCACGGCAAGGACTCCCTCGAGCGCACGACCGGCTTCGTCTAGATCGATCGCGTCGACGGTTTGGTGACCGTCGATCCAGTGTTGGAGGTGGTTGCCCTCGGCTAGCACACGATAGCGGTGCCACTGATTGGATTCGAATTTTTTGACCGGCGACGAATGCGTGAACCACGGCTGCCCGTTGGAGTCGATGATAATTTTCTTGCCATGCCTGCCCAGAATACGACGCCCCATCTCTTCGTACAGCATCCCGTTGAACGCTGGATTCCTCGCCACAACATCGCACTGGTAACCCGACAAACGAAACGGACCCAGGTCGGGGCGTAACTTGCTGCGATATTGCAAACCACTGTTGCCTGCTTCGCTGACGCGCACCATGACATGGAGGTCAAAGTTCTTTAAAGGCTGACCCTGCCAGACGATGAACCGATTGGCCTTGAGTGTTCCATCGGCAACGCCCGTCAAAGCCCCATCTTCCACCGTCCAATCATCGCTGCCTTTCCAGCCATCGAGATCGACCCCGTTGAAAACTCTTTCGAATCCTTCAGGGGGCCGAGCGATGGACACAACGTCATCGTCGCCAACTTGAACCATCGGGGCAGGCAGAGACATTAACTTGCCGACTTGCACTTTCACGGGCCCACCGAGTCCGGAGTAGTCTAGCGGCGAATCGGATTTTGGTGCGGCATAGGTCCACGTTTTCCGGTTTCCTTGGGGTAATCCAGCATCCAACGCCAGCCGATTGTGCCACGTGTTGGTGACCGCGACCGTCAAACGATTCGCGCCCTCTTTCACGAAGTCCGTGACATCCACTCGGTATGGTGCTGCCCAAACAACCCCCGCTTTGTTTCCATTGATTTTGACATCCGCGATCACGCCCACTCGACCAAGATCCAACAGCACGCGCTGATCGGATTCCAGTTCGGTCATCGCAAATGTGGTTTCGTAAGTTGCCGTCCCCGAGAAATGACGCGTGGCAGCGTGGTCCAACTGCGACCACGGACTGGCCCCTTGAGCTGTGATATTCCCAAGCGTGTCCCAACCCGGCGGAAACGATAGGTTCCACTCATCGTCCAGTGGAATCGACTTGGTCCCGGTGACCTCAATGGATGACTGCCGCTCATTTGAATACGCGAACCGATAGTTACCGTCCTGCCACGCGATGAACTGGCGACCTTCGTTGATAAACGCAACGTCAAGTGGTTTGGGCTCGACCCATGGCTGAATGTCCTCGTCCATCCTCAACCCGTATTTCGGGTAAGGTTTTGCAGTGTCGATGCGCTTCCCGTCGGCCGCATCGAACAAGACATCGCCATCAAGTGCAACTTGACTGATGGCTGTCGCTGATCGATCCGTTTTGTCAGGGCGAAAGACGACAAAGGCCGATCCGTTTGCCGGAAGCCGCATGGGGATCGTCGTGCCGCGCTCGGTTGTTTGATAAACAGAGACCGACCGGCTGCTGCCATCAAGCGGATTCCAAAGCTCGGGTTGACCGCCTGATCTAAAATGCAGATTCGCATCCAACGCCTGCAAACGGTCCCCGGTCACGAAATAGATGTCCGTGTCGTCCACTTTCCGATGGCACCATCTGGCGGGCAAAATGCCGGTGACGTCGGGCGTGATGTCAAGCTTCTTGAGCTGCTCGTTCAGAGCACCGCCCCACAGCAAGCGGCCTTTACCGATTCGCCGGTCGCCATTTTTGGCCGAGGCGGCTCCCCACAAGTCGCTTGCGAGAGATGCAAACTGCTTATCCGCTTTTTCGCCACCGCACAACGATGGGTTCAGATCCGGTGCCTCACCGATGACCGTGGCTCCGGCCTGAAGCAATTCTCTTATTCTGTTCAACGTCGAAGGCAGCATCCGGCGGCTATGCTCGCGCGGTAACCAAAGCACACGCCACGTCGTGCCTTCGGGAACCGTCAGTTTTCCATCTTGAACGCTCAAGCGATTCAACAACACGTCGGCGTTTAGATAATCGAAATGGTAGCCAGCCGGAAACGACGTGTCTTGCCGTGGTTTGTGATCGACGTCATCGCCCAGATACCACAACACGTCGGCGACCGGTTGGCCTTGCTCCAGCATGTAAGTACAGCGTGCCAGATAGTCGGTGAACAACGGCATGTGCTTCCACCACGTTTGGCCGCGCAGAAAAGCGGTTCCGATCCGACTGCCAAACGAAGTCCCGGGAACCTTGTTCAGCGGGTTGTGCGTGTAGGTGTGAAAAACAAGGTGCGTGATTCCTGCGGCAAAACTACGATCGGCAAAACCCTTGAGCGCAAACGGGTGCTCCCGCCAACTCATCGGAGCAGACGTGAATGTTTCGGCAGCAACGCGCGGTTTGCCATAGATATGAGCCGCCGAGGCCGTGGGGGCGATGGGTTTGGTTTCCAGACCACCCACGTGAGGATCATTCGGCTGCCAGACCTCACACATGGGAATGTCAGCCGACTTGAAGTACTCCAGAATGTCGCCTGGAGAAACATCGCCCACGGCGGTTTCAAACGAAAGCTTCAATCCACGCTCGCGGCCAAGTTCGGCCATGCGCCCAAAATAGTTTTCCACGATCAAATCACTGATGGTGGCTCGCCAATCGCGCAGAAATCGCTCACTGGTGCGGTGGTCGTTGACGACAAAACCCGCCATCGCCGGCAGCCATGTTCGCAAGCCGTATCCTCGACGCCGTTCGAACTCCTGTTCCATGGCCGGTGTCCAAGTCTGCGTGTAGCATTCCCAGCTATCGATCAACATGCCTTTCAAGCGACCGTCATCGGCAGCGCCGCCGGGTTTGGTCAACCGCCCGATGTAGCCAGCAAAATGCTGCTCGGCTCCCGCGGGCGAGAGTTTATCGCACTCGAAACCCGTCGCCTCCGGCGGCGCGGGTTTATTTTTGATTCCCGTGTTCACGTGACCAAATCGCACCACCGTCCAGTCGCCCGCCGGTGCGTCCCAAGTCAAACGCCCGGCTTCGCTCATGCGGTCGCTCAAGTCAACGATCGTGTCGCGATCAATCCACGCCTCAGCAGACTGATGCGGGTTTGCAGACCGCTCAAGGCTGCGCAATGCGTAACCCGCCTGAGCGCGCCAATCCTGCAGTCTGGCGGCGGTTGACAATCGAAATTGTGAAATCTCCAGCGGGCGACGGTTGTGGAAAACCATTCGATAGCGTTTTGATTTCGCATCGGGCACCGCCATGACGACTGGATGTTCGGCCTGGCGGTCTTGCCAAGTGCCGCGAGGAACCGAGTGCCGGATCAGTTCTTTCCAATCGCCGCCTTCGGGAACGCTGATCGCGATGTCGGTGTCCGGATCAAAGCTAACTCGTTTCATCAAGTGCTCGATGGGCGGCAGTTCGATCGTTCGCAGGGTTACTTGTCGATCAAAACTCAGTTCCACCCAAGCCGGCTCGTCACCGGCAGGAATTTGAATTTTGACATCCTTGCCAGCCAACCAATCCGACCACGCATCGTTTTCAGGAAAGCTACGGACGGTGGCTGGCTGCAACCATTGACCATCGTCATCGGCCGGCGTCGGAAAAGCGAGCACCGCGATGTCCTGATAGTTGCGCCAGGGGTCGTTGCTGGGTTGCGGTTGTTCGAGATTGATCGAAACACTTTGGCCGCCGGCGATATTCTTTCGGCTGGAGATCAAGTGCCGCATGGCCTTTTCGGGCGTGATCCACGGGCCGCCGGACATTGCCCAGCCGGGGCAATTTTGCATGGTGAAATTCAAGCCCAACCGAGTGGTCTCGTCGGCAACGTGTGAAATCAACGCATCCCATGTCGGGCTGAGCGTTTGAATCTGTGGTTTGACGCCCGGCCACGCTCGGCCTCGACCGTGGAACAATTGAATGCCGCTCAGTCCCGCTTGTTCGACGGCCTGCAAGTCGGTGACCAGCATGTCTCGATTGACGTTTCCACCGATCAAGTGAAACCATGTTTCGGGACGTGAATCGGCTGGCGGAGTTTCGAAATTCTCTTGGAAGGATTTCTCAGTCCCAACGGGGACCGGTTGAGCCCGGGACTCGCTGCTGGC
>CAZLFF010000070.1:5308-17807 GCA_964558755.1 uncultured Pirellulaceae bacterium
ATCAGAAGCAGTCCGGCAGCCAGAATGGATTTAAGGATTTGAGAGCTCAAGTTTCTGGTGGTTTCTTTTGAATCAGTTTACAAACTAAGCCACGGAAATCTTGCACTCAGTCTTCCAACCCGTCTCTTTCGTGATGGGGATAATCACAGGCACCGCTTCCATCCCGGGGACCATGTTGAACACGCGTCCTTTCTGTGTTTCCTTGATGGAAAGAGGTGCGTTTGATTCGACCGTTACGGTGCCGCCCGGTTTATCTATTTGGAACTGAGTTACCGATACTCTCCTGACTGTCTCACCTGACGGTGAAACAATCGGAAGGACTAGCGAAGCCGAACCTTGGGCTGTTGCAGGGTCCGCATGGGTTGCCGAAATCGTGACCGAACTTTCGTCGAAGACATATCGGATCCGAAACTTACTGGTTCCCTCAGGGGCCGGGTTGCGATCTTCGTCCTGCAACGTCGTCAGGATGTCGAAAGAAATCTTTCCGTCATCCGAGAATTTGACTTCGGCTTTCAGGTCGTACAGATTCGTGTACCACGTATCGCCGTCACGAGTTTCAATGCGGGGTGTCAGCGGAAAGTCTTCGCCGGGCTGCGGCTGCATGTTGAGCGGTTCTACCAGGATGTAGCGAGCCATACTGCCGGCCAAAAGGGTGCCGACTTTGTCGTGATACAGCATCGACAGTGAGCCACCGGTTGGCTGCTGCAAGTGGTTGGCTTTTTTCGTTTTGTAGATCGAATCGTAAGCCGACACCGTTCCGCGCCACGGGCCTTTGGCAGCCAGCCAGACGTCGAGTTCTGGAAAATGCTTCACGCCTTTCGCAGTCGCTCGCGGCAGCAACGCTGTTCCGTCAATTTTGGGCATTGAGTGCATTTTGTCCTGCACGAATGCCATGACTTTGGCGTGTGTAAACGTGTGGTGAATGCAAGGTTTCACGCCGTGCGAGACGTAGTGCGGCCCGCCGTGAATCAAGCCGTCGGCGGTGCAACGCTGAAGCAATTGCGCGTTCTTGAGTGCTGCGGTTCCAAAGGCTGGATTGCGATCGGCCATGAGGCTGAATCCGGGTTGGCATCCGTCCGAGGTGCGGCTTCCCCAGTAACTCCACTTTTGCGAACGAGTTCCCCAGCTATTGTCCCAAGCTCCGTCGGGCAGCATGAATTCCAGATGACCGTTGAGCGATTTCGCTACCAGATCCAGCATTTCGGTGTCGTTGACTCCCAGCGCATATAGCACCACACCATTGAGTGACTCTTCAACGTTGTAACCCAGATCAACCGGTAACAACCCGCGGCCACTGCGATTATTGTTTGGCTTGCCTTCTCCCCACAGCAATGTGTTTGGCTCAGTGAAGAATTCTTTGACGCGTTTGGCGAACTGTTGGCTGCGATCGAGATACTTCTGCTTCTTCAGCAGCGTTCCAAACAGATGGAATCCGTAGACTCCCGTCATGCCATAGTTCAAATTAGTAAAGTCAATTGTCTTGAAGTCACGATACAGGTAGCCGCCGGCAGCCTCGTCCAATCGCGCTGTCCAGGCGGCTCGAGTTTTATCGTCCAGCACGTTGCCGTGATAGTGCAGTGCTTCCGCAAGAGCGATCGCGCCGAAGATAGTCGTGCCACGCCATGCTTTGGGTCGGATATCATTTCGCCAACTGCCGTCGTCGTTTTTAACGTTGTGCTCGGCCCAGTTGTAAACATCGATTGCGGCACGAACGTATTTTTGATCGCCGGTGACATTCGCCAAATGCAGGAACGGATACAGCGCGTCGCTGCAGCGACCATGAATGTGATCGCAAGCCGGGCATTTCAGGGCTCCGTGCAGTTTCGGATTGCCGGGATCGTTGATTTGACAGCGGATCATGCCATCGCACCAATCAACCAGCAGTTGTTTGGTCAGAGTGGCAAACTCATTGTGGTTCTGATGCTTAACATCGCCCGAAACCAAAGGTAAAAAAGAGTTAGGTGTAAGAGCGTTTGCTCCACAGCTTGCTGACACGATGCTTAAAAATGTCCGGCGTTTCAAAAGGAATCCTCGCGGAGTTTATCGTTTTACAGGTTGAAGTGTCGGCAGACGGCTTTCGATTACAAAATCAATGTCGATTTCGAGAGAAAACAATTCAGCAAAGCAAAGCGTTCTATTAAGAAGGCTACCAGTCGATTGCTGACATACACGCCTCAGTCCTTACGATAACGGCTTTTTCCTTATCGAACAAGAAATTCGATTGCCGATTTGCGACTCCGCAATCTGTGAGCTTCCTATTTCCGAGGCAGCCAAGTTTCAGGCTCGTCCAGCATCAATGGCTCGTGAAAGACCGTTAGCTGATCGGTTTGGCTTTTGATCCAGGTTTCCAAATCAGAAAACAAATCACGCTGCAAGTCAGCAAGTTGCGGATCCCCAGCCAGATTGGTCATCTCTTCCGGATCGTTTTGCAAATCGAATAGTTCGAACTCGGGACGACCATGATGTCGTGCCACGGTCGCAGCGGCCTTGGGATCTGTTTTCGCCAGTTCCTTCCACTGCTTGAAGTAGTCTCCACAGTTTTCACGCAGCAGCAGATCGATGTGAGTCGTGAACGCAAATTCCGGATAAGGATTCCATATCAGCTTGTACCGATCGGTGCGGATTGAGCGACTGAGGAACACGTTCATCTTCCTGTCGCCACTGTGCGTAGCGAAGATCTGCTTGCGATGCGAATTTGATTCGCCGTGAAGCACATCCTTAAATGACCGACCGTCTAGGCCTTCCGGAACTTCGCCGCCACTCAGTTCAATCAGTGTTGGCAGGAGATCAACCCAGCTGACCATCGCGTCAGTTCGCGAACCTGCTTTAATTTTCCCGGGACGACTGACGATTAGTGGCACATGGATACCTTCGTCGTAAAGCGTCCATTTACCGAACGGAAACTGAGCCCCGTGGTCACTGCTGAACATAAAAATTCGATCGCCCGAGAGATGCTTGTCCGTCAACTCCTGCAGTTCCGCTAGGTACGCATCCAGATTGATGACCTCCTGAAGATAGCGGGTTCGTTGATACCGAGTTCGTGGGGTATCGAGCAGCTTGGGAGGCAAAGTCACTGTGTTTGGATCGACCGTTGCCTCGCTGGTCCACGGCACGTGAGGGTCTGCAACGCCGACAAACAGGGCAAGTGGTCGAGTGTCTTTGCGAGACTCAAGAAAGTCCCTGACCGATTCGCGAACGTCGGGGATTTCCTGCTTGCGGTCGTAGAAGTCAAAGTGATAATTTTTCACACTTGCTTGATGGGCCACCTTTCCAAACGCGACGGTTTGGTAGCCAAGATCTTGTAGAACCTTTGGAAGTCGCAATACATCGGCTCTCGGGTAACTGTGGTTCTCCTCCGCGCCATTGCGTGCGGGCATCAGGCCAGTCAGCAAGGCCGCGCGGCTGCAAGCGCAAGATGGGCTGGCGACAAAGGCACGGTTGAACGTCATCCCCTCCGCCGCCAGCTTGTCGATGGCCGGTGTTTGGATGTTTTGGTCGCGGTAGAGCGGTAGGTCTCGAGTCGACAGATCATCGGCCAAGTAGACGACGATATCCGGTGGTCGAGTTTCCGAGTCGCTTGTGGTTTCGGCGTTTAGCGAGCGACCGTCAAGTGCCAAAGCCATCAACGCAGCGAATTGGATCGCAAGAACGATAACTCGATTCATTTGTGGTATACCAAAATTGGTTTGAGGCTACTCAACCTTGTAATCAACCGAGCCAGCAGCCGGTTCTGTCACGACCCAGCGACCATCTTCCTTCTTTGCTTCGACCGGTTTACCGTTAGCAAGCACTTGATTGCTGCCCTCGGACGCAGGCAACGCGACCTGAGCGGTCATTCCTTCAGGCAAATTAACCGATAGCTCAAAAGAGGATTCGTTCTTCCAATCGATTGAAACGGGCCCGAGTGGCGTTGGAACTTTCCCGCGAGCAAACTTCAATTCGGCCGGACAAGGTCGAATCGTCGCCGTTTTCCAGCCGGGCGACGATGGCTCGGCTCCCAACACAAAGCGAGGCAACAAGTTTGCTGGAGCCGCACCCCAAGCATGGTTCCAATCTTGGTTGCCTTTGTACTTCATCCCCCACGCTTCCCAGGTGATCGTGGTGCCGCTATTGACCATGTGCTTCCAGCTGCGATCGCCATCGGCGGTGATCAGGTCAATCGCCTTTTCATCGCTGCCGTTATTAAACAGGCTTTCCATAAAGTATTGGGCCGCGTAGACGCTACACTGCATATCCTTCTGTTGAAGCCATTCCAGCACACCGTCTTTTTGGTCGTCGGGCACCAAATCAAACGCGAGCGGGAAAAAGTTTGCGTGGATGCTACTGTGGTCAGTACCGATTCCGTCGCGGTAAACACCGGCTTCGTCATCAAATAGCGTTTTCTGAAACGCTTCCCGAGCCAGATTTGCCCGACTGGCAAACGCGGCCGCATCTTCAGATTTCCCAACCGCTTCCGCCATTTCCGCCATTCGTTCCAATGCGGCGATGTGAAACGCATTGACGACTGTGTTGATTTCGGTGAAGACGAAGCCGTCACGTTCCTTTTTGGGCCAGTCAACAATGTCGTGCCGACTCTGATCAATTTCCGCACTGCGGACCAAACCGTCATCAGCGCTGCGATGCATGAGCGTTTTCGATTTGAGCGATTCGTAACGGTGCGCTAACCATTGCGTGTCACCCGAGTACATCCACTCAGCGTAGGCCATGAAAACCATGTGGGGCGACCATTCGGTCGGCCACGTGCCGTTCTCCATCAACCAATCGAAAGATCGAGCCGCCATCGTAACGTTGTCGTCGGTCGTATAGTGGCTAAGCTGATTCAAATAAGCATCTGCCTCGTAAGGGATTCGCTCCCGGTCGCCATCAACATAAACTCCCGCGAATGTCGTTGCCTTGATGCTGTATTTGCACAGATCCCAAATACGACTAAGCGTTTCGTCCGAGCATTCAAACGCACTCGCTTCATCATTCCAGGTGCTGGACCATGCGGCGCGTCTTCGAATGAACTCAAACGGGTAATCCTCACCAGCACCTTCGATTTCAACCCAGCGAAATGGGATCACCGATTGCCAGTGCTCGGGGACCAACACAGCTGGCGGGTTCGCAGTGGTCAGACCCGCTTGCTGGACATTCCGGGGATCCACAGGAGCGGGAACGACCCAGTTCCCCAGTTCATGCCCACGACGAATCTTCGTCATTCCATATCGCACCGTGCCCGGAGGCTTTCGGTCGATGCGTTCGCCTTTCAGCTTTTCACCGTAATGCACATCGGCCGTGCCTTTCCCTTTGGGCACTTCCATCACAATGTTGCCGAACGCGACTTTGCCAAAATCGATCTGAGTCACGTTGTCGTCGATTCGCTTGATCGAAACCGGCTTTTGTTCGACCAGCAGGCAATGCTCCCGAGCAGGAATCTCCGGCAGCTCTTTGATGAAAATATTTCTGAAGCGATACGTTTGGCCTTTTTCTCCATGGTGCTGGATACCAATGAAGCCGCTAGAATCCATCGCATCACGCAGCCGAACCGTCCGCACGCCGTTGACTTCGATGGTGATTAGGTCCTGCAAGCAAGTAATCTCAAACCGGTTCCAGCCGTTGCGATTGAGGGCGTTGGCGATTGAGGGTTCAGAAAACAACGCGGCTGATTCTGCCCTGTGTCGAGCAAATTGCTCGGTCGATCGCTTTTCTGTGCTCGGCCAGATCCACTGCCGGCGTCCCTCATCGTAAAGGCCCCCAGACCAGCGGCGATCAGAACCATCGCATTCCGCCTGATAGCCGTAAACTTTCTTTTTGGGAGCGTCCTCGTCAACGTGGCAACGGAACATCACCCCCGAGTTTGCCTTGCCCTCCGGCAAATGAATCTCCACGCTCAGGCGAAAATCACTGAATTTTCTTTCGGTGACCAGAAAAAATTTCTTGTTCGCCAACAGGTGGATTTCTCCGTCGACCACATTGGCTTGCCCGTGTGAATATGGGTTTCTCCAACCAGACAAATCTTGACCATTAAACAGCGGCGTGTACCCCCGACTGATCAATGCATCAAATCCGCTTTGACCATTGGGTTCGACAGCTGGTCTCAATATGCCAGCAATCGACTGATCCTGAGCCAACCCGATGGAATGAGAAACCAAACAGAATGCGATAGCGGACAAAACGACAGCTAGTTTCGAATCACGAAGTAGATGCAGACGCATCCTTGTTGCGAAAGAGAGCATGGTTGATCTGGGCTTGCAAAGGGGACAAACAAAATGACTGGGTATCGATTCGAACAGATCGCCGCCACCAACACAATCAGGCTTCCAATAATGCAAGAACAACATGCCGACACATCGACATGTTGTTCCATTTTGAATCGAAGGCAACCACCGAACCCAGCATTTGACAGCGCAATTCAGTCACCGGCAAACGACTAAGATGGGCTCATTTGAATCGGCATCAATTGGTGTTGCCAAGATTAATGATTAAGGCAGCGGCATCTTCCAGAACATTGACGATCCCATCACCGTTAATGTCACCTTGAGCCCAGCTGGTCACCGAGGTGCCAAGGTTAGCGATGAGTATGGACCCATCACCCAACACATCAACCGTACCGTCGAGGTTGAGGTCGCCAGCGAACGTGCCGGTTTTTCCATTGGATGTTTCGACCAGTGTTTCGTAATGTTGAGTGAAGTCGTTTGCTCCAACGACGCCATCACCATCCAAGTCTAACGGCTGCAAAGAACCGGATGCAGTATCCCCGATCTTTCCATGGTATTGATCGAGATCCGCAAGATCGACATCCCCATCCCCGTCGAAATCTCCTAGGCGAAAAGGCTGGCCTTCGGTCGCCTCGTAGATCAGCTGCGGCCTTTGACTCGCGTCGCCGATGTTTCCAGAAGCCAGAGCCCAACGTTGAGATGTATCCTGGTCCACGTTGATCCTCAAAAAGACATACTCACCGGCTCCTTCGCCTCCTGCGTACTGCTCGTTGAGGAAATCAACCAAGCTCTGGTTCCCAGCCGCTGATGTCGAAGCGGCCGAGTTGATCGCCATATTCGGCACCAGAAAATCATCTTCCAACAAAACCGCATCAGGATCCGGAGTCGTGGTCAGCCCGTAATAATCCGAATTAAGGATGTCGGGAGCCGCACGACGAGCGATTCCGTACAAGTCACCGCCAATGTTTCCGCTGGTCACCGTGCTCGTCAAGTAAACCTGAAAACTTGCCGCCTGAAACGGATTCTCAACCGCACCCAGCTGGGGCAACTGGAACACCGTGATCGCAGCGCGGTCATACGGGACCGTGCCCGTTTGGCCGACTTCCAATTGATTGCTGTTGAGGATAAAGGTAACGCCCTGTCCATCGACCACGAGGTTGTTCTTATTCAGTCTCAAAGATCCGTCAGGCGCTTGCGACTCAAGCGACCGGTTGCCTGTGACGGCGACGTTGTCGACCCACAAGTCGTGGCCACCTGAACCATCCCCCGCACCGCTTGAGAAAGACAGCAGAAAGCTAACGGTTCCGCCTGCTTCAAGCGTATGATCCGCCAACCCAGTCAGCGAGTGAGTAATGTCGTCGTGCGCGTTGTTGTCCCACGCGCCGTCAACCGTTGTGATTTCATCGTCACTGGAGGTGTAGATCACCCCGTTGGTTAGATCGCCCGATTCCACGCTCAACTCGTACGCCCGAGCGGCTTTGTTTCGGAACGCGTAGGCATCAAAATGAAAGGCATCCAAATCGATGTCACTTGTCCCGTTGTTGGTCAGCGTGAAAGTGATCGTTCCCCCACTTGTCGCGTTACCAAGCTCAAGGTTCTCGTTGGACACGCCCTGCCCTGCAACGGTGCTTGCCGCCGGAGGCCCCGAAAACGTTCCCCAGTCGCCATCCGCACTTGCCCCGCGCCCGTCGTTGATGCTCCACGCTAAACCTTCGGTTGTCGTCGCGGCAGTTCCAGAAACACCCGGGGCAGTCACCGACGCACTAGGGTTGGAGCCGTTTTCCCACGTATCCCAACCGGCAATCAGTGAACTTTGAATCTCAGGCGGCTGGGGAACAACGGTCTCAAACTCAAGCACTCGCAACGGAACTCCGGTAGGATTCGTCTGAGACGTGCTTGCTGCGCGGTCCTGAATGAAGACCGAAAGAATACCTTCATTAAATAGAAGCTTGGTATCGAGTTGAGGTGTTCCGGTGTAATCCCGAGAACTGTCTCGATAAAGAATTTGCCAATCAGCGTAGCCGCCCGCCGTCTTTTGCGCTCCGGCAATGACCAAATCGCGACTTTGAACGTACAGCCCGTACAAATTGCCATCGCTATCGACTCCCAATCGGGGACGGTCGCCAACGGCGATACCATCCGGAAATACGTTGACCTCCCAGTTCCCAGTGCTCGGATTTCGATAGTAGTGATGGTAGTTAGAGCCCGACGTGTCGCTAAACGGCGAATCATTATAGGTAGGGCCAACGGGACGATGGAACATCAAGGCGTGAACACCGCCATCGTCGTCCACAATCTGCCCCTGCTGATTCAGCACCGCCTGCCGGCGATCCAAATCGGCGATCTCGACATTTGAGTTGAGCGTGATTGGCGAAGAGTTCGTTCCCACGAGTTGGCCGCTCGTGTTACGCCAAGTGACGCCTTTGTCATCACTGTAGGCGTACATGATGTCATGGTTTCCATCCTGAGTGCTCTCGCGCCAAGTCCATGTGGTATGCAACCGTCCGAACCTGTCGGCATGAAAACCGTTGTGATAAGAGTTGCGACCAGTCGATGGATTGTTATTCGCATCGTCGTACGTCTGCCCGGTCGATCGTCCCTTGGTCACAAATCGAGTACCGCTCCACTGACCGGTTTGCGAGTTGTAATTGGCGATTCGATGATCGCCGTTACCACTACCGAAGTCTCGGTAGGTAAAAACTAGATCGTCACCGACGTTGGTAAAACGAGGATAGGTAATTCTTGGGATGTTCGAGCCACCCACATTCAAAGAACTTCGTTCGGCGTTGAAGATTGAACTGTCCCACGTGCCTCCAGCACTGGTCGCCACCCCGACGTCCGTGGTCACGTAGCGCAATGGATCCACATGATGATCAAACGCAAGGTGAATCCTTCCGTCGCCCGAAATCCCCATGGAGACAACATTGTGAGAGTTCCAGTCTTGGTTCCCCACTTCCATGTCGAAACCCGTATCGATAATCTCCCAAGTGCTACCGTTTAAGTTTCGACGCCCGATAAAGATGTCTTGATCGGAGTCCGTGTGGTACCAGACAGCGTACTGATACCCTTCATGCGACAGCAAAACTTCTTGCTGAAATGGCCTGCCGTTAATCAAAATGCTGAAATTTCCGCTCGTGGCCAGCACCAGCGAATCAGAATCAAGAAGGGTTTCGCTCAACGGTGAAACCGCGAATTGCGCCGACGACATAGATGCCTGCAACGACAACAACAATACAGCACATACCTTGCCTAGTTTCAGACAGGCGCCGAACAACGAACGTCCGGGAGCAAGCGAAAGATTTGATGATCTCACGGTGTCAATTTTTTTATTCATGAAGTGGCTTAGTTTCGAAGTTTAAACAATCAATCGTAGGATTATAGCTTTTTCAAATCGAGCGTTCGCAAATCAAATTGGAGATTTTCTATTTCGAGCGACGAAAGGCGCTAAAAAAGTGATCAGAACGAGCGAGACACCTGTAGGTTCGGGCACTGCGGCGGCCGCACTACCAGCCGCAACCGCATTGGTATTTCCAAGGTTAGCGACCAGCAACGAAGCGTCGCCCAACACATTGACCAGTCCGTCGCCGTTAAGGTCACCCTCACCCCAACTGGCGCTGGTGCTGCCAAGATTAAGGACCAGCAACGAGGCGTCGCCCAGCACATCCACCGTCCCGTCAAGATTGATGTCACCCGCATAAGTACCGACCAAGCCGTTCGACGTTTCAACCATCGTTTCATAATGCAATGCAAAGTCGTCAGCTTCGACCGTTCCGTTCCCGTTCAAGTCCAACGCTGCCAAATCGCCCGTGGCGGTCACTCCGATGTTACCGTTGAACTGATCCAGATCCGCAAGATCAACGTCACCGTCGTCGTCAAAATCTCCAACCAACCCCATCAACAATGCGGTCACGCCGACATTGTCAACAAACAGATGATGGCCGCTCTGCGCTGCACCCGCGTCTCCGCCGCCTCCGGTGAAATTCAGTCGGAAGGTTACTGAGCCATTAGCATCCAACGTTTGGTCATCCAAACCGGCCAAGCTAATGCTCTCGTCGTCCTGAATTGGACCTTGATTAACCGCTGCGGTTCCCGATGCCACTGAACCTGGCGTCAGATCACCACCGGACAGAATCTCCAATTCCCAGTCGGTGGCCGCATTCGGTCGAAACGCACCCACGTCGAAATGAAATCCCGTCAGGTCTCGATCGACCCCGGTCGTATCATCCAAGGTAAAGTCAATGAAACCGTCGAATCCGTTGGCCAGCGTTACGCCATCGACAGAGTTTGCGACGGACGTCGAGGCGTTCCCGATTTCCGATTCCGATTCGCCATAAAACCCGTCGCTGCTGGCTCCGTTTTCAACGATCGAGTTGTTGAAGTTAATCCAAGCACCGCCGGACTCATGGGTTCCCACCGCCTGAGCGGTGACTCCGTCAGTGTCTGTCGCGTTCCATCTGTCAGACGAAAACTGGCTCCATGTATCCCAGCCAGCGATTAAATCTCCGTACTCAACGTCAACACCAGGTTCAGGATCAGATCCGCTAGGAATTCCAATGGCGGGGTTGACCGTCGCATGACTGACAAAAATCATCGCTTCGCTTTCAACCTCTTGCGCACCCACATAAATTCCCCAGCGGAACTTTGTCAGTGAGTTGTCGCCCGGATCACTGTTTCGAACATACTGACCCGTGGTGAAAGGCTCCGACTGATCGTTGAGGTAGACCTCGTAATCGAGTCCGTTATCGCGAACGCGAACATCGAAAGGCTGACCAATTGCATTTGGGATCAACGTTTCTTTCTTGGGCTGACCGGGAAGAGGTCGACGATGGGTCACGAAGACCTCACCACTATCATTCATCCCTAGGTGAATTGACCAAGCTTCGTCGTCATCGTCTTTCGCCTGAAAAATTGCGGCGTTGATCGGGTTGATAATCGTGTAACGAGCGACCCAATCGTTCCACTCGCCGCCGGCGACGTTCCAACCGTTGCTAGGAGAAAAGATTTCAGTGCGAGCAGCCAACGCTCGACTGTTTCTGACATTCTCTTCACCAGGAAACAGCCGAAAAACTTGGGTCGCCCCGTCTTCCTGATACCAGCGACTCCAGTTGTCGAAGTTGCCTGGTTGAATCGCACTGTTGGCGAGCGTGTGCAAACGAAGGTTGCTGTCAATTCCCTCCGAGCCATACAAACCACCTTCGACAAGCGCGTTATTCACATCGATTAACGTTCCCGAATAACCATTCGAAATACTGTCTCGAATGTCTTCAAACGCGGGATTGGTGCCGGGGCCTTCGGTGTACAGTTGTCCGTTCGTGACGCAGACGCCGAAGCCAAGTGTTAGAAGAGAGCACAAGATTGGTGCCGCTATCGTTTTCACTAGGTTCACGTTTCTTCTCCTCGACGGTGCCATGATGCCGGACACCAATTCGGGTTACTGAGTGTTTTGGTCAGAGCGATCGCATGACCACCGACGCTGGGCCAATCGGCAATCCTAAACAGGCACGCCAACGTCGATCGCCCTGCCTAATATTCGTTCGAGCAAACCGCCCGCAAACTGTCCCCGAAAGGGGCAAACAAGAGTTCACATTCTCCCAGTTTCTTCCGGTCAGGGACGCATACTTACTCGCCACGAAAAAGCAACGATCAACTTCGGCGCGCGACCCCAACACATCCAAGATACGGGCGATTTCGTAGTTGCTAATATCATAGCAACGGCGAACTCAACGCCCATCGCCATCCAGTGTCAATTTGCGACATCCCACTCACTTCCGCGGCACCAGCAAGAAACCAGGCACGCTCGGTTAACCAAGCGTGCGTGTGCTTCCCGTATCATCTGCGGAGCGCCCCCAATCCTAGGGGGAAAATCACTCGCTAATGGTTACCTACGGCGTCGCGATAGCAACCTAAGGCCGGCAACTGCGATAAGCGAAACCGCGCCTGGCTCGGGGGCAGCAGGAGCGGCAGCTGGCTGGTTGGTGTTGCCCCTTCAAAAGAAGTAGCTAAGTCAAATTGTGAACTACTCGTTTGATTTACCGAGGTTTGCGACCAAAGCAGCGGCATCGCCCAGCACATCGACGATCCCATCACCGTTAAAGTCACCTTGCTCCCAGCTGGTTACCGACTTCCCAAGACTAACAACCAGCAAAGCCGCGTCCCCCAACACATCAACTTTTCCATCCAAATTGGTATCGCCAGCGAAACTTCCCGTCTGACCGTTGGACGTCTGAACCAGCGTTTTGTAATGAGTTGCAAAATCGTTGGCGCCCACGATTCCGTCACCATCCAAATCCAAAGCTTCCAGC
>CAZLFF010000071.1:0-17755 GCA_964558755.1 uncultured Pirellulaceae bacterium
CTGCTGTTCTGATTCGGCCAACGCCAGCCAAAGACGTCGCCAGGTGCTGAATTTTGTCTGATCGGAGAACAAATGGCTCATTTCGGTTGAGCAATAGCGGCTGATCAGCGGGTTGGTGTAGGTCTGGTGGTCCATCAAACTTGCGTCAAAACGGGGCTTAAAAACAGGCGAATCGTTCGAGAAAATCACGATCGGACGCGAAGTTATCGCAGTTATGGGAACGGATCACAACCTTCACAGCACAGAGACAGCCGATTCAAGGTTGAGTCTCGATCGGCCCTGTTCGTTGCCCGATGACCCGCCTACCCAAACGTGGTGTCAGCGGGACCGCCGACCGTACGGACTCAAACGATATTGACCCCTAGATGCAGACCGCGGACGCCGCTGGCACGGAGGGAATTCGCGGAGGCGAAACCGACATCGCAACGGGTTAAGCGGAAGTGCTAGAATTTGCCGATCAGCGTATTTGGAGTCTTTACCGGTTTGGCTTTGGACGATAGAACCCGATAAGCGAACCGTTTGAATTAGTTGCGTTTTCTGGCAGACCGTCGGAATTTTCGCGTTAGGAGAGATTTGTGCTACGTCGGTTATCGTTCGTTTTTTGCTGCTGCGTAGGTTTTGCGTCCGCGGTCACCTTTTTGGCCAGTTCAGCGGCGTCAGTCGCGGTCGGCCAAGCCGTTGTTGCCGATGCTGCGACTCCTGCCCCAAAACCGGCTGCCAAGCAAGAGGAATCGGCTGCGCGGATGGGCAGTGAGCACCTTCTGCCCGGCTATACGAAGGCCTGGGTTTCGATCCCGGACATGGATTCGCTCGAAAAGCACTTCGAAGAGACTCAATTCGGAAAACTGGCCAACGCCGAGTCGATCGAGCCGTTCATCGAAAGCGTCAAGGAACAGTTTAAGAACTGGGCCGACCAAAAGAATGTTCGCCTCGGCATCAAGATCGAGAATCTCGACCAAATCTGCTCGGGCGAAATCTGCTTGGCCGGCGCCGTCCCCGCGATGGCGGGCGGAGATTCGGAAAGCAATGCGCATGGTTTGGTATTGCTGGTCGATGTTCACGAGACAGAAGCGGAAGCGAAGAAAGTACTCAAAGAAATTAACGGCCGCCTGCAAAAGCGTGGCGCGGTTCAGGACGAGCTGGAGATCAACGGCGCGAAAGTCACGCGATCCAAAATCGTTACCGCCAAGCGGCTACGAAAAAGTCAGACGACGATGCAAACGATCTACGACGGTTGGCTGTTAGCGGCCGACAATGAGCAGATCTTCCGCGATGTCCTGTTTCGCTTGGCGACGACCAAGCCCGGTGCGTTGAAGGCCGATTCGCTGGCCGCACAGGAATCGTTCAAGGCTGTCTTGAAACGAGCTGATCTGGGCGAGCATCCGGACCACGTTCGCTGGTTCGCCGATCCGTTTGGCTACGTCCGTTTGGCTCAGGCGTTGGCCGATGACGAAAAAGATTCGCGTGAGCAACGGGACGATTGGGCTCGGATCATGGAGAGCCAAGGTTTTGACGCAATCAAGGCGGTTGGTGGTCTGGTTAGCTTTGCGACCAGCGAGCACGAGCTATTACATCGTACGTTCATCTACGCCCCGCGTAAAAATTTGACACGCCCTGAACAAAAGCGTGTGTTTGGTTTGTTTGACTTTAGTAACACCACAGGAATATCGGTTGAGCCAGCGGATTGGGTGCCCAGCGATCTGTCGGCGTTCTTTGTCGGCAAGTGGAATTTCTCGAGTGCGTTGGAGAACGTGGGTTACTTGTATGACGCGTTTTTGGACGACCCTGGTGCGTTCGAGCGAGTGATGCAGGATTTCAAAAACGACCCTGACATGCAGCTGAACATTCGCAAACTGATCGGTCAGCTGGACAGCGAGTGGACGATCGTTTCTGCCACTCAGCAGCCCATTGGAACCAACAGCGAGCGTGTCGTAATCGGATTCAAACTAAAATCTGACGCCGACGTGGAATTTGTTTTGGACAGCATCCAGCGAGCTATCGGCAAAGGCAACGCTGCGATGATTAAGCTGGGTGGCAAGTCCGTGATCGAGGTCGATTCGAATCGACCGATCGATGACGAAGACATTCCCGACGACATTTTCGACGACCCGCTGGCCGACGAATCGTTTTCTGATGAGGACGAAGAAGAGGAAGAAGAATTCACACTGTTTGACAAGAAGTACTTCGCGATTGATCACGGCTACTTATTGGTGACCAACAACAAGGATTACTTGAAACGGATCTTTGCCAATAAGCAGAAAGTCAAACTGGCGAAGACGGAAGATTACTTGAAAGTCCACGCGGCGCTAGACAAGTTGGTCGACGGAAAAGTTGTCAGCTCACGCCAATTCGGTCGCTTGGACAGGGCTTTGGAGGCCAACTATGAACTGCTTCGGCAGGGCAAGATGGAATCCTCGAACACCGTGCTAGCCAAGATCGTGAACAAGATGTTCGCTGACCATCAGAAAGAGAGCGGCGAAGACAAGGAGTTGACTCGTCTGAACGCGACCAAGCTGCCGGCGGATTACAAGAAGACGATCGCTCCGTTCTTGGGACTGATGGGTTGGGTCAACGAGGTTGAATCCGACGGCTGGCGTATCAGTGGCTGCTTGCTGAAGAAAGCAAAGTAGGACGCCTTGTTTGGCAGTCTACTCGGCCGCTTTCCAGATCCCGTCGGTGCAGACGACCTTGGCGTGGTAGGGCCGCTGCCGATCGGAACGCGTGCGGATGTCCTCGAGCAGCACGCGGCGGGAGGGCGATGCAAAGTCGCGAAATGCTCGACCGAGACCTTTGATCTCGATGCGTTTGGAAAAGTCGCAATAACTGGGCGACAGCCACAGCGTCGCGTTCCGTGACTTGGTCGCTGAGACACGAAATAAGTTTGTTCGGTCGCGTGAAACCTGGCCTTTCAGTTCCGCCGGCGAAATCGGACGCCGCCGCCATTTCTCGGGCCACACAATATTCCCCGGCGCGATGTCGTGTACCTCGAGGAACCAAAAGTAGTTGTCCCATGGACGCAGCGATTTACATTTGAACTCGAACCCTGCCCCGCCCGGCCAGCGCCGTTTGTGCAACCGAGTCCAATCGAACACGGTGGCGAACTCTTCGGGTAACTGATCGTTGGCTCGGCCGATGTACTGCACGACCGTGTTGTTGACGTAGCGTTTTGATTGCAGCCACTGGTTCCAAGTGTCTTTGCTGAATGCGATCGTCGCACTGTTCTGATCACCCACGACGCTATACACGGGTAGTGGTAGGTGCTCGTTGGTGTCGTAAATGTTCGTGTACCGATCAATTGTTCCGGAAATTGAAACGATGCCTGCCCAATGCTCAGGGTGGCTGAGCCCAATGTCGTACGCAAGGTCGCCGCCAATCCCGCGACCGACTAAAAACACGCGATCGGTGTCCACCGAAAACGCACGTTGGGCGGACCGCATCGCCTTCAGCACGGCGGCGTGCTCGTATCCTGAATAATTGCACTGCTGCTGGCCGGGTTTTTGTTTCCAATCGACCGTCACCACGATGTACCCGTTGCGAGTGGCCTGCCCCGCGCGAACGTTTAGTCGTGGGTTGTGAACGCCCGACCAAGCATTCAACTCTTGGGTTGGCGTTTGACGATCGGGCAGCACCAGCAGCATCGGATAGCGGCGGTAAGGATCGTATTGCGGCGGCACCGTGGCGAGCACTTCGACCGTGATCGGCGCGGGTTGAGATTTCGTTCCCGGGATTTCGACCGGTAGCCGAATAGGTTCGGATCCCGTGAGAACCTCCGCCGCCGGCGGTGTGGGTGGCTTTATCTGAGCCACCATGGCGGCGATGTATTGGGGCGTGCCAGATTCAAGGCTTTCCAATTGCTCGATGATCGACTCACGCTGGGCAACATCCGAGGTCGCCGTGTTCAGATACTGAACGATCAAGTCCCGGGTTTGGAACATCGATTCGGCGACCGCAAGGTTGTTGATCGCTTGATTGCTACCAAGCAACCAGCCGCTGATCGCCAGAGCAATTTTCTGCGCGGGCTTGGTGGCAGCGTCGTCCGCCTGTCGCAGCCACGCATCCAAACGCGGTGAATTGACCGGGTTGAGTTCGCGTTGTAGTTCGTCGACCAACTGCTGGGCGGCTGCGGATTGCGGTGCGGAAAGTCCATCGGCCGAGTCCAACAGTGTTTTCAGTTTTTCACGGCGCTGATCAAGTTCACGCTCTGCGACCTCGGACGAGTCCTGAATCTCACGGAACTCGGCTAAGATCTCCCCCGCCACGCCCTCGGTTTTGATCGCACTGGTCAGCAACTGCCGCGCGATGTCGGTTTGCCCAGAAGTCATGCGTAGGCGAGCCTCGGCGAGGACCTGCCTGGCGGCTTGTTGTTTCAACAGGATTCGAGTCCGCTCGATGTCGGCAGCCAAGGCTTCGTTGTCAGGGAAGCGTTTGGCGATCAAGTTAAGCTCCTCGCTGGCCAGCCGATAATATCGGGCTTTGATCAGCAGATCCACGATTTTTTGGTGTCCCGCCAGGTCGTCAGGTGAAATCTGCTTGCGCAGCAGCGGGATCAGGATGTTGGTGGGAACTGTGCCGGTGCCGATGTACATGGACCACTGCCGGTTGCTGCCGACGAGTGTTTTCAGTTCGCAAAACCGAGGCGTTACACCGACGATGCCTTGACTGATTGGCTTCGCCCGGCCTTGGCGGTCGCGGAGAACGATCGTCCGATGTCCGTGCTCGTTAAACGGGCCGACCGATAGAACGCTGCCGCCAAATCCAGTTTCTCGGTTGGCTGTTTTTTGAAAAACGGGCAGCAGGATCTCGTTGCGGTTACTGTCACCTAGCTTGATAACGCGCCGGCCGTTGGCCAACACTCGTCGAAGCCCATCATTGACGATGACAATGTTCTTCGCGCCATAGGGGTCAGGGACGACGGCGCCGATTTTGTCCACCGATCCAATCAGGCCCTCGTATTGGGCTCCCGATTGCATCGTGATTACTTTGGACGTCCCCTGAGCGTTCAACACCGCGCTGGCGCTCAGGCAGCATGCGAATGCCGCTGCGTGCAAAGTTTTGCGAATCGAATTCGTAACGGCCCGGTCCATGGGATTTCGCAGAATAGGTGGATTTAAAACCTTATCATACCAAAATCGCCCGCTGAGTTCCCAGCTCAACCGATGATCTCGCGTTTTTGGTTCAGGTAGTCCCAAACGACGAAGCGGTCGAGGTCGCCGCCCGCGGTGAAGAACACTCGACCCTCGGTTGATTCGCTCAACCGATGCGCGAAACGGATGTCTTCTTCGGATTGCGACCAACTGGGAACGAGAAACGTATTGATTGTAATTCCATCACGCGCACACATCGCGGCCTCGCGCATGGTCGCATCTTCGGTGCGAGGATGCGGTGGGTAGAGCATGAACAGGGTCGAATCCTCGAAGTGGGCGGTCGGTAAGCCGTCGGTGATCATCATGATCTGGCGGTTAGGCGTGTCTTGAGCGGCCAGCAGTTGCCGGGCGAGCCGCAGCGAGTGTTGAATGTTCGTAAAGTGCGGATGCACCATATGCTCGCTCACATTTTCATCCGACATGTCAACTTTTAGCTGCACCACCGGGTGGTGGATCGTGACGGGCTTGGGCATCAGTTCGATGATTTCACTTTGGCGGCGGACTTTGCCAAAGGTGTACATTTCGATGAAGTTCAAATAATCGCCCGGATACTCGCTGCGGATCAGCCCGTCCATCGCCAGCGCCATCCGCTTGACGTTCATGTACTGGCCGTCGTATCGCATGGAGCCACTCATGTCCATGATGATAACGGTGGCGGCCTTCGGGTTATTGCGCGTGCGGTGAATTTCGATGTCTTCGGACTTCAGCCGAATCGGCAGCTCGCGTCCGCCGCGAAGCATCGCGTTGATGAAGGTCTGCGGGATATCCATGTGGGTCAGGGAATCGCCGAACTCGTAGGGCTTGGTCGATTGCATTTCGACAGCGCCTTCGCCCGTGATGTTACCCTCGTGTCGACCGGTTTTGGAGGCTTGCAGATTGCTGAAAATGCGTTCGAGCAACTTGCCTTGGAAGACGCGATACGCCGTGGGCGTCAGCTGGAACCGCCCGTTTTTGTTTTCGATGCCCTGCTGTTCAGCGGCCTCGCGGATGTAGTTCTCGATCGTCCGCTGCAATTCCTCCAGCGAGTGCATTTGTTCTTCGGACATGAACTCGCCAAGTTCCTCCATATCGATGATGCCAATCTGAGCGGTCTCTTTCGCCTCCGCGATTTGCTCCATCAGCTCGTCGAGCTGTTCCAGTTCTTCCTTGATCGCGATCGCCTGCGGGATCGACATCGACTCGTCGCCGGTGAACACGTACTTGGCGGCTAGCTCGTCGACCTGATACTTGTCTTCGAGCTTGCCCATCAAGGCCGCAATGTGCTGAGCCATCGGGTCGGCGTCGTCACCCACGGCGTAAAACAAGCGTTCAAGGTCGTGCAGTTGTTCCTGATCGATCGCCTCGCGGTAAAGTGAACGCAACTGCTCAGGCGGTCGCGGGCCTTTTTTGGCGGCTTAATGAAAGACCTTTTTGGCTTCCCGTTCGGCTGACCGGGGCTCGTAGGTTTCTAATATCTTTCGTTTTCGGTCCTCAAGGAGCGCCAGCATCATGTCGAGCGACGGGCCAAGCTGATTGAACTGTTCGGGGTCGAGCTTAATTGCTCGGGCGAGTTCTTCCTTGGTCAGCTCGCGCGTGTTGCCGTACATCATCATCTGGTTCATCAGCGGCGACACCATATCGGGCGGCGGCTGAGTGGGCGACGGAAATTTTAGCGGATCGTAACCCAAATAAGTGTGGGTGATCCCGCGTCGAGGATTGCTAGACATAAGCTGCCGTTTCCATTGAGGTCTCACCGTTTGTGCTTGCGTTTGATGGTAACGCTTTCGGGCGTTCGATTGTGTCGCGTCGGAAAAAGCTTGATTTCTGTTGGGGCTTGGTGGTTGAGGCGTGGTTGTTGATCGCGGACGCCTTGTTTTTGGACCATTTTTCGACGGCTGATGCCGTTAATACGAACGGTGTTAGAGTTCGTACTGGCTGCCGCCGTGCATTTGGCTGCGGCTAATTTTTTCCGTGGCGTGCAAGCCCGCGAGGATGAACTCGACGCAGGACGCGCGGACGGCCGCGTCGGATGATGCGTTGACCTCGAACGCTTTCTCCCACGCCGGCGGGACGCGTTTTAGGCGCTCGGCGTACTCGGATGAGGGCACCATGTCCCCGACCTCGATGCGGACGCCTTTGCCGAAGATCTCGGAAATCTCGGCGAGGCCATGTTCGGACACGTACTCTTCGAACACGACCTGGATCGCTTCGGCCACGATGCTGTCGAGCACTTGACCTTCGGACATTTGGTGGCTGCCCATCAAGTCGAGTTCTAATTTCCCTAACGACGAAGTGTACAGGTGACCGAGATCGCTGATTCGCGGGACCGCAGGTTTCTCCTTCAGCACAATCCCACGCTGCCGAGCGCTGGCGATCATGGTCCGGTAGTTGGCCGTGCTAAAACGTACGCTAACGCCCGACTGTTGATCCACGTACTTCGATTTTCTGGCCTGCACTGAAATCTGTTCACAAATCTCTTTCATGAAGTATGGAACGCGGACCGGGTAGTCACCTTCCAGGTCAATCGCGGCCTCCTGTTCCATGATCTCGATCCCCTGCCCTCGGTCGCGCGGGTAATGAGTTTGGATCAGGCTGCCGATACGGTCCTTGAGTTGCGGGATTACTTTGCCGCTGCGGTTAAACGTTGACGGGTTGGCCGAAAATAGAACGAGGACGTCAATGTCGAAGCGAACTGGGTAGCCGCGGATTTGCACGTCTCGCTCCTCAAGAATGTTGAACAAGCCGACTTGGACCAGTTCGTCGAGTTCCGGCAGCTCGTTGATCGCAAAGATGCCGCGATGCATCCGAGGGATCAATCCAAAGTGCAACGCGTCCTCGGTGGACATGCTCACCCCGCCGGCGAGTTTGGCTGGATCAATTTCACCAATGATGTCGGCGAACTTGGTGCCGGGGGCCAAGCGTTCGGCGTATCGATCGTCTCGGTGCCACCATTTGATCGGGACGTCCGCCGGTTCGTGATCTGCTACGAACTTTTTCGCGACGGAGCTTAACGGGGCCAACGGATCTTCGTGGAATGGCGCGTCTGGCAGGTCTAAGTAGGGAATGTGGTCATCCAAAAAACGCACCAGCCCGCGCATCATGCGGCTCTTGGCCTGTCCTTTTTCTCCCAAGTACAGCATGTCATGGCCCGAGAGCAGCGACACGTTGATCTCCGGAATGACCGTGTCCTCATAGCCGATGATGCCGGGGTACAGTTCTTTGCCGGCGGCCAGCATCGCGACAAAGTTGTCGTGAATCTCTTGTTTGACGGGCTTGGATTCCCAGCCGCTGTCGAGCAGTTGCTGCAGGTTTGTGGGGCGATTCAAATCGGGGCTCGACATAAAATGGCTTTCGCGAACAGCAGAGTTTGGTGGAGCGACTATTATAGCGATGCGAAGCGGGCGTTACCGGTAGTGTCGCCGAGGGACCGCCCGTCGTCGTTGCTGACGCACAATTGGCGGTCCCAGAATTTGACATCACGGTTTCTCAAACCGTTCCGGTCAGCTAACTTTCACAGCCGGCCGGGAGCCCTGTCCACGATTTTTTGAACGAACGATGTACCAGCGAAAAACTGACTTTATTTACTTCGATCTCGGCAACGTGATCCTGAGTTTTGACCATCAGCGGGGTTACGACCAAGCTGCCGAGATCGCGGGCGTTTCGCCGGCGGACGTCCGTCGAATCATGGTGGAAGAAGATTTGCAAAATCGGTACGAAACGGGCCTGGTGAATAGTGGACAGTTTCACGAGTCCTTCTGCCAGCAAACGGGTGGCGAGATCGATCGGGTGACGTTGCTGGAATCAATCAGCGATATGTTCTGGGCCATTCGGCCGATGGTTCCCGTGCTGACTCAATTGAAAGCTCGTGGTTTCCCGATCGGCATCCTTTCGAATACGTGTGAGGCTCATTGGGAGTTCGTGTTGAGTCAGTACGCGGTTCTGGGTGCGTTTTTCCGCCCCGTGATTCTTAGTTACGAAGAGCAGTCGATGAAGCCAGATTCGAAAATCTACGATGTGGCGATTGAGCGCGCGGGTGTCGATCCCGAGCGAATTTTTTTCACCGACGACCGCCCCGAGAACGTCGAGGGAGCGATCGCGGCGGGAATTGACGCGACGTTGTTTACGACTGTGCCGAATTTCGTGCGGCAGCTCAATGAACGTGGCATTATGTTGAATCTATAGTGTGGGCGTTGCTCGGGCGTTGGCTGCTTGTTTGAGGACGCTGGCAGTGGCCACATCCCCATCTCGCGTGAAATTGCGTCGATCTGCAAAACTTCATACACTCTTCCGCATCGTTCCGACACCTTTTCCAACCACTTAGCTTTCATGACCACGCCCGCCACGCAGACCGCCATCTGGACTCCCGGCTGGTACGAGCTCGATCAGACGCTGCTGGTTGGGCAGCGGCAAAAATTCTGGTTCTTTGCGACCCCGCCCTCGGAACTGGTCGGTGACCGCGACGCCGAACTGTTTTTCTTCAATCGCACCGACACTTCTGAAAACTGTGTCGCGCGATTTGCGAGGATTGAGCAGGTAAGCCACTCCGTTCTTGGCCCAATCCTCCGGGTCGACACCGAAGGGTTAGACTACATTTTCTTCCCGGTCGAGGGCGAAGAAGTCGTCGTTAACGCGGAGGAAGAGCCCGGTCAGGTCTACGACGGTGGCCACGAAATTTCTGATTGGTCCCTGCAAGTGACTTTGTCCGACGTATCGGAACCAGTCGCTGATTTCGCCTGACTCTCTCCGCCCGTCCGAGGCTTCGTTCACGGTTTTGTGGTTCGTTGATAGCAACCGGTTTGATATCTGTCAGTCGGTCGTGACAATGAGGGCCTCTGATTCGTCCCCGCTGTTTGCCGGTCCTGCACGAGAAACCGAATGGCCACATTATCTCGATTGATGGTGACTTTATTTTTGGCGATCGCTGCCATTTATGCTCTGCCGTTTGCCGAAGCGGTCGCTCAAGCTTCGACTCCCGCCGTCGAGTCACCGTCGCAACCGGTTGTTGACATTCCGCCTGCTATTGCCGCACCGCAGGCTGCCGACGGAGCCCAGGATCTGTTGGCTCAGAACGAACCGCTGATTTTTAAGGCCGAAGCGTTTGCGGGGCAGCCGTTGGGTATCGGGCGATTGAATTTTCGCTTGCGGCCGGGTGACGAATTGATCGATCGCACGGGCGCCATGTTGCTGACTGAAGCCAACGGGCGAATTTTTTACCCGGTGGTCACCAAGTCGCCCGTGAAACGGTTTATTGAGAACTTCATCGGTGCTTCGCAAGGTCACCCCGACGACGTGCACACCGTTTGGTTCTTGTTTTCCGGCGAGGCCCCGTTGCAATTGACGTTACAAGGCAGCGGAAACGCTTTTATGTCGCTTCCCGTTAGCTACCCGCGTCGAGAGCGGCAGTACACACGTTTTGTCAAGCAATGGTGGAACGCGTTTAGCGGGTCCGCCAATGACCAAATCAAAGCGGGCGACTATCCGTCGGTTTTTGAAACGTATCTGAAAGCGATGGTCGGTCGGCGGATGAACCAAAGCGTCACGCCGCAATTCAAAAAGAAACGCGACCCCTTGATCGCGACCTTCGAGCTCATGTTCGATGTCGAATCGCTACGCTGTGAGAATATCGAAACGGCAATGCTGCAAGGCGTGCAACCGGCTGACGTGAACCGTCCCATTCCGCAACCGATTCTTTGGACGCCGTTGACGATTCGTGATTTGCCGTTCGAAATCCCGGTCGAGCCGATCGCGAAGTACGTGCCTGAGGAGTGTTTCTATCTGCGTTTTGGCACATGGAATAACCAGTTGTGGTTGCAGCGTTTGATGGAAGAGTTCGGTGGCAACCTTGGCCAGATGATTCAGCTGAGGGGTTTCAAGTACAAAATCCAATCGAAGTTCCTGGACCAATTGGCGATTCAGTCTAGCGAGTTCGATCGCTTGTTTGGCGGAAACTTGATCGACGATGTCGCGGTGATCGGCATGGACACGTACTTCGATGACGGAACCGCGGTCGGTTTGCTACTGAATGCCAGCAAGTCGCAGGCGCTTGAGAATAATCTGCGAAACAAGCGTAAGAAGTTTGCGAAGACTCATGCGGATCAAGGAGCCGAAATTCGTTCGATCGATGTGAACGGGACGAGCATTGAGTTTCTCTCGACGCCCGACAATCGATACCGCTCGTTTTATGTCGTTTCGGGCGATTGTCATTTGCTCACGACTTCACTGACGATCGCCCGTCGCTTTTTGGAAACCGCTGCTGGCACTGGCGCTTTGGTAGACACCGACGAGTTCAAATTTGCTCGGTATAACATGCCAATTGAGCGGGGAGACACGATTTTCGTTTATGCTTCGACGCGATTTTTTCAGAATCTGTTAACGCCCCAATATCAGATCGAGCTGCGTCGGCGAAACCAAGTTGTGACCGACATCATGATGCTGGAGATGGCTTCGTTGGCGGCTGCGGCGGAGGGACGGCGTGACGCGACGGTGTCTCAGATGATCGCGGACGGGTTTTTGCCGCAGGGATTTGGGTTTCGCCCGGACGGGGGGACTGTCCAAACGGTTGAGGACACGTGGGTGGACTCGATTCGCGGGCGACGCGGATTCTTTGTGCCCATCGCCGACCTCCCGCTCCAACAGGTTAGCGGGGAGGAAGCGTCTTGGTACACCGACCGTGCCAATTTTTTTGCTCAGAACATTCGGTCGCTCGACCCGTTGCTCATTGCGATGAAGCGGTATGAAGACGAGAACCGAAAAAATGTGGAACGCGTTGTTTTCGACGCGCGGCTGGCTCCGTTTGGGCAGGAGAAGTACGGTTGGCTGATAAACATGTTGGGGCAACCGTTGCAGCATGAAATCGCTCGCAATCCAGAGGATATCATGCGATTGCAGGCGAATATGAAGGGCGGTTCTTTGCTCGGTGGCATCGGTGGTTCGAGCGGCGGGGCGTTGCCCTATCAGTTGTTCGCGGCGGTACAGGATTACTTGGACCCGAACATCGACCTGCGACCAAATTCGATCCTGCGACTACTTGAAACACTTCGCGAGGTCCCCGGCTATCTAGGCGCTTCACCCTGCCCGGGTTACTTGAACCGCTTACCACAGTTGGGTGGGCAGCCGGATTACGGTGGCTATACGTATTCGCGACTGTTGAAGCTGTGGCGACTGCAGTGGGAAGATTTTTCCGTGCTCTCGTTTGACCAAGGTCGGTTGGAGGCATTGAAGCCGCACCTGCAAGTCGTCCCGTCAGCCAGGCCAGCGCAGATTCGGTTGGAGGTTGGTGATTTGGCGGCTTCGAACCTGAAAGCGTGGGCTAACAGTGTTAACTATCGCCGCAGTTGGCAGACTTCAATCGCCAACGTACGCTTGCTGAACATGTTGACGCAACAGTTCGGCGTTGATCCGGGTGCGGCGCTGGCGATTGTGCAACGGATGCTGGACGTCGATCTCGTTTGCAGTTTGGATGGAAAGTACGAGCTAGCCCAGCTGGCCAGCGGTCGGCAAATTTGGCGTTCGACCGCGTGGCCGTCGTTTTCGCGGCCGCACCTGCCCGAGGAACATGTCGCTCCGTTTCTGAAGTGGTTTCGCGGTGCCGAAGTGCAGGTGTCGAAAGCAGATACCCAATTTTCGCTACATGGTGTCCTGGACATCGAGCGATCGGAGGTCGGCGGCAGTGGTGGATTGCCATCGTTCGATTTGTTCAAGGGTTTCGGAAGTTTGTTTGGTGGCGGGGAGAAGGATGAAAAGTAATCGCAAACGCAGCAAGTAAACGCAGAGGGTGTTAACTACTGAGGCGTCCCGCGCTTGCGTTTTTTCGTTACGTTTTACCGTGCGAGTTTCCGCTTTGTACCCGCCGCATCGCATGGCATTCGACCCAGCATCCTTCTATATTGTGCGGCGGTTCGCTCGCCCGAGCGTTGTTTTGACTGATTGATAGGAACCGAGCCGTGATGGAATTGGCGATTGCTCTGTTGGCACTGACGGCGATGGAAATCGTATTGGGCATCGATAACATCGTGTTCATTACGATCGTGTCGGGGCGGTTGCCCAAAGACCAGCAACCGTTGGCTCGCCGACTGGGTTTGATTTTGGCGTTGGTTTCGCGGCTGTTGTTGCTGTTCTTGTTATTTTGGATGGTCAACGGCGACGTGTTTAAGAAGCCCGTTTTTCATTTGACCGACATTGGCGTTCCCACCAGCGTCATCGAGCGATTCTCACAATCGACGCCCGATGAGCACTTTGAAATCGCCGAAGCAACGCTGGCGAAGATTCAGGACGAGTATTTCGAGGAAGCCAATGGCATCTCTTGGAAGGACTTGATTCTATTCTTGGGCGGTTTGTTTTTGGTCGGCAAAAGCGTCTACGAGATTCACGATGAATACGGGCACAGCGGCGAGCATGAGGTTTCGGCGGCTTCGAATGCGTTCGTGGGTGTGCTAGTGCAGATCGCATTTCTAGACATTGTATTTTCCCTTGATAGCGTTATCACGGCCGTTGGAATGGTAGACAACGTTTACATCATGGTCGCTTCGATCATCCTCGCGGTCATTGTGATGCTGGTCTTTGCCGAGCCCGTCAGTCGCTTCGTTGAGGCTCATCCAACGCTGAAGATGCTCGCGCTTAGTTTTCTCATTCTGATCGGCGTGATGCTGGTCGCCGAAGGTCTGGGGGCTCATCTGGATAAGGGCTACATCTATTTCGCGATGTTCTTCGCGCTGGTGGTCGAGGTGATGAACATCGGCTTGCGATCAAAGCAGAAAGTCGCCGCGTAGCGGAGTGTAGTGCGACCAACTGAACACGCAGTGTTGCCGGATGCACAGCAACACAAGTCCCAAGAGCTAGGCTGCTCTAGATCAATGGTCGTTCGTTGCCGCTCGCTGGCAATAACGCTCCAGTGACGGATAACCCGCGACGAACAGGTTGGGTTGTGCGGCCAAGTGATGACGATAGGGGCTGGTGAGTAACTCTCACCGAAAGCCTGTTAATGTCTCGTCCTTTTATCTTTTCGCTTGTGCTCTTCTTGTCCGTCGTCGGTCTGGTGAATCCCTGCTGGGCCGACGGCGTGATTCGCGATGCGGTTGGCGCTCGGACTACCGGGCGTGGGGGCGTGAACGTGGGCTTCGCCGACAACGGCCAGATGATTTTGGACAACCCCGCCGCAATTGTGAATATGCCGGGCCAAGGGCTTAGCGAGTTGGGCTTGGACCTATTGTTGCCAGATTTTGAGTACGCCGATCCAGACAACGCCCGCACCGACGGAACGGACAACCCGTTTCCGACTGGGCAGCTGGCATGGGCCAAACAGACGCTACCCGATCACAACGGAAGACGATTTGGATTCGGTCTGGGCATCTTTTCCCATGCTGGTTTCGCGGCTGAGTACACACTCGCCGGGCCTGTCCCGCTGACCGGCCCGCGCCAATACAAATCCATCGGCGCACTTGCTCGTGTGCTGCCGGCGATTTCGATTGGAATCAACGATCGGTGGTCAGTCGGCCTTAACGCGGGCCTTGCGATTAACCACATGGAATTAGAGGGTCCGTACTTCTTGCAAGGCCCCAGTGCGTTTGCTGGCACCCCGACGCTGTTCGATTTCCAAGGCACCGGCATCGGGTTTAGCTACGCGGGAGGCTTGCAGTATCGAGCGACCGAGCGGACAACGCTCGGTTTCAACTACCAAGGCGAGACAAGATTTCGACTCGACGGGACCACGCGCGTGACCATTCCAACGCTTGGGTTTTCACGATTCGATTCCGAACTAGCCATCGCGTGGCCACAGTCATTCACCGTCGGCGTGAAACACGAATTCGACTGCTGCGCTCGCGTTGGATTGGACGTGCAGCTGTTCGATTGGTCGTCTTCTTTTGACGCGTTTGGTATCACACTGACTGATCCTGATAGCCCGACTTATCAAGCGGTCGTCGGCCAGCGACTTGATGAGACATTTCCGTTGAACTGGCGCGACACGGTTTCGATTCGATTGGGCGGCGAACAAGAGCTGGGGCGGCGTCGAGTCGTTCGAGCCGGCTACGTGTATCATCGCAACCCGGTTCCCGATGCAACTCTGACCCCGTTTTTGCAAGCGACGCTGGAGCACGCCGTGTCGGTGGGTTACGGTTGGTGGTTCTTGGGGAACGAGTGGGACGCCGCGTACCAGTATTCGTTTGGCCGAGATCGGCAGGTCGTGAACAGCCAGTTTCTCGGTGGCGATTTTGATGGATCAACCGTCGGCACGAAGGCCCACTGGGTCAGCTTGAGCGTAATCCGCAGATTCTAGGTCGGCGCTGACGTGCTTTCGCGAATGATTAGTTCGGGTGGGAACTCGGGTAATTTGTAGGACTCATTGTTGATCAGCTTGACGACTGCCTCAGCCGCGGCGGCACCCATTTGCTGGGCTGGCTGTCGGACCGTGGTGAGAGGGGGCGTCATGAATGATGACTCACCCTGATCGTCAAAGCCGATGATCGAGACATCCTCCGGGACACGAATACCCTGTCGGTACAGCGCGAGGCGTGCACCGTAAGCGGTCATGTCGTTGGCCGCGAAAACGGCAGTGAACTTCGTTCCGTCAGCAAGCAGTTTCTCAACTCCTGTGACGCCGGACTCACCATCGTAATTTCCTGCGCAGATCAATTTTGGATCAACCGGAATGTTAGCCTCCGTCAAAGCGCGTCGATAACCGTCGCGGCGACGGACGGAGTCTGGATGGTCTTCGATGCCAGTGATGTGCGCGATTTGGCGATGACCAAGTTCAATTAGGAAATTGGTAGCCTTGAAGGCTGCTTTTTCGTTGTCGACGAACACGCACTGCGAACCCCAGCCTTCGACTTCTCGCCCCACCGCGATACACGGCAGGCGTTGTTTTAACTCATCCAATTCGTCATCGGGCAAACGACCGCCGACAAGGACTAAGCCATCGACCTTGCGTCCGATCAGAGTTTCGACAGCCACTTGGCCGACCTCGGGTTTCCATTGACCATCGGCGAAGATCGGCGAGTACGGTGTTCCGGTCAGCTGGCCTAAAATGCCCTGCGAGATCGCGTCGTAAAACGGGCTACCGATGTTTTGGGTAAGAACGCCAATCGTCTTCGTTTGCCCGCCAGCGAGCGAGCGAGCGAAAATGTTTGGCTCGAAGTTCATCGCCTTCATTGCTTCGAGTACCGCTTCGCGTTTGTCCTCGTTGACGGGCGTCGAATCGTTGAGGACTCGTGAGACCGTGCTTTTGGAAACGTTTGCTTGCCGGGCGATGTCATTGATGGTGACATTTTTTCGGGTTGCTGCAGCTGACTTTTTCATGGCTGATTGATCGTAAAGTAGGTAGGCTCAAATCTTTGACGGCTGAGACCTTGTCAAAACCTTGAGCGTGGCTTGCGGCGGTTGTAAACAAGATAACAGCCGCTGGCGGCACGAAGGTTGGATTTCACTCTGATTTCTTCGATACGTGTCTTACTATCCTTTTCGGTTCGACTCGTCCCCAGCAAGACAACCGGATCGAGCGGTCGTCGCGGGCTTGGTTGGTGGAAACTCCGCGGAGCGTTTTAATCGCCCGTTCTGACGTCGGAACAGTAAAAGCGTTCGGGCTAATCGGGCTAAGTAACTGCTGCGCCCGTTTCTCGCCGAATGTCGGCCTTCGCCAAAATTTTTTGGTGGAGGGGTCTGTCGTTTTCGTCCTCCAATTTTAAGGGCAAACGCCCGATTTATGAAACCGATTTCAAATTTTTGCAGAATTTGCTTGACCGAAGCGACGATTTATCACTATCATACGGACGTGAAAGCGGTTTCATGATTGTTGCGACTCATATTGCGTACCAGTAAAAAAAGGGTGATTTTCGATGTGCGTTAAAAAAAACAGCGTTAACCGAGGATTTACGTTAGTAGAGCTGTTGGTCGTAATCGCGATCATCGGCATCCTGATCGGCATGCTGTTGCCGGCCGTCCAGCAGGTCCGCGAGGCTGCCCGACGGTCTGCTTGTATGAACAACATGAAGCAAATGGGGTTGGCGGCTCACAATTTTGAGTCCGCTCGCCAGCATCTTCCGACGTTGGGTGCCCAGACGATGACCTTCACCGATTTTGAAGAAGAGAACGGCCCGGACTTTGGATTTGAATCTCTAAGTTGGGGTTATCAGTTGCTGCCATATCTCGAGCAGCAGTCTATCTACGACATTCGCAACCAATTTGGTTACTTCGACGGTCCTACGCCGCTAGTCAGTGCAGAATTGCCTGGGTTCTCGTGCCCAACTCGTGGTCCTCGCACCATGATTCGAGACATCTTTGAAGTCGCGCTTTGTGACTACGCGAGTTTTATCGGTAACTGGAACCACGGTGATTGGCCAAATGTTGCATGGCAGTCATCGGTTGCACCAACAGGCCAAGAGGAAGAAACACAATTTACTGGGATCATCGCTCGTGCGGCACACGTTCAACAAGGAACTCCGCCAAAAATTACCAAGTTTGGGAAGATCGGGTTTGAGGACATTAATGATGGGTCCTCAAACACGCTGATGTTCATGGAGAAAGCTGTTCCAACTGAGCAGTACAATTTCACCTACACAAACCAATTTTGGGTTGGATGGGGCTACATCCATCAAGGAGATTGGCCGAATGCTCGTATCGCGGCACCAGAAACCCAAGAC
>CAZLFF010000072.1:0-12944 GCA_964558755.1 uncultured Pirellulaceae bacterium
AAGATGGCGTCGTCAGCGCCTTGCGAGTCGTCGCGCGGTTCGGCGATTGTTTGGAAGTGCAAAAGATCCTCACCGCCCCCGGTTATCCGGACTTGGCAGAGGCAAACGTCGCCACGGGAGGCCCGCGGTGAACAGCTGTTTGTACCAAGGAAAGATCCGCCACTGCCGAAACGCGCCCCGTTCTCACGCGTTCAACTTTTACGTGTGCATGGCGATGCTGGACCTAGACGAGCTGGATACCGTCTTTCGCAAACGCTGGCTGTGGTCGACAGGAAAACCGTCGCTCGTTTGGTTCCGCCAAGCCGATCACCTAAAACAGTTTTCCGACGAGCCCTCCCTGCGTAAACGAGTTCGATTGGCGTTGAACGAACTGGGATTCAACGGCGCAGTCGGTCGCGTTCGCGTTTTGACTCAGCTCAGACATGCTGGGTTTGCAATGAATCCCGTCAGTTTTTATTACTGCTACGGAGCTGACGGGGAACGTGACCCCGACAAAATTGTTGCGGTAATCGCGGAGGTCAACAACACGCCTTGGGGTGAACAGCACCTATACCTGATCCCCGCGACCGACGAAGATCTAGATTCCCAGCGGATTCACAGTGACCGAATCGACAAGACGTTTCATGTCTCACCGTTCATGAGCCTCGACATGTTTTATCGGATGACGTTCGAGTACCCCACAACAACATTAAACGTCCAGATGGAGAACTGGGAGAATAGCCGGCAACTGTTTCACGTAAACATGTCACTAAAGCGAAAACCGATCACGGGCATGAATTTGGCCGCGGCGTTGGTACGGTATCCGCTGATGAGCGTTCAGACTTTTGCCGGCATCTATTGGCAAGCGTTGCGGTTGTACACAAAACGGGTCCCTTTTTACCCTCACCCGGATAAAAGCGTGGCTGGCTCGACCGCAAACCGTTAGTCTGGCTCCAATTATTCAGGTACCCTCGTCTCCTAACTCTCCCCGCAACTCCGTCGCCCACCTTTTCATACGTCTTCCGCTCCCCCATGAATCACTACTGTCAGTCCGCCGAACCCAAGGATTCGTCCACTCCAGCAAACCCGCTGCATGCGAGCGTTGCAGCAGGCCAGGGATTTCAGACCGAACTGCCGATGGGCTTTAGCCGGTCCGGGTCGCAAAAGTCAATGTTTCGCGGTTGGTTCAATTCATTCTTCGGCCGCATCAAGCATGGATCCGTTGAGGTTGTTGAAGGCGATCAGCATCAACGATTTGGCGTCGCCCCACCGGATGCAAACGAGTTATCCTGCAAGGTGACGATCGCTGACGCCGCCTGCTTTCGTCGAGTTCTATTCGGCAGCACGATTGGCGCGGCCGAGAGCTACATCGACGGGCAGTGGGGATGCGATGATCTGACCACCTTGATCCGGATCATGATCCGGAACCTCGACCTGTTCCACGGCGTCGACCGGACTTGGGCACGAACGCGAAATCTTCTGCATTTTAGCCGCCACCTGCTGCGGCGCAACACGGTTGCCGGTAGTCGCAAAAACATTCACGAACACTACGATCTTGGTAACGATTTCTATCGTCTGTTCCTCGATCCAACGCTTAGCTACTCGTCAGCCGTGTTCGCCAGTGAAGCGGAGGCGGCCGGTGCTTCGTCGATCGAGACGCTGCATGAAGCCTCGGTTCGCAAACTTGATCTTGTCCGTCGCAAACTAGAAATCGGCCCCGACGATCAAGTGGTTGAAATTGGGACAGGCTGGGGAGCCATGGCGATCCACTTGGCCTCGACGACCGGCTGCCGCGTTACCACAACCACGATCTCCGAAGAGCAATACCGCCATGCGACCGAGCAAGTAGCGGCCGCGGGATTAGCGGACCGCGTCACTGTTTTGAAACAGGATTATCGGAATCTTGAGGGGCAATTCGACAAGCTGGTTTCGATCGAAATGATCGAGGCCGTCGGGCACCAGTTCTTCGATCAGTTTTTCGCCACCTGTGATCGCCTGTTGAAACCGGGCGGGCGGATGCTCTTGCAAGCGATCATGATCGCAGGCCAGCACTATCAAGAACACATTCGCAAAGTCGACTTTATTCGTCGCTATATTTTTCCTGGTGGTTGCCTGCCCTCGAACGCCGCCGTCATGCAGTCGATCGATCGCGCCACGGATTTGCAGATTACGAACTTAGAGGATTTTACACTACACTACGCCGCAACATTGCTGATCTGGCGCGGTCAGTTTAAGAGCCAATTGGATGCGGTCCGCGCGTTGGGGCACGACAATTCCTTTATCCGGCTTTGGCATTTTTACTTGTGCTATTGCGAAGCCGCGTTCATGGAGCACCGTGTGAACCTAGTTCAAATGACATTCCAAAAGCGCGCCGGGGCGTTTGAACGCGGACAGAGCCGATGATCGAACGACTGATCGACTGGACCGAGCGCGGATACGTGGCCGACTTTGCGGTTCGAGCCGGCATTCGCAGACTATTACGTGATCGCTTGAAGAAAGTTGATCGCGGGAGCGTCACTGCCAACCAACAGCAACTAGAGTTGCTAATCACCGAGTTTGCGGCGGCTCCGATTGCGATGGTGCCCGAGAAAGCGAACGAGCAACACTACGAGGTCCCGGCTGAATTGTTCGGGTTAATGCTGGGGCCGCGTCGCAAGTACTCATGCTGCTGGTGGCCGGAAGGTGTAAACGACCTTACGGCCGCCGAAGACGCCGCGCTCGCGGAAACGTGTGCTCGCGCGAAGATCGGCGACGGGATGGATGTGCTTGAGCTCGGTTGCGGCTGGGGCTCGTTGACGCTGTGGATTGCCGAGCACTTCTCGGACGTTCGGTTGACGGCCGTCTCCAATTCAGTGTCTCAACGCGAACACATTCTTGAAACAGCTCGCTGGCGAGGCATCGACGAAAACCTTACCGTGATTACAGCGGACATGAACGAGTTCGCCACCGATGATTCGTACGCGTCGCGCTTCGACCGAGTTGTCTCGGTTGAGATGTTCGAACACATGCGTAATCATCAGCAACTGATGGAACGAATTGCGTCTTGGTTGCGACCCGGTGGAAACCTGTTCGTTCACATTTTTGTCCATCGCTATTTTACATACTTGTTCAATGATGAGGGACAATCAGATTGGATGAGCCGCCATTTTTTCAGCGGCGGCATGATGCCAAGCGACGGGTTACTTGAACGCTACCAGCAGGATTTACGGCTCACCAATCGCTGGAGCTGGAGCGGGCAACATTACCAACGAACATGTGAGGCATGGCTGGCCCTGTTGGATCACAATCGGGACGAGGCGTTACGAGTTTTAGAGGAAACCTACGGCGCTGGGGAAGCCAAACGGTGGTTCAACCGCTGGCGAATGTTCCACCTTGCATGCAGCGAACTGTTTGGTTTCGCTGCCGGCAACGAGTGGTTCGTGGGGCATTACTTGTTTGAGAAGCCTCACTAATCCACGCCAATTGCCCCGTATTCTCGAGTACTCTTTTCCCGCTTCGGACTTGTTCCAGCGGGCTAGGCGGTCGGCTAGAGCGACCGAACGCGGCTTTCTGAGCCCTAATTCATCGGTTCAGGTTCATCGTGACTATGGAAAGGCTCGAAACCGCCACCATGAGCGTTGAATTGGGGATAATCTGGGATTAGCATGTCCGGGTGTTTCTGTTGCATAGGCAGAACAAACCAGCGACGGTGGCCTGTCGCTCTCACACCCTTTCCACCACGCTCCACGGAACTCACCCATGAAATGGTCTCGCAAGAACCCTCGCCTAACAAAGAACAAACGCCGAAGCTCGCAATCGAGAAAGCGATCGGGGCTGCAAATTGAAGCGCTCGAGCCGCGTCAAATGCTCTCGGCAAACGCGATGATAACAGGTGATTTTGCGGCAACCATCAACGATGACGCAGCGTTAGCCAGTGGAACGCTGACCGTTTCCGATCCCGACGGACCGCAGGAAGAGAGGTTCAACGCGCTCCCTGAGGGCGATGGCGGCGAAGGCCAATATGGTTTCTTTACCATCGATGAGGCGGGTAACTGGGAGTACGACCCGGCGCGGTCGGTTCAGGGGCTGGCGGCTGACCAGACGCTAACGGATCAGTTTACCTTCACCACGGTGGACGGCACGACGGCTCAAGTAACCGTTACGATCCAAGGCACCAACAGCGAGCCGGTTTTTTCTGGTGACTTGAGTGGAACCATTTTCGCCGATCAAGCATCGTCGATCGAAGGTCGCGTGCTGGTCGATGACGCGGATGACGACCAGAACTTTGTCATCAGCACGCCGCCGGGAGGAATCAACTCCACCTACGGAAACTTTGAAATTCTGGATGAGGGAAACTGGACCTACACGGTTGACACCCTTGCCGCGTCCGAGATTCCAACCGGTGAAACCGTTGAAGAGCCTTTCACGGTGACCAGTGCCGATGGCACGACCACTCAAGTCGTAATCTCAATCATTGGCGTGGGTGAAGGCGAGGGAGGTGGTGTCGTCGAAATTGGCGAGGGTGATGCCACGATCGGCGGGGACCTGACGTTCACCGGCAGCGAGGATGAGATACCCGTTGGCCAACCGGGCGCGTTCTTTAGTGGGACCTTGACCGTAACCGATCCAACAAACCCGGAGGATGCATTTATCGTCCCGACTCCCGACGGCGAACGACAAATTGGGCAATACGGTACGTTCGAGACGTTTGGCACAACATGGCGCTACTTTGGTTTACAGGCTGCACAAACACTTAACGAGGGCGTTACCGTAACCGACCAGTTTACAGTCGTTTCTGGGGACGGCACCGAAGGAACCGTATCAATCACAATCGAAGGTCGCAATGATTTGCCAACGATCAGTGGATCGAATCTTGTGGTCGTCGACAAGGATGAAACAACTCCTATCACCGGTCAGGTGATCGTCGAAGATGTGGACTCAGGTGAAAGCGGCGTGACTCCAAGCCCGACCGGTGGCATTGCTGGAACCTATGGGACCTTAAACATTCAGGCTGACGGAAACTGGGTCTATGATTTAGACACGTCGGCCACCGAGACACTATACGAGGGAATGTTTGGTGTCGATGAACTCGACTACACGACGATCGACGGAACGGTACAACAGATCACTATCCGAATCAGAGGGGCCGGTTTTCCAGAATCGTCGATCAGGGGAACGTTTACCGATGAGATTGATGAAGACTCGACCTTTCCTGCTGGGGGAAGCCTTTTCATTGACGGTGGCGACAACCCCTCATTCCTTGTCGACACGGCAACAGGCACCCTCGGCGAGTTCTCGATCGGAACCGACGGACGCTGGTTCTACGAACTGAGTCCAGCGGCGCAGAGTTTGAACGAGGGCGATGTTGTCACAGAAACGTTCCCGATCAGCACCGACGACGGTGTGACGGCAGAGGTAGTCGTGACCGTAACTGGTGTCAACGACGTCGCGAAGTTCAAAGGCTTCGTAACACCTGAAGTTCTCGACGGCGTTCCAACGCCTTTCACTGGCAACGTTGAGGTGACCGATCCGGACGAAGGAGAAGCGGCTTTTGTGCCCGTAACCCAAACAGGAGCCTACGGAACGTTGCAGGTCGAGGCGAATGGCGACTGGACGTACCGACCGGATACTGAAGCAACAGATTCCGTACCGCAGTTTCAGTTCGAGGTAGACGAATTTAGTGTCGCCTCAGTTGATGGAACCGAGACGCCGTTTCGCTTCCGCATCAAGGGCGTCAACGACACCCCTCAGTTTTCGGGCCGAACTGCGGTATTACTGGACCAAGCAACGACCGAACCAGTCGGCACGAAGCTGACGGTTGTTGACCCGGACATTGGCGAGTCTTTCTTTATTGCGGAAACGCTCCCGGGAAAGTTCGGCTTGGTTAGCATTCCGGTAAGGAACGGCGTGGATAACCCCTTCGCCGAGATTGGAGAGACCGTCGAGATTGGAAGGATCGGCGAGTTTGTCATTAACACCGATGGAGAGTGGACTTATCAGCTGACCGACCTGGCAGCCGCACGAGTGTTGCCCCAAGGCGTCCTTTTCCAAGACATCGCGAATGTCAGATCTGCTGACGGAACCCCTACCCGCATAATTGCAAACGTCTTCGGCTTGAATGACGATGCTCAGATCAGCGGCGATTTTTCTGGCTCAATTGCTGCCAACGCAACGCAACCTGTGACGGGCCAGATCAACGTCGATGACATTGATGCTACCGAGTCGAACATCACCGAATCGACTCAAACGGGCAACTACGGTGAATTTACCATCACAGCCGATGGAGCGTGGTCCTACACGGTCGACAACTCGCTGGCTGCCGTCTTAGGTGCGACTGAAAGCCCTGACGAATCGTTCACAGTTAGTTCAGTAGATGGAACATCGCAAACCGTGACGATTACGGTCGCGGGACGGAACGAATACAGCGATGATTCGATCACGACCGATGCCGGTTTGGAAGCAACAATCAACGTGTTTGACAACGACTCCTTTACCGGTGCGGTTAGCGTCGTCGCAGTCTCGCAGCCGAACAGTGGAACCGCTTCTTTTGCCGCCAATGGCGACGTGACATACTCGCCAGCCGCTGGCTTCGCAGGCAGTGATACGTTTACTGTCACTATCGAGGATGCTGTTGGGAACATTGCGGAGTCATCCGTTTCCGTTGTCGTGAACGCCGTCGAAAACAATGACCCCGTACAGGTAATTGACGGCGTGCTGACAATCGTCGGGGAGGAAGGAACGAACAATCAGATCTCTGTTCGCTCGAACGGCGATGGCGAACTAGTGGTCACTTTAAACGACAGCACCACGACGATTCCACTGAGCGAAGTCGAATCGATCGCGATCAATGGTAGCGAGGGCAATGACCGCATCATTATTCAACGCAGCATTGATATTGATGCCACGATTCGTGCGGGGGCGGGAAATGATCTAATCATTAGTGGGCGAGGCGATGACCTGCTGGACGGTGGTGAAGGAAACGACGTCGTCGCCGGACGCGGCGGTAACGACATCATGCTCGGCCGCGAAGGTCTTGACTTGATGCTTGGCGGTGGCGGTCGTGACGTGATCATCGGTGGCGATCAGCAAGACCTCATGTATGGTCAAGGCGGACAAGACTTGCTGATCGGCGGAACGATTAGCTTTGCCGACGATGACGATTCGCTCAATCGCGTTCGAGACGAGTGGGCATCGGATAATAGCTTCAACGATCGGTTGGGCAACATTCTCAATGGAACAGGTGATTTCCTAGACGGACTAGCCCTTGAACTTGGGGAAACCGTGTTCTCTGACGGCTTCCAAGACTTCGTCTTCGGTGGTCGTGGCCGCGACGTGAGGATCTAATACCCTTCGCCTCGAAAAAATCGGCTTAAATCAATCTTAACAACCGACCTAGCCTGCCATTGTGTTTTGCAACGGCAGGTTTTTTGTTGCAACAGGCTTACGGCTCGCCGCTGCAAAGCCAAAGCAAATCAGCCAATTGGTTTAATCGGCCCCGTAGATTTGCCGTCGAATCGCGAAATCCGCTCAGTCCGTATCAGGCGTGGTATAATCGAGCCAATCAAAACACAACGATCTTTTCTTAGCTTTGCGCACACATCTTTTGATACGGTCCATTCCAATGAAAACTCGATCTAACGATAACACGAATTCATTCGGGCACTGTTTTATCTCGCAGTTCGCAGCCAGCGCCGCGTTGTTGTGCATCGTGCTGGCTTTGCCGAAGACCGTGGCTGCTCAGTTTGTCCTTCAGGTTTCGATCACCAACCCGGAAACATTTACGCCCAACCAATTAGCGATTACGCAAGCCGCGATTGTTGACGCCGAGGAAAGATGGGAGCGCGAGATCACGGGATACCAACCGGGCATCACTCAAACCGTCCTGCCGATCACGCTCACAGGAACGAGCACCGGATTCGGAGACGCCAACGGGCTCGGTCGCTATTTCGCGGGGGGGTTCTGGCTGTACCGCAGCGGTGCGATTCGGATCAATCGTGACTTGGTCGAACAGTTCTCCGATTTTGGCGACAACAACGTCAACGTGATCGACGACTTGGTGGCTCACGAAATCGGACACGTACTCGGGATCGGCACCCTCTGGGACGACAACGGTTTATACTCACCGCAGTCAGGCCAGTACACGGGCGAGTTCGGGTTGGCTGCTTACCAAAGATATTTTGATGCGACGGCCACGTTCGTCCCCGTCGAACGTGCCGGTAACCCCGGCTCCGTGGATGCTCACTGGGATCAATTGCTGCGCAGCGCCGGGGAAGCCGGAATGGCCGACGACCCATTCGACCTTTCGCCTCTAACCGGCATCGAAGACGAGCAAGGTCGCGACCTAGCGCTCGAGCTAATGACCGCGGCGCTTGACCCTGACTTTGGTGATCCGTTTCTCAGCCAGTTCACGATCCAGTCACTTCGCGATTTGGGATTCACCGTCCGAGCCGTGCCAGAACCATCGGCGATTCTGCTGTTGACCGCAGCGAGCGGGATCGGCGTATCGCGACGTAGCCGTCAACGACGTCGTTCGTCATAGCTTGCCGCAACGGCTTCAGCAATCCACGCGAGAGCAATACCCACTGCAAAACACGCGGCCCTTCTACGCCGCCTTCTGCCTCAAATCGCTTTCGGCTGAACGATACAGATGTTCGCGAGTACACGGCATGCCCGATAGCCCTTTCGCCTGCTGCTTCGTTGCAACGGTTTGGTAAATTCGGGCTCCACCGTCCCCCAGTGCGAACACACAACCTGCCAGGTACAAAACCCACAGGCGGTACTTTTCTTCGCCGACCTGACGAATGGCCTCGTCGCGATTCGCCTCCAGCCGCTGACACCACAGCCGACAAGTTTGCGAATAGTGATCCCGCCAACCCTCGACGTCGTGTACGTCGAAACCCGTGCTCTCCATGCACTGAATCATGTGTCCCAGATGATCTAGCTCGCCGCCAGGAAAGATGTACTTCGCCAGGATCCGTCGCTCAGACGACATGTGGCGAAACTTTTTGTCGCTCATCTTGCCCGGCCGAGTGATGCCGTGGTTGAGGAACAGACCACGATCGGGCAACAACGAAACAACCTTCCGCATGTAGCCTTCCATGTTGTCGATGCCCACGTGCTCAACCATGCCGACGCTGGAAATTTTGTCGAACGGGCCTTCGACGTAGGCGTAATCTTTCAGCTCCGCGGTAACTTGGTCACTCAAGCCTTCTTTTTTGATTCGCTGTTGCGCATACGCCAGTTGGCGTTCCGACAACGTTATTCCATGAGCTTGCACGCCGTAGTGTTTGGCCGCGTGGCAGATCAGAGCCCCCCAGCCACAGCCGATGTCCAACATCCGCTCGCCCGGCTTGAGCTGCAACTTGCGGCAGATCATGTCTAGCTTGTTAAACTGAGCCTGCTCCAGCGAGTTGTTCCAGTCGTGAAAATAACCACAGCTGTAAACCATTTGCTCGTCAAGAAACAGTTGGTAAAACTCGTTACTGACATCGTAGTGGAACTGAATAAAGTCCTGATTGTCGGCCTGCTCGCGCGTGAGCCCCGTTTCATCGCCCGCGAAACAGTGCTCCAGTTTGGTCGCCGCGCCCTTGCTGAATACGAATGCTGTCGCGAACTTTGCGAGCATTCCTAACGGCACGCTTTTTGATTTTTGCCGACTGTTTTTTACACGGGCCTTCTCGATGAAGGTCGTCATATCCGCGCCGACGAAATCGATCGATCCCAGCGCATACAATCGCAGCAGCGTGTCGGCTTTGGGGCGGCGGAGCATCGTCGCGATAGCGCCGGGACTGCGGATCGCGATCTCCAAACCCGGATGCACGTTCTCACCGAGCGGAATCACGCTGTCATCCCACAACCGCACGCTCACCGGCGAGTTCAATTTCGTTCGCAGGTAGTGGACCAATTCCGTCGCTCGTTGTATTTGCTTGCTGCTTCGTGCATCCTTGCCGAACATAGGGGCTCCGTTTTGGTGTCTGAGAGCGATCCAGCGGAAACGACCCCGCCAGCTGACCCGTTTAGACTACCTCAAAACAGGGCCAATCGCCGATACCAACTTGTCGCGCAAACGGGCGAGCCACCACAGGAGACGCAAACGCTAGCGGATTTACGAGCCGGCTTGGAAGTAAACTTCTTCATACGGCTGGATCACCACAAACCCCGAACCCTCGAACACGGTCTGGATCGAATCGCCGCTGCCTCGACCGAGAAAGGTTTTGAAAGAGACGTCGGTTTTGATCCGTGGCGTCAATGAACCCGACCAAGCAACGGTGGCATTCGGATCGGTGATCACCGGATTGTCGGGCGTCACGATCAAGGTGATCGGATCATAATGCGTCGTGAAGGCCACCATACCGCTGCCTTGCAACAGGATATTGAACAACCCACCCGCCAGCATGGAAGACATCTTTTTCATCATCTGGATCTTGTAGTTGACCGTCGGTTCGAAAGCCAGCAAGTCATTCCCGTTGACGAACAGGGACTCGCCCTGCAGATTCAACAACGTGATCTTTTTGCCGGCATCCGCCAAATAGACGGTCCCCTGCCCTTCCGCTTTCGTCAGCCGAGCCCCCTCACTCGAGACGGCCTTTTTCAGCAAGTTCCCGATGCCTTGTTCGAGGATACCCTCCCGAGTGAACTTGACGTTGCCGCGGTAACTGACCATCGAACCCAACTTGGTCCAGATCTCGCCATTGAGGTTCAGCTCGAGCAGCCGCTCGGACTCTAACTCAAACGTGCCCTGTCCGTGATCCTTCTGACGGGTTTCGGCGACGAACTCCTCAATGCTGTAGCGACTCATTGACTGGGTTTCCTGTGGGGTTTTCGTTTCGTGAACGCCTAAACCAACCTGCGGCCACGCTTGATTGACATAACAGACGCCGATGTTGGCCGGCTGCGTTGCGAAGGGCGAATAGGTTGGGTTGAGTATTAAAACGCGAGCATAGGCCCGCGTCAAATTTTAATCCAGCACGCAACAACTGGCCCCCCAAGTGTCATTCTTGAAAACGGATCGAAACGCTACAATTTCCGGGATGAAAACAAGGACGTACTTCATCTCGCTAACCCTGACGCTGGTTGCCGTGTGGCTACTGTGGTCAGGATACGGACTGAACCACCCCTTCCTGTTGCTGCTAGGCGGGTTGTCGGTTCTGCTTTGTCTGTGGATTGCCAAGCGGATGGGGATCGTTGACGAGGAAGGCACGCCGGCTCAACTGGGCATCCGCCCGTTTACTCGGTTTGCACCGTGGTTGGTCGTCGAGATCATCAAAGCGAACGTCGAGGTCACCAAAATTGTGCTCTCGCCGAAAATGCCGCTCAAGCGAAACCTGATCGAGGTCGGCGCAAACCCCAAGAGCGATATTGGCAAGGTAATTCTCGCTAACTCGATAACATTAACGCCGGGGACTGTTGCGGTTAACTTGCAAGGCGATCGGATTTTGGTCCATGCGTTATCCTTCGAGGGTGCCGCCGACGATTTATCGGGCGAAATGGATCGCCGTGTGTGTCAATTGGAGCCAACCGGGCAGGAGCCCGCCGCACCATGATGAATCTGGATCCCGCCTTAATCGTGACCTCGGTCGCGATCCTTATCACGATGACGCTGGCCCTCATCCGCGCGATGCTGGGGCCAACGGTGTTCGACCGAGTCCTGTCGCTGAATATGTTCGGGACGAAAACCGTGCTGCTGATTTGTGTGATCAGTTTCATGACCGCCCGCACCGATTTTTTGGATCTGGCACTGCTGTACAGCCTGATGAACTTTATCGGGATGGTCGCCCTGCTGCGATTTTCTCAGCTGGGGACGTTTGGTGAGCAGCACCAAACTGATCCGGCCGAACCATCACTCCCTAGTCACTCGACCGAGGCCCCATCATGATTGCGTTGACCGTCATCGGGTGGGTCTTTCTGGGTCTCGGCGCGTTCTTTTCGCTTGTTGGCGGAATCGGTATCGTACGCCTGCCCGAGTTCTACTCGCGGCTGCACGGCGGCGGAATTACGGACACCCTCGGCGCGGGGCTGATCTTGATTGGATTGTGTTTCATGGCCGACGGTTGGCAGGCCGTGGTCAAGCTAATCATGATTTTGTTCTTTCTGTTCGTCACGAGCCCGTCTTCATGCCACGCGCTCGCCCGGTCCGCGTTGTCGCAGAACGTTAAACCCGTGCTGGAAATTAACTCGGTTCGAAAGAACACACCGTAAAAACAGTTTGAAACACAAGGGCTCGATACCCAGGTTTAGTTGCCCCAGCATTTAGTTCCGATCATGTCGTTCGTTGTTATCCCTATTCTCGCTTTGCTCGCCGTGACCGCGGTCGCCGTCGCGCGAATTCGAGACCTTTGGGCCGCGATCATGTTTACTGGGATTTACAGCTTTCTGGGTGCGAGCTGGATGCTGATTCTCGACGCGCCGGACGTGGCGTTTACCGAAGCGGCGGTTGGGGCCGGCATTTCGACGGTGCTGATGCTGGGCACATTGTCACTAACGGGAAAAGAAGAAAAACCGACAACAGGATCGCCATTGATGCCGCTGCTGGTCGTGACCGTCACCGGTGCCGCGTTGATCTACGGGACGCTGGACATGCCGCACTTCGGCGACCCGGCTGCCCCCGTTCATCAGCACCCGAATCCAGGATTTGTCGAACGCGTCACCCATGACATGCATGGTCTGCCCAACATCGTCACCGGCGTGCTGGCCAGCTATCGAGCCTACGACACGCTGGGTGAAACCGCCGTCATTTTTACTGCTGGAATTGCCGTCCTGCTGATCCTACGTCCGTCGACCAGGGATGACGACGCAGTGATGGAAGAAGTCGAGCGATCAAACACGCTCGATGTGGCGACCAATTCGGCTAAGTCAAAAAAGAAGCTCGGCAAACCTAACAAACGAATCGGCGGAAAACGAAAACGAGGAGGAAAGCGCAAGTGATTTCCTTCCCAATCATTCGAGTCATTTCCAAGCTGCTGATTCCCTACATCTTGCTGTTCGGC
>CAZLFF010000072.1:12954-17611 GCA_964558755.1 uncultured Pirellulaceae bacterium
TTCCACGGCGACTTCGGCCCCGGCGGTGGTTTCCAGGCCGGAGTGATCTTTGCAGCGGCACTGATTCTGTACGGCTTGGTCTTCGGCCTGCCCGCCTTGCACTCGGTTGCCCCGCCGAAGGTGATCGAGAAACTGATCGCCCTTGGCCTGGTGATTTACGGGGCGACCGGATTCGCCACGATGCTGCTGCAGCGCCCCGGGGCCCGACCGGGAGTGAAGGGGAACTTCCTTGAGTATGACGTTTTCCAGCACAGCTTCCTGCACGGGTTTCTTCCCGAGGGTCAGCATCTGGGCATTTTCTTGGTCGAGCTGGGCGTGGGCGTTACGGTCACCGCGGTGATGACGATGATCTTCTATGCCTTCGCTGGCCGGGAGCCCGCCGTATGACTGCCGAACAGATCGAACAAGTGCTCGGGTTGTACAACTACTGGATCGTTATCTTCTTGATGATGACCGGTTTTTACATCGTCATCGCGCGCAACAACCTGATCAAAACCGTCATTGGCCTGAACGTCTTTCAGATCAGCGTGATTTTACTTTACATCACGATGGGAAAAGTCGTCGGTGGCACGGCGCCGATTGTTCCGCCGGCGTTGGTGAGCCACGGGCATGAGCATGCGGAGCATGAAAGTCACTCAGACCACCCCGCAGTCCACGTGGCACACGGCCCTGACGAACACCTGGCGAATCATGACGATCCCCCGGAACACAACACTCACGCAACGGACTCTCATGCAAACTCTGGTTCTGCTCACACACATACGGCAGGGACCGCCACTCACTCGGACAACCCGCACGCCCCAAAGGTCATTTACTCAAATGCACTCCCAAGCGTTTTGATGCTGACGGCGATTGTCGTGGGTGTTGCCACCACGGCGTTGGCGCTCGCGTTGATCGTAAGGATTCGCGAAGACTACGGGACGATTGAGGAAGACGAAATTCTGGAGCTAGACCGAGCCGCGTGATCGACCTTATCACTCAATTACCGATCTTGCTGGTCGCGATTCCGCTCGTCGCCGCGCCGCTGTGCGTGCTGCTTGGAGGGCGATGGCTGTCGTATTTGTTGTCGCTGCTGGTTTGCGGCACAACGTTTGTGATTGCCATCGCGCTCGTTCAGCAAGTTTTAACCTACGGCCCAATCCGTTACGAAATCGGCAACTGGAAACCGCCGTACGGCATCGAGTACGTGGTGGACTACCTAAGCAGTTTCGTGACGCTGTTTGTTTCGGGGCTCGCCGCGATCGTGCTGCTGTACGGTAAGCCCAGCATTGACGCGGAGATCCCTCGCTCAAAACACTATCTGTTTTACGCAACCTATTTGCTGTGCATGACGGGCCTGCTAGGCATGTGTATCACGGGCGACCTGTTCAATGTGTTCGTCTTCCTTGAGATCAGCTCGCTGTCGTCTTACGCGTTGATCAGCCTAGGCAAAACGCGTCGAGCCCCACTGGCGGCGTTGCAGTACTTGATCGTCGGAACGATCGGAGCCACTTTTTTTCTGATCGGGATCGGGCTGCTGTATCAGATGACCGGCACGCTCAACATGACCGACATCGCAAGTCGCCTGAACACCAGCAATGGACCGCGGACGCTGCTGGTCGCGTTCGGGTTTATGACCGTGGGCCTGTTCATCAAAATGGCCGTCGTGCCACTGCACGGCTGGCTGCCGAATAGCTACACCTATTCGCCATCGGTAGTCACGGCCTTCATCGCCGCGACCTCGACGAAGGTATCGGTCTACGCGTTCATTCGCTTGGTTTACGGGATCTTCAAACCAGATTTTGCGTTCGAGCAAATGCCGCTCGACAACCTGTTAATTGCTCTGGCACTTGCGGGGATCTTTGTTGCGTCAACGGCTGCGATCTTCCAAGACGACGTGAAACGATTGCTGGCGTATTCCAGTATCGCTCAGATTGGCTACATGCTGCTGGGCGTTGGCATGGCAAACGTTGGCGGTCTGAGCGCCGGGATCGTTCACATGTTAAACCACGCGTTGATCAAAGGCGGGCTGTTCATGGTCGTCGGCTGCTTCGTGCTGCGACTGGGTTCATCGCGATTATCGGAATGGGCCGGAGCCGGACGGACGATGCCCTGGACGTCGCTGGCGTGGGCGGTCGGTGGCCTTGGCCTGATCGGTGTCCCTATGACGGCCGGATTTATCAGCAAGTGGATGTTGTTGACGGCGGCGTTCGAGACAGAGCGTTGGCCGGTCGCAGCGTTGATGCTAATCAGCAGCTTGCTGGCGTTAGTTTATGTCTGGCGAGTCGTCGAAACACTTTACTTTAGCGAGCAACCGTCCCCGCGTGCCAAAACTGCGCTTGAGGCTCCGCTATGGATGTTGGTTCCAACTTATTTGGTCATCGCAGCCGTTTTGTACTTTGGGGTGCGAACCGACTTTTCGGCAGGGCTGGCAACACGAGCGGCCAAGTCGTTGTTGCCCCAAGTTCAACGAACCGAAATTGCCCCGGGATCAAAAGTGCCCAAAATCGAAGTCTCCAATCTTGACGGAGGCTCACCATGATCGAGTGGACGGCTTCCAATGCGATCTGGCTGGCGATGGTACTACCGCTTGTCGCGGTGGGCTGGGTCTTTCTTTTCGGAAAGACGCCCAACCTGCGCGAGGCCGGTTCGATCGCGGTTTCAATTGTCCTGTTTTGCGTGAACGTGTCGCTTTCGAAATTGGTTTTTAGCGGCGGACGCCCGGAGTTCTCGCTGGGAGAAATCCTGCCGGGGTTCGAGATCAACTTTGTGGTCGAACCGCTGGGCATGCTATTCGCGCTCGTTGCGTCGGGGCTCTGGATCCTGACGACGGTTTACGCGATCGGTTACATGCGCGGTCACCACGAAACCAATCAAACCCGCTTCTTCGCCTGCTTTGCCGCCGCGATTTTCGCCGCGATGGCGGCCGCGTTCGCCGGCAACCTGTTCACTCTGTTCGTCGCCTACGAAATCATGACGGTTTCGACTTATCCGCTGGTCACGCACCACGGCAACGCCGCGGCGAAAGCCGGCGGCCGCGTGTATCTGGGGATTTTGCTTAGCACTTCGGTCGCGTTCTTCATGTTCGCAATCGCGTGGACATGGCATCTGGCCGGCACGCTGAACTTCACCGATGGCGGTATTCTAACCGAGGCCGTCGCTGAAGGACGAATTAGCCCGACGTTAGTGGCCGTGCTGTTGGGCCTGTTCGCTTATGGAATCGGCAAGGCCGCGTTGATGCCGTTTCACCGCTGGCTACCCGCCGCGATGGTCGCACCGACTCCCGTCAGCGCCCTGCTGCACGCGGTGGCGGTCGTGAAGGTCGGAGTGTTCTCGGTGCTGAAGGTAGCGATTTACATTTTTGGCATCGACGTGCTAACCGAAACAAATGCCAGCGAGTGGCTGTGCTATGTCGCCGGAGCCACCATTTTGCTGGGCTCGCTGGTCGCGATGACGAAAGACAACTTGAAGGCTCGACTGGCCTATTCGACCGTCAGCCAACTGGCCTACATCACACTGGGCGCCGCGTTGGCGACACCCGAAAGCATGCTCGGCGGAGGCATGCACATCGCGATGCACGCCGTTGGCAAGATCACCCTGTTCTTCTGCGCCGGAGCGATTTACGTTGGGGCGCACAAGGCGAACATCAGCGACATGCGGGGCCTTGGCCGCGCGATGCCATTCACCTTTGGTGCCTTCTTGCTGGCGGCGGTCAGCATCATCGGCCTCCCGCCGGGAGGCGGTGCGTGGAGCAAATGGTTCTTGGCCGTTGGAACGGTCGATCGCGGGATGTATTTCCTGACCGCCACGTTAATGACTAGCTCGCTGTTAAACATCGCCTACTTGATCCCGATTCCAATTTTGGCCTTCCTGACCCCCAAAGACCAACAGCCCCCGACACTAAACGAGGCGCCGTTAATGTGCGTGGTGCCGCTTTGCATCACGGCCGTCGGCAGCGTGTTGCTGTTCTTCTTTGCCCCGCAAATTTACAACGTGTTGCTACCGATCGTTCAATGACTCACAACCCTCAACCACAATCTGATTCACGCGCGGACGCTGGTGGTGACAGCAGCTGGTTTGAACAACCGGCGAACGTGCGTCGGTTGATTGGCGGGCTGATCGTGGCCTGTATCGGGTTGGCGTTAGCGGACTTGTTCTACAAAAACGATCACGCTTATTTTGCCATCGAAGAAACGTTTGCCTTCCAAGCCTGGTTTGGCTTTGTCGTTTTCGTCGTGATCGTCCTTTTGGGCACCGCGTTGCGACCGCTGATTCGCCGCGAGGAGGATTACTATGATCGATAGCCTCAAGCACTTGCCGCCCGGCTGGATCATGATGTTGGGCGCCGTGCTACTGCCTCTGGTGGGACGCCGTCTGTCCGCCGCCGGCGCACTTGTGCTCTCAATCGCTTCGCTGGCGCTGTTTTGTGTCACGCCGGCGGGTGAGTGGGGACAACTAGAGCTATTCGGCAACGCGCTGAACATCGTTCGGATCGATCGCCTGAGTTTTATCTTTGGCTTAATCTTCCACTTGGCTGCCGTCATGGCGTCAATCTACGCGTTGCACGTGCGCGATACCAAGCAACATATCGCCGCCATGATTTACGCCGGCGGAGCCATCGCGGCAGCCTGCGCGGGTGACTTAGTTACGTTATTTGTATTCTGGGAACTGACGGCTC
>CAZLFF010000073.1:0-17213 GCA_964558755.1 uncultured Pirellulaceae bacterium
AATCGATCAAATGTCAGCTGCCCACCGAAGCATTACGATTGCCGCCGACGATGATCGACACGCTCGGTCAGCTGGGCATCCACACAATCGCTCAGTTGGAGCAACTGCCGCGTCCTGAATTGGCGATGCGATTTGGGCACGCGATTGGATTGCGGTTGGACCAATTGAACGGCGTTGCCGACGAAGCCCTCGTCGCACGGCGGCTGCCGGTCGAGTTTGAACAGCATCACGCGTTAGACTTTCCGACCCATCATCGTGAAACCATCGAGGCGATCGCCACACGGCTGATGCAAACGATTTGCCACGATCTACGAACACACCAGCGCGGCGCGCTGCAGTGGCGTTTTACGCTCGATCGAGTCGAAGGTTTGCCGATCGAGTTCACGATTCGCCTGTTCCGTGCGACCGCCACCGCCACCGATGTGCTACCGCTACTAACGATGCACTTGGAACAAGTTTTACAGCCACACACGCATCGCTTTCGCAAAAAGCATTTTCAAAAGCAGCATTCTCAGAAGCGAAAACGCGGCCCCAAAAACGACCAAGCAGCTCCCGCCGTGCAGATGGTCCGCACGATGAGCATCGACGTGAAAGCGATCACGGTCGCGGTCACCGCCAGCGGCAAACTGGTCCAACACCAACGTCAACTGTTCGACGAAAATCCACGCGACGATCCGCAAGCCATCACGGCTCTGGTCAATCGCCTAACCACTCAACTGGGCCCCAGCAACGTGGTCGGTGCCTCGCTGCAAGCGAACGCTCAACCGGAATACGCTTTCCGCCTGCAACCGCTGGTGGACCAACGCCCGCGTCGCGCGAGCCGAGCACGAAAACGGTCGCACTTGTTCGCACGGCCGATTCACTTGTTCCATCCGCCCCACCCCGTGCAGGCCGCCACCGAATCCCAGAACGAGAATCACCAAGACTCGTTTCGCGGCACCAACATTTCTCGTCCGCCCACCGTGTTGATCTACCAATCTAAATCCGAACGCGTCACCCAAACCTGGGGCCCTGAGCGGATTGAAACCGGTTGGTGGCGAGGCCGGACGACTTGCCGCGACTACTGGCGAGTTGAAACGGAAACGGGAAAACACCTCTGGGTGTTTCGCGATCTACGAAAACGAAAATGGTTCGTGCAGGGAGAGTTTTGAACCAAGGGAGAGATTGGAATTTTGGGGATCTCGAAATTTCAAATGACGGCTCCAACGATTTCATTTTTGTAATTCCGATTTCCGATCTCCAAATTTGAGTCATGTTTTCTGAACTTCACTGTAAAACAAATTTCTCTTTTCTCACCGGCGCTTCTCACGCGGACGAACTGGTCGCGAGGGCGGTTGAGCTGGACTATCACGCGCTGGCGATTACGGATCAGAACACTCTGGCGGGTGTGGTCAAGGCTTATGCGGCGACGCGGCATACTGATTTGAAACTAATTGTAGGATCAGAAATTACGCTCGAAGACGCGCCCTCGGTGGTGCTGTGGGCAACCGATCGACAATCTTACGGCCGACTATCGCGATTGCTGACCGTCGGACGCAAGCGAGCTCCCAAAGGCGAATGTTGGCTACGTTTTGATGACGTCGCCGAGTTTTCAGAAGGGTTGCTGGCGGGCGTCGTTCCAGAATTGGCCGGTCCCAAATCTTCATTGGCTCACGGGGAAAAACACCCGCGCGACAGTGCGCCTTTGAGCCAACAAAAACTGGCCATGTTCGGCGAACGATTCGGCGACCGCGCGTACCTGCTCGCATCACTCTATCAGGGCACGGATGATGCGTGGCGGTTACAGCAGTTGGCGAAGCTGTCTGAACAAACTGGCTTGCCGCTGGTTGCCTCCGGCGACGTGCTGTATCACTCAGCCGCGCGGATGCCTCTGCATGATGTGCTGACGGCGACGAAGCACGGCACGAACGTCATTGCTGCCGGGGATTTACTGCTACCCAACGCTCAGCGGCATCTGAAAACCATCGCTCATTACCAAAAAGCTTTCGCCAGTCAGCCCGACGCGATCGCTCGCACCCGCGAGATCGCCGACCGGTGTTCGTTCTGCCTCAGCGAATTACGGTACGAGTACCCCAAAGAGTTTAGCACCGCCCAAGAAACATCGATGGAGTACCTGACTCGGCTAACCTGGCAGGGTGCGCGCAAACGCTATCCCGACGGCGTGTCGGCCAAAGTGAAACACCAAGTTCAGCATGAGCTGGAACTGATCGATGAACTGCGTTACGAAGCCTATTTTCTAACCGTGTGGGATCTAGTCCGTTACGCTCGCAGTCGCAACATTCTCTGCCAAGGCCGCGGTTCGGCCGCTAATTCAGCCGTCTGCTACTGCTTGGGCGTGACCTCCGTTGACCCCGATACCACTGATTTGTTGTTCGAGCGTTTTATCAGCCGGGAACGCGACGAAGCCCCCGACATTGATGTGGATTTTGAGCATGAACGCCGCGAAGAAGTGCTTCAATATCTGTACGAAAAATATGGTCGCCATCGAGCTGGCTTGGCCGCGACGGTAGTGACCTATCGCGGCCGTAGTGCCGTGCGAGACGTTGGCAAAGCGTTGGGTCTGTCGCTCGATCGTATCGACGCGTTGGCTCAAACGGTCAACGTTTGGTATTCCGAATCGTACTCCGACGGCTGCAAGCTAAAAGAGCGGATGTCGGAGGCAGGGATCGACGCCGAATCAGCGCTGGGGCAGCAGATTGTTCATCTCACCCACGAATTGATTGGCTTCCCACGTCATTTATCACAGCACGTGGGTGGCATGGTGATGACCGAAGGTCGCTTGGATGAACTGGTGCCGATCGAGAACGCGGCGATGGAGGATCGCACGGTCATCCAATGGGACAAAAACGACCTTGAAGAGATGGGTCTGCTGAAGGTGGACTGCTTGTGCCTAGGAATGCTGACCGCGTTGCGAAAAGGTTTTGACTTGATCGACCAGCATCACGGTGATCGGTTCAACCTCGCCACGGTGCCGACCGAAGACGTGGCGACCTACGACATGATCTGCAAAGCGGATACCGTCGGCGTGTTTCAGATCGAAAGCCGAGCACAAATGAGCATGCTGCCGCGTCTGAAGCCGCGCTGTTGGTATGACTTGGTGATTCAAGTCGCCATCGTGCGACCGGGTCCGATCCAAGGCAACATGGTGCATCCGTTTTTAAAAGCCCGTAACGGTGAAGTGCAACCGAATTACCCGAATGACGAAATCAAAGCGGTGCTCCAGCGCACCATGGGAGTGCCGATTTTTCAAGAACAAGCGATGAAGTTGGCGGTAGTCGCGGCCGGATTCGAACCGGGTGAAGCAGATCAACTGCGCCGGGCGATGGGGGCGTGGCGAAAGTCGGGGACGATCGAAAAATTTCGTCACAAGCTGTACGCCGGCATGCGTGAGCGCGGTTTGAACCAAAAGTTTGCCGATCAAGTGTTTCACCAAATTCGTGGCTTTGGCGAGTACGGCTTTCCCGAATCTCACGCCGCCAGTTTTGCTCATCTGGCTTACGTGTCGTCATGGATGAAGTGCCATTACCCGGCGGCGTTCTGTGTCGCGATTCTCAACAGCCAGCCAATGGGCTTTTACAGTCCGGCTCAATTGGTGGCCGATGCGAAAGAGCACAACGTGACGGTGCTGCCGCCGGATGTGAATTGCAGCGAATGGGACAGCACGCTGGAACCCGTGGCAGAGGCTGCTTCTTCCACCGCGGCCCGATCCACGCTCGCCATTCGGCTTGGGTTGCGTTTAATTGGTGGGCTGCGGCGCGACCATGCCGAACGCGTTTTGTTGACCCGTGGTGACCGGCCTTTTACCAGCATCGCCGAATTCACCCGCCGGACGGGTGCCAGTCAAGCAACCATCACTTTGTTAAGCGAAGCCGACGCGTTTGCCTCGGTCGGACAAGACCGGCGGGCCGCGCTATGGCAGGCGCTCGCGCAGGAGAGACAGCCGCTGGAGCAACCGTTGTTCTCGGGTCTAGCGACCGATGACGACGAAACCGAATTGCTGCCTACGCTGCCGCTGCAAGCAGAGGTATTCGAAGACTACCGCACCGTCGGACTGTCCTTGAAGGCGCATCCGATTTCGTTTCATCGCGATCATTTGGATGAACTGAAGGTCACCCCGATCGACCAGCTGGAACTTCGTCGCAACAACCAGCATCTGCGGGTCGCGGGAATCGTCACGCTGCGTCAAAGGCCAGCCACCGCCAAAGGCATCATGTTCGTCACGCTGGAGGACGAAACCGGGTCGGCGAACTTGATCGTCAAACCCAGCATTCGCGAACGCTACTACAAGATCACGCGCAGCAGCCAGAGCTGGGTCGCTCATGGCAAGCTGGAGCGCCGAAGTGGCGTCACGCATGTCTTGGTCAATCGCATCGAAGACCTAACCGAAACGGTGGGCAGGCTAAAACTAAAGCCCCGGAATTTCCGGTGACGCCTTCGGAGTCTTTTTCGCGAGCATGCAGCAGAGCAACTACCAACAGTGAGCATTTGAAAGCAGCAAAGCAGCGACCTAACGCTCCCTAGGCCGCCGTCCGTCGCTTGGCGGGAACGCCTTCGGTTTGCAGCCATTCGGTGAGCATTTTTGATTCACGGGGCCAGGCTTTGCCGATTCGTTTCTCACAGAAAACCTCGAACAGTAAATCCAGCGATTCCGTCATCTGACGAAGGCTCTCAATCCTCGCCAATCGATCGCGTGAGTCGAGCGACTCGTCACCCAACTGCGAGATGCGGCCGCTATTGATCGCGAACGTTTCGGCTTGCAGCGTAAAATCAAACTGCTGGTCGGCACGGATCAGCGTGAGACCGGCTTTCCGAGGCAGCTTGCCCATGCGGACGGCAAGCGTGGCTTCCGGCAATTGCACGGGGCAATCACTGCTGATCGATTCTTTGCCGTGTTCGCCGAGCGGACAATCCAACGCCAACGAGCGAGCGAACATGCCGCTCAGTTCCGTCGAGTCCGAAAGTTCTAGGGTATCGACGCCCGAATCCCACAACTGCCACAGCCACAGCAGGAACTCGTTCCCCAAGTAGTCGTAGTTGTCATTCATGCCGTTCCACCACACGACGTTCGCTCCGCCCTCATCGGGCAAGAAAGCGGTTGGGCCGATTTGGTACAAGCTATCCAAACGATCATGCGAGCTTGCGAATTCTTCGGCCAAACTGCCGGACGTCACTCGTTGGAACTCCAATCCGAACGCTTTGTTCATCAGGCTCAAGCACGCCTCGTTTGCTTTCTCGCTGACGCTGCCGACGTACAGGGTTTCGGTCGCCGCGTCCCACAGCACCGACGTCTCGTTCATCCGCGTGTAGCTTCCATTCTCGGCCGCTGCTTCGCAACGCGCTTCGACGGCTTGTTTTGCTTCTTCGCGTTGGGATTTGCTCGGGCGACTGCCTTGGTTGTCGTGCATGATGCCCGCCAGTTCCATCGTCATCCACGCCTTCTTGATGGGGCCGGGAATTTGCACGCTATCCACGCGAATCCCGAACAGCAGCGCGTCGCCGATCACGTTTTTTTCTAGATCGAACTCGGTATCAAAAATATGCGAACCTGCCACAAAACCCACCGATGGTTGCTCGTATAGGTTTCCGGCGGCCGAACCAATCTGGTGCTTCGCCAGAACGGCCAAGTGGTCCTCCCCGAAGGCATCCGTCGGGTCCTCGGTAATGCGAAAACGTTCGAAAGAAGTACTTCCTGACAAGAACCCCATGCTTATTCTTTCCGGCGAGATCGATGAGTTGTTGGCTGCCATTTGTGGCAGCAAAGTTCCTACTTCGGTTTTTCTCCAGTGAAACTTAACCGTGACAGAGCCGGGATTCCCTTGCCAATGTTTCCACCAGCAGCCGACCTTTGTGGAACGCTTCGAAGTAACCTGTTTTACCAACCGCCGTGACACAGAATGAACATTTGTATAACCTATTTGTCTGTTCACCACCGATCGTGACTCAACCCCCGAGGCCAGCCGTGCTCGAACAAACGCTCACCGACCGCCAGCGGACAATTTTTCATTACATCCGCGATCAGATTCAAGAAAACGGGTACGGCCCAACCATCCGTGACATTCAGAACGAGATGGGTTTCAAGTCACCCAACGGAGTCGTTGGCCACCTCCGGGCACTTGAAAACAAGGGCTTGATTACGCGGCAGAGCAATAAGTCACGTTCGATCGTGCTAACCGACGAGGTCCACGAGGAAACAAAGGGCCTTCCGCTGGCGGGCCGAGTCGCGGCTGGGTCGTTGATGGAAGCGGTCGAGCAGCACGAGCGGATTGATGTGGGCGACATGTGGAACCACAAGAGTAACTACCTGTTGGAAGTTGAAGGCGACTCGATGATTGACGCCCAGATCGCGTCCGGCGACTACGTGGTGGTTCGCAAGCGTCACACGGCCAGCAAAGGTGACATCGTGGTGGCCCGAACATCTGACGGCGAAGCAACACTCAAATATTGGTTTCCGGAAAAGAACCGGGTGCGTTTACAGCCTGCCAACAAGCGACTGAAACCTATCTACAGTCGTGACGCCAAAGTGATTGGGGTCGTGGTCGGAGTGGTTCGAAATCTGCAAAGCGGTTGAATTTCAATGTAGCCAGCACACTCCGTGTGCTGAACTTTGTATCTGAACATCACATGGAATGTGATGAGTACTTTGCGATCGTGCCATGCCCACCATCATCGACGGTTATAACCTGATCTTTACCTGTGGGCTCGAAGGGAAAACTCGGACTCCACAATCGCTGGAGAAAGCGCGAGCGCGATTGATCTCGACCGTTGCGTCGATGTCGAGCGATTCGGAGCGGTCAAACACCACGATTGTCTTTGATGCGAAACGTTTGCCAATCAGGGAGAGTTCTGCGGATTCAACGGTGAACGGAATCCGCATTTTGTACGCCGTCGATCATGACGATGCTGACACGCTGATCGAGGAATTGATCGCGGCTCATTCGACACCCAAAAAACTGACCGTCGTCTCAAGCGACCACCGCATTCAAACGGCTGCCTCGCGACGAAAAGCAACGGCCACTGACAGCGACCGGTGGTGGGATCAACTGCTAGAGAATCGTCACGACCAAAAGGCCAAACCCTCGCATCACAAAACACTTGAACAGAATCCCAATCTGGCCAGTGATGGAGAAAAACGCCAAGCGATCGCGTCATTGGAGTCGTTTGATTGGAACAGCATTTTCGAGCAAACCAAAGCTCCGGCCGTCCCCTCGCCGCCAGACGCCTCCTCCGCTGGCAAAGTCAAAAACGAAAACGAACCCGATGATCCATTTCCGGAGGGCTACGCGGACGATTTGCTTGATGACGAACCGGATTGAGCGCAAGTCTTTTCGGGAAAAGGTGTTACATGACTTACTGCGGACTACCGCGGTTCTCATACCGATCGGATGCCAAAAAAGAAGTTTTTGAACTTCAAGCCCACTGATTGCAAGAAGCCAAAACTCGTGAAACTCGGGTAGCACGACCGTCTGAGCGGTTAACGTCGCACAGGCTGCCACAAAACGATTCGGACAAGATATCTCTTCTTTTGAAGTAGTGGATTGACGGTTAAATATTGGTTAAGAGTCGCATTTCGCTGTTGCAACCGTCAAAATTGCTCGTACCATCAAAAGTGAACGGCCAAGCGGTACAAACGCCACACGCCGGCGGTGAACGATCGTGTTTACCCTCAATACGAATTGATCCGATTGCAGTAGTACTGCGACGGTTCGCCAACATGACTACACGCTCCCCTTTAGTTTCATTCAGTGGCACACCTTGGAGAAGAAGATGAGAAAGACATTTATTTATGGATTGATGGCGTTGTTCGCCACCGTTTCGTCCGCTCTCGGTGACATTATTATCACAGGCGCGATTGACGGCCCACTGTCAGGTGGCGTACCGAAGGCAGTTGAGCTTTACGTCGTGAACGACATTCCCGACCTGTCTATTTACGGTGTTGGTTCTGCCAACAACGGTGGCGGCAGTGACGGTGAAGAATTTGCATTGTCTGGCGCTGCAACTGCTGGCGATTTCATCTATGTCGCTAGTGAGTCAACCGGCTTTAATTCGTTTTTCGGGTTTACACCGACATTCACTAGTGGATCGATGGGCATTAACGGTGACGATGCGATAGAACTATTCCAAAACGGATCGGTAATCGATGTTTTTGGTGACATAAACACCGACGGCTCCGGAGAAAGTTGGGAGTACTTGGACGGTTGGGCTTATCGAGTTGACGAAACTGGTCCAGATGGTTCCACCTTTGTCCCAACAAACTTTACATACTCAGGCCGTAACGCTTTGGATGGCGAATCATCAAACGCAACTGCGACTTCGCCGTTTCCTGCGGGAACGTACACTCCGCCACCGACTTCAGCGATCCCTGAGCCTGGTTCTGCCGGTGCCCTGGCTTTAGTCGCGGGGGCTGCAGTTCTTCGCCGCCGTCGCTAGTCGACAGCCTTGGCGGCAATCAGGTCGCCAAACACAAAACTCAAGACGAGCACCCAATAGGGTGCTCGTTTTTTTTGATAGCATTTGCCCGGAGCTGAATAAAAGGTGAGCCTTTGGCCCGCTCTTTCAACTCGGTTCGAGGGATAAATCAACGGACCGAACCAATCGCTTTGTCGCTAATATCCTTGCGGCACCACGCGCCGTCCCAGCGAATGCACTTGACCGCTTTGTAGGCTTGCAGCTTGGCCGCCGCGATACTGTCGCCCATCGCGGTGACTCCTAGCACGCGGCCACCATTAGTGACCGCATTGCCGTCGGCGTCCTGTTGCGTGCCCGCGTGAAACACTTTCACGTCCGGCAGTTTGGCTGCCTCGTCTAGGCCGCGGATAATATGGCCCTTGGCGTAGCTACCCGGGTAGCCCTCGCTAGCCATCACCACGCAGATGCTTGGGCGATCGTCCCATTCCAACGGCCCGATCTCGCCCAAGCGCCGGTCGATGGTGGCTTCGATTACGTCGAACAAATCGGTCTTCAGGCGGAACAGCAAAGGCTGACATTCCGGGTCACCAAACCGCACGTTGTATTCCAACACGCGAGGCCCCTGCGGAGTCAACATCAAGCCGGCGTACAGGATGCCTCGAAACGGGTTCCGTTGGCGCTTCATCACATGCACCGTAGGAACAAGCACATGCTCATCGACCCACGCCAACGTTTTTTCGTCAATGGACGGTGTCGGGCAATAGGCTCCCATGCCACCGGTGTTTGGTCCGGCGTCGCCATCATGAGCACGTTTATGATCCTCGGCCGGCGGCAAGGTTAGAATTGTACGGCCGTCGGTGATCGCCAAAATGCTGGCCTCGGTGCCCGACATGCGATCTTCGATAATCATCTTGTCGCCTGCCGAACCGAACTCTTTTCGCCGAGCGATTTGGTCGATCGCTTCGAGCACTTCATCGCGCGTGCTGCAAACGATCGCTCCTTTGCCCGCCGCTAAACCGTCGGCCTTAACCACTAGCGGCACGTCGTCGGGAGTTTCCGCATAACGTTCGTTGACGAATCGCTCGGCGCTGGTCGCATCGCGGAACTCGTGAAAGTCCGCCGTCGGCACGTCAGCCGAGCGAAGCACGTTCTTGCAGAAGACTTTGCTGCCCTCCAATTGAGCCGCCGCCTTGCTGGGCCCGAACACTCGCAGTCCCTCATCCTCAAACGCGTCGACCAGCCCGAGGCACAGTGGCACCTCCGGTCCGACCACGGTCACGCCGATCTCGTTTTCTTTGGCGAACTTCACCAAACCGGCGATATCGTCGGCCGCCAAATCAACGTTTTCGCAATCGACGGCCGTACCGGCATTGCCGGGAGCCACAAAAACGCGATCCACGCGGGGGCTCTGTCCAATCTTCCAAGCCAACGCATGCTCGCGCCCGCCGTTACCAACGACCAATACTTTCATCGCTTCAGTCCGCTAGAATAAGAGAGCCGTTATGGCCGCTCGGTGGTTCAATTCGTAGAAAATCAAACGGCAAATGATAAGCGTTGACGCGCGTGGACGCTAGAAGCACAACGATGACCACGGAACGGGCGGTCGTGCCGGCCGCTGATGAGCAGAACCGAGCCCAACATTTACGATCACATGATTTCACGGCATATTTTCTACGCGATGATCTGCGTTCTGCTGTTCGTCGCGGCCAGTCCGGCGGCGGCCAGCGAATCGTGGGGCGATCTAACCGGTCAGATTGTTGTCCAAGGCAACGTGCCTGAACCGTCGCCGGAGCAAGTCGGCCGTCACCAGGACCGATCGGTCTGTCTAGTCGATGGGAAAATCCCCCCCGACGACGCGATCGTGGTTGGTGACCTAGGCGGCCTACGCGATGTGTTTGTGATTTTGACCCCGAGCGACCGAACACAATCGGTTCCGGTCCATCCATCTTACGACCAGCCACGCGAGCAGAAACTGACACTGGACAACTACCAATGTCGCTTCGTACCACACGCGCTCGCCATTCGCACTGGCCAACCGCTGGTGCTAAAGAATAGTGACGAAGTGGGTCACAACTGTAAGATCACATCCTTCAACAATGGACACAACGTAAATTTGCCCGCAGGCGGCGAGTTCGAGATTCAACTAGAATCGGCTGACCGCATCCCTGCCAATGTCTCGTGCGAGATTCATCCTTGGATGGACGCGGTCATTTTGGCCAAGGATCATCCCTATGTGGCGATCACTGCCGCCGACGGTTCGTTTGAGCTAAAAAACATCCCGACTGGGAAGTGGCGGTTCCAGTTCTGGCACCAAACGGGTGGCTATTTGCGAAAGCTTGACGCACCCCAGTATAAAGTGGATCGCAGGGGGCAGATCGTGGTGAACATCACGGCGTCTGAAACGGTTAACTTGGGCGTGATGAAACTTCCTGCCGCTGCACTCAGACGATAACACCAAAGCAGTTTTCGCAATCAATCTCTTGCTTCGACGATTCCTCCAACACGCTCTGCCGCTAATCGTGCTCGCCACATGCGCGGGCTGCTGGCCAAATGATGACTCAGACTTCCGCTACAACGACCTGGAACACCTAAAGCAAGAACGATTGCATTTGGAGGAAGGCCAACACTTCCCGGAATCGACCGCCATCGAGATCACCGCGATCACGCGCCAGCTGTTCGGCACGCCCACCGAGCCCCGGTTTCCCAACGTCGAGCCACCGGTTGTGGATTTGGTCAAGCTCGAACAAGCGGTCGGCATTTTGCCAGGCGACGCCACCGGCCCCAATCTCTATCGCCAGCATTGCGCCGAGTGCCACGGCGTCAATGGCAGCGGCGTCGGAGTCAGTTCGTTGGCTCACGATCCGTACCCGCGCGACTTTCGCATGGGCAAGTTCAAATTCAAATCGACCCCTCTCCGGACACCGCCAACCGACCAAGATCTTGCTCGCACGCTTCGCAATGGCGTCTACGGCACGGTAATGCCGGCGTTTCGGTTTCTCAAAGAAGACGAATTGCTCGCGTTGGTTGACTACGTTAAGTATCTAGCGATCCGCGGTCAGTATGAACGGGCGTTACTGGCAGAAGTGAGCGTGTTAGATGGTGAACCGCTGATCGTTTCGGACGGAGACGGAGCCCAAACCCCGATTGCGGAACAGACCGCGGCACAAATTATTGATGCCGTTGGCGAGGACCTGTGGTTGGACATTGTGACGCGCTGGCAAACGGCCGATCAAAGAGTGACTCGGCCTCCGCCTGCCCCCACTGCATTTCACACGACCGGCGCGGCACACAAGGAACTTGTCTCACAAGGCCGCGACCTCTTCCTAAAAAAAGGCAACTGCGCTCAGTGCCATGGTGAGAACGCCGCGGGCGATGGGACGACGATCGGGTTCGACGACTGGACCAACGACTGGTTAAAGACGCCGGGCGTGGACATCAACGACCGCCAGACTTGGAAACCGTTCCTTGCAGCGGGAGCCCGGCCGCCTCGCCGCGCGAGCCCTCGGAACCTCAACCGTGGTATCTTTCGCGGCGGTGGCGAAGACGCTGACATCTATCGGCGGATCGCCAACGGCATCGAAGGCACGCCCATGCCCGCGTCACCCGCGCTGTCCACCGACGAGATCTGGGCACTGGTCGCGTACGTCAAATCGCTCAGCCCGAAACACCGATAATCGCACCGTTGCGGTAACCAATGCCAAAGACTGTCATAACCCGCACGCTTTGCCACGATTGGTTCGGTGAAAAAGCCGGCTTCTGACCGGTTACTGTCTGCTCAGCGGGCCCGCGCTTCGCTAAAATCGGTGCCCCTGATAATCTCCGGTTCGACGCCAACATGAACAATCTCACTCAAACCGAACTGCCGGGCAGCGACGCCAAGCCGAGCACTGACCCGACCACCGAGCAAGCGTCACGCATCGATGCTTATGTCGAGCTAACCAAGATGCGGATCTCGGTGATGGTGCTGTTTACCTTCGCCGTGCCAGCAATTTTAGAAGCGGGCAGCGACCTGCGTGTGTCGGTGCTGTTAAGCTCGATGGCAGGGATGCTGCTGTTGGCTTGCAGCGGCAACGCGATGAACATGTTCATCGAACGCTACACTGATTTCCTGATGCCTCGCACGTCCACGCGACCGCTACCGGCTGGGAAACTTTCGGCCACCGAGGTCGCCATGTTCGGTGCCGTGACGCTGGGTGCCTCGTTGGCGATCTTGATCGCTTGCACGAATTGGCAAACCACGGTCGTCGGAATCGCGAACTGGATTCTGTACGTGTTTATTTACACACCGCTCAAACGCCATCACTGGATCAACACCGAGGTCGGTTCGGTCGCTGGTGCCCTGCCCGTTTTGATGGGTTCGCTGGCGACGACTGGGACGGTTGGCGTGATCGGTTGGTCGTTGTTCGCCGTGTTGGTGCTGTGGCAGTTTCCGCATTTCATGGCAATCGCTTGGAAGTACCGCGACCAGTACCGAGCCGGTGGTTTAAAGATGCTGACCGTGGTCGATCCAAGTGGACTGCGGGCCGGTCGCAAGTCGGTGATTACCGCGGCGTTGTTGATCGCGGCCAGCCTCGTGCCCAACGTGCTGCTATCCTCGGTAACGCACGTCGTGTTCTTCTCGCTGGTGGCAATCGGTCTTGGCTGGCCGTACCTGAAAGCGTCAATCGTTTTTGCTCGTGATCGCAATGATCAAACCGCTCGCTCGTTGATGTTGTCGTCGTTGCTGTACCTGCCGCTCTACATGACGGCGTTGGTCATCGCCTGTTGGACTTCGTAACCGTGAGAAAAATCATCCCCGTCGTTCTCTGGCTGCTGGTCGTCGCCTGCGGAGCGGTTATCGTTTGGCAGGCAACTGGACCAGGCAAAAAGCCAGCGCCTGAGGCCACGACGGTCGAGGGCTCAGACGTGCCCGGTGCAGAATTCGCAACGATTCCGTGGGGACACCTGCCGGACATCGACCAGTTTGTGCTCACCGATCAGAACGGGAAAGCCTTCGATTCCGCGGAAATGATTGGCCAGCCTTATGCGGTTAGCTTCTTCTTCGCGACCTGCCCCAGCATCTGCCGCGACCTGAACGCTCAAGTCGCCAAGCTGAACGAACAACTTCGAAAGGAAGACATCGCGTTCGTTTCGATCACCGTCGACCCAGCCAACGACACGCCCGAGATCCTCAACCGATACGCACAAGACTACGACGCCCAAACGCCTCGGTGGTTCTTTTTAACCGGGCCGAAACAAAAAGTCGTCGAAATTGGTGCCCATCAATTCAACGTGGATGTAACGCCGGCGAATCACACGGGGAACATTTTGTTGGTCGACAAATGGGGCAAGTACCGGGACCGGTTTAAGTGGGACGACGCCTACGACATGAAGCGATTCCTAGAGGTCGTCAAAGATGTCGCCAGCGAATCAGCGCCACCGCTTTCTAAAACGGTTCGCACTCGCAACGCATTGGCCGGCCAGAAACCGATTGACCTGCACACGATCCCGTGGCTGGATGAGTTTCATTTGACCGACCAAGACAACCAACCGTTTTTCTCGCGGCAGCTGACCGGCGACGTTTGGATTGGGAATTTCTTCTTCATCGATTGTCCCGGGATTTGCGTCAAGCAAAATGAATACTTGGCTCAGTTACAAAAGACGCTCAAAGATCGGTTCACTGGGAACACACCGACGATCGTCAGCATTACCAGCAACCCGTCCGCCGACTCGCCCGAGCGTTTGAAATCACTTGCTCAAAAACTTAAAGCCAGCCCCGAACAGTGGCGATTTCTCACCAGCGATTCTGATACGCTTATCAAGCGCGTCGGTTCCGAGTTTTTCGGTGTGGCGGCCGACAAAGAGGATCATTCGTCGCTGCTGTTTGTAGTCGATCGCTGGGGTAACCTGCGCGGCAAATTCGACTGGCAGAAAGCCGAGCAAAAATCCGAAATGCTTGACTTGATCGAGCAGCTTCAGGACGAAGAAGTTCCAACCGGAAAAACGTTGCGATGAACGACTTGCCTCCGCCCTCGATCGAAACTCGCGAGCCCAACTTGGTGCTGTCGGCGCGCCTGAAAATCGTGGCTTGGATTTTGACCGTCGCGGTGCTGGGCTTGGTGGGGCTGATGCGGCAGGTCAAGATCCCGCTGCCCGAGGGTGTGGACCTCGGCTTTCTGCCAATGGTCCACGCGGTTCTTAATTCGCTGGTTGCACTCTTTCTGATCAACGCCTTGGTGATGATCAAACGAAGAAACGTAGTGGCTCATCAGCGTTCAATTAACGCCGCGATGACCTGCTCGATTTTGTTCCTGCTGTGCTACGTCGCGTATCATTTCACGACCGAAGAGACCAAGTTCGGCGGGACGGGTACCATCCGCACCGTGTACTTCACACTTCTGATTTCGCACATTGTTCTCGCGGCGGTGAGCCTGCCGTTCATCCTGTTCACTTGGATTTATGGTTTTACCGGGCAGGTCCAAAAGCACCGCCGGATGGCCAAGTTTGTGTTCCCCGTGTGGCTCTATGTCGCGGTGACCGGGCCGATCTGTTACCTGATGCTACGGCCTTATTATTAACTGCCGCAAGCGCAACGGTTTCAACTCGTACGCTAACCGATAGGTTACGGAACGAAAGCGCTTTCGCGGGCAACACCCAGCTTGACACCTGCCTCCGCCGCATGGTGTCATGTTCGGATGGAATTTTCGCTGACTCACAACTTAGTCGATGTCCACGCCCGCAAGGTCTACGTCGCGCGAGTTGTGGTTTCCGACGGGATCATTTCGGCGATCGAACGGCTCGATGAGCCCGTCGACCCGTCGCGGCCCTACCTGATGCCCGGTTTCGTCGATGCGCACATTCATGTTGAAAGCTCCATGCTGCTGCCCAGTGAGTTCGCGCGTGTTGCGGTGACTCATGGGACCGTCGCGACCGTTTCCGACCCGCACGAGATCGCCAACGTTTGCGGAATCGAAGGGGTCGAGCTGATGCTTCGCAATGCGGCTCAAACGAATTTCAAATTTTGTTTCGGTGCACCGTCTTGTGTTCCAGCGACGCAATTTGAAACGGCCGGCGATTGTTTGGACGTATCCGCTGTGACGAAACTGCTGGACGACGATCGGATTAGTTACCTCAGTGAGGTGATGGATTTCCCGGGCGTGCTGAATCGATCGCCCGACGTGATGGCCAAAATTCAGGCGGCCATCGAAAGAAACAAACCGGTCGATGGTCACGCACCGGGCTTGCGCGGTGAGCTTGCGGCCAAGTACGTCTCGGCTGGGATCACAACGGACCACGAGTGTTTTACGCTCGACGAAGCACTCGACAAACTTGCGGCCGGTTGCAAAATCGCGATCCGGGAAGGCTCGGCCGCACGAAACTATGATGCACTTCATTCTCTGATCGATTCGCACCCAGAAATGGTCATGCTGTGCAGCGACGACAAACACCCGGACGAATTTTTGCTGGGACACATCAATCAACTGGCTGCCCGATCCATTGCTGCCGGTCGAGACCTGATGAACGTGCTTCAAGTCGCCTGCGTTAATCCTGTCGAGCATTACGGTTTGAACGTGGGATTGTTGCGAGAAGGTGATGCGGCTGACTTCATTGTGGTGGAGGACTTGCAAAGTTTTCGCGTGCTCGAGACGTGGCTCGACGGAGTCAAAGTGGCCGAGCATGGAAAGAGCCTGATGGCGGCCACACAGCCGGAAACCATCAACCGCTTCGTCGCCAACCCGATCTCAAGCGATCAGCTTCAAATCCAAGCCGCGGGCGACGAGATTCGTGTCATTGAGGCGATGGACGGCCAGCTGATTACCAACTCCATCGTGTTTCCCTGCCAATCATTTGGTGGCACGGCGACCGCCAACGTGCCGGACGACATTTTGAAAATCGTGGTCGTCAATCGCTACGAACCGGCACGGCCCTCGGTGGCTTTCGTAAAAGGCTTCGGCCTGAAAGATGGAGCCCTGGCGTCGTCGGTCGCTCATGATTCTCACAACATCGTGGCCGTCGGGACCAATGACGAAGATTTGACGGAGGCCATCAATGCAGTGATTGCAGAAAAGGGTGGCTTGTCCGTGTCAGCCGATGGCAAAACGGAAGTGTTACCCTTACCCGTTGCCGGTTTGATGTCGACCGAGTCCTGCCAATGGGTGGCCGAACGTTATGAGCGATTGGACCAACAAGTCAAATCCATGGGCTCAACCCTCCGAGCCCCGTACATGACGCTTTCCTTCATGGCCCTGCTGGTCATCCCATCGCTCAAGCTCAGCGACAGAGGCCTGTTCGACGGCGACAACTTCGTCTTCACGTCAGTCTTCGCCGATTGAACCCGTGAAATAGCGGCGTCTCCTTCAAATCAACTTTCTTGGGACATGGGGCGTGCATCTGCACCCGAAGAAGTGCCTGCCCAGTTCCAAGCGAGTCAATCGTAACCCGAGACGTAAGGCGGAAGGCGAGACAGAACTTAACCCGAGACTAAACTGGAAACCCGAAGATTCAAATCCATCGAATGGTTGATTCCATTCCGCCGCTCGCCTAACTGAGGACCGATTATCCTCGCTGACGCAACCGGTTTTGGTAACGCGTGCGAAACCCTATGACACTTCGGATCGCCGTTTTACAATGCATCCAACTGAATCTCCCAAAGAAACCAAAAGGTAACATGAGTAAAGAAATCACCACCGTTGAAGACGCACTCAATCATCCCAACATTTTTCGCGTGAGTATTTTTGGCTCGGCTAGGACCAAAGAGGGAGACCCGGAATACAAAGTGGCTTATGATTTGGCCCATGAACTGGGTAAACGTCATATCAGCGTGGTTA
>CAZLFF010000074.1:0-17130 GCA_964558755.1 uncultured Pirellulaceae bacterium
GGCAAAGACTACACGCTGTTCGCTCTGATCGACGGAAAGGTCATGTTCGACCGCAAAGGTCGCCGCATCAACGTGATCGCCGAAGCCAGCTAGTTTCGGGCGATCAAGATCGGAGCCATCCGGTCTGAATCAAACAGATCAAAAAGGATGCCAACCGGCATCCTTTTTTTGTTGACCGGCACGCTCGTTTCGAGAACCTCTCCAAACCACAACCAAGCGCCCAGCACAAGATTGCATCCGCAGTCATTGCCCGACGCGTTATCGCCTCCACACCACGCCGAAACCATGTTTGTCGATCGAGTCACCATTCAAGTCACCGGCGGTCGCGGCGGACACGGTTGTATGAGCTTCCGCCGTGAAAAGTACGTTCCGCGCGGCGGCCCCGATGGCGGCGACGGTGGCAACGGCGGCAGCATCATTCTGCACGCCAAAGAAGGCGTCAACAGTTTGATGGACTTTTCTAATCGTCATCACATCAAAGGCAAAAACGGCAAGGGCGGCCAAGGCAGCGGGCGACACGGTGCCAATGCGGACGACATTGACCTGTACGTCCCGCCGGGCACGATCGTGATCGATGCAAACAACGGCTTCGTCATCAAAGATTTGGCTAACGATGGTGACACGGTCATCGCGGCCCACGGCGGACGCGGGGGACGCGGCAACACACGTTTCAAATCGTCCACTAACCAAGCGCCTCGGCAGGCCACCGAAGGCGGGGCCGGTGAGGATCGAAAGCTGATCTTAGAACTCAAGGTCATCGCCGACGTGGGCTTGGTCGGGATGCCCAACGCCGGCAAGAGCACGTTACTCAGCCGGATTTCGGCCGCTCGACCTGAGATCGCAAACTACCCGTTCACCACGCGATTTCCGAACCTTGGCATCGTCCAGATCGATATGGATCGCTCCTTCGTCATGGCCGATATTCCGGGGTTGATCGAAGGAGCCGCTGACGGCGTCGGGTTGGGCCACGATTTTCTCAAACACATCGAAAGAGCCGGGATCATCGTTCACTTGGTCGAACCGATGCCCATGGATCAAACCGATCCCGTCGCCAACTACCTAGCGATCCGAAACGAGTTAGAACAATACAACGCGTCGCTGGTCGAGCGACCTGAGATTCTCGTCTGCACAAAATCTGAGTTACCAGACGCCGCTGAGGTTGCCAAGCGGCTCGCCGAAGCCGCCGGCCGGCCAGTGCTGTCGATCTCGGCGGTCACCGGAGAGGGACTGCCCCAGCTACTCAACCAGATTGATCATACGCTAACCGAACAAGCGAAACACGCGGCCGCCGCGAAGGAAGCGGACGAATCATGAGCGTGCTGTTGGCAGACGTCGGAAACAGTAGCATCAAACTGTGCCGCCATGAACCGGCTGGCAAGGACAATGCTCGAATTGCGAGCGATGCTGTGGCGCAGTTGGACAACGATTTCTCCGACGATGCTTGGACGAACTATTGCGAATCATGGGCGGCCGACTCGCCCGCGACGTGCTACTTGTCCAGCGTCAACAATGCCGTTTGTGAAAGGCTGGCCGCCCGACTGGGAGATTCCTTTCCCGATGCGAGGCTGGTTCGTGTGACCGCCGAGCATGTGCCCATGTCAGTTGATATTGAAACACCCAATACGCTGGGGATCGACCGAGTCCTCGCGGCCTACGCCGCCGCTTCGCTTCCACCGGATGCCAAGGCGCCGCGAATCGTGATCGATGCGGGGACCGCCGTGACGATTGACTTGGTCGATCAAGAACATGTTTTTCAGGGCGGCGTGATCTTTCCGGGTCTGGAAACGAACTTAAATTCACTGCATCACGCCACGGCGGACCTGCCAAGTTTAGCTGACCAACTTGAGAAGCTGTCGCTCGACTCACCGATCGGGAAGTCAACCGAATCGGCGATTCTCCAGGGAGTTGTCCAAGCGCAAATTGGTGCGATTACGAACATCGCCCAGAAAATCGCCGACTCACTTCCGGACGTCCCCGCACCGATTGTCGTGGCTTCTGGGGGCGGGATCGAGCGTCTACGTCCCTCGCTGCCCGACCATTGGACCTACTCTCCAAATTTGGTCTTACGCGGCCTTGCGATGGTCGCGGCGAGTGACCGATCATGAACGCTGATCCCCCAACCAACCCGCGATGTGCTCGCCTGACGGCAGGTGGACGCGGGGCAATCGCCGTCGTCGCGTTGCGAGGCGATGGTTTGACCGAAATACTTGAGCCTCTGTTTCAGCCGTTTAACCAGAAACCATTCTCGCAATGTTTGAATCGCCGTTTGGTTTACGGCGTTTGGCAAACGACCGGTGAAGACGTCGTTGTTTTTAATCGCGATCCAAAACACCTAGAAATCCACTGCCACGGTGGCTCGGCGGCGGTGAGTTCCATCATGGACGCGTTGGTCGAAGCCGGAGCTGCCACCATATCTGCTGCCGAGTTAACCGAAACCAGCTCGGACTGCATTTGGAATCACGAGATTGCCGATGCCGTGACTCAAGCGACGACTCAGCGAACGGCCAGTTATCTGTTGCGACAACTAGAATCTCTGCCAGCCGCGGTCGCTGACATCGATTCGTTACACCAATCTGGGCGGCACCCCGAGGCCATGGCGGCGATTGATCGTGTGCTGGAATGGTCGGACTTTGGTTGCCGATTAACCGAAGTGCCTTCAGTCGTTCTCTGTGGCCAACCAAACGTTGGTAAAAGCAGTTTAATCAACGCGATCGTCGGCTTTCAACGCGCGATCGTTCACAACACGCCCGGCACCACCCGAGACGTCGTGACGCAGCAGACTGCTGTCGATGGCTGGCCGATCGAGTTAAAAGACACCGCCGGTTTGCGGGACGGAAGCGGTGCGATTGAACGAATTGGAATCGAAAACGCGCGGGAGCAGATCGATCGAGCGGACGTTCTTGTTGCAGTTTTTGATGGGTCGGCGGGTTGGTCTGCGAATGATCAAAGCCTGATCGATTCCCTGGATCCCAAACTGGTGGTGCTGAACAAGGCCGATCTCAAAACCGAAAACGCGAACGCTAACTCGCCCAGCCAAACCATTGGCCGCGATCGATTGGTGCTCAACGTTTCGGCCGAGACCGGCGAAGGCATCGACTCGCTGATCACGGCGATCGCCAACCAATTGGTCCCGAAACTCCCACCGCCCGAGTCCTCGTTTTGTGTCTCCGCTGTGCAAGTCACCCGCCTGCAACAGCTGCGTGAACGGATCACCGCGGAATAATGTGGCAGATTCAGTTGACGCTTTGAATCGGTTTTTTGTCGCTCGACCGAGCCTCGTTGACTACAGCTTTCAGCCGCCCGTGTCACAGCCAGTAGCCGATTTCTTCGGGCGGTTCCACGGCATTTGCCCTAGGACGCTCGCCATCCCGCAGGTGTTAGTCAAACCAGAAAACATCAAACCAGCACCAATAAAAGCGGACAGCAGTGCCCAACGCGGATGGACGAAACTAAGTAGCGCACCCGCTAGGGCGAGACCGCCAGCCAGCAATTGGACCTGGCGATGGATCGCGAACGGAGCCTTCTCGCCCTCGCGCTTGATCGCGGGCAATTGATCGGCAATCCAGCGGTCGGTTCCGCCGGTCACATTGACCACACTCGTCAGGCCAGCTGCCCGAAGTTGATCGCAAGCCTTCTGCGAGCGACCGCCCATTTTGCAGATCAAATAAACCGGCTGTTCGTTACTTAAACCGTGCTGCCGAATCACAGCGGCCGCATCGAAGTCGTTCAACGGAACATTAACGGCTCCCACGGCGCGTTCATAATCGTATTCGGCGGAAGTACGAACGTCGATCAGCTTCAACGTCGGATCGGCAGTCAGCTTCGGCTGAAGCTCCTTCGGCGTAATCGTGGACATGAGAAAAGGCTCTAGGGTTTTGGCAGGCGACTCGGTCAATAAAAAAAATGTACCCAAACCGAGACAAACAGAAAAGCACGCCCCATCGAGCGGTCATGCGGTCGATTCCTTGCGACCGAAATCTGCCGACACCAAAAATCAACTTTTGAAATCGAGGGCATTAAGATCGCTCCAAAAATGGGCCCTACGGTCGCCAGCTCATAACAGATGCCGAGCCTTGATGTCCAAATATTGGTTTACCAGCCCGCTGGTTAGCTGCTCAGGATAACCATCGAGCGTCAATGCCCCCGCGTGCTGGAGGTCGCGGATGACGCTTTTTCGCCAGTTTATCACGTCGATCGCGGCAGCAGCTTGGTAGATGGCTTCCGGACGAGCGGTCTCGGGGTCGATCGATTCAATATTCGAGTGCAAGGCGCGGTCTTTCAGCAACACACCCAGCGGCAAGTGCCGACCAGACATCGCTGACAAATACTGCTGAATCTGGAACGCGTTGATCTCGTCAATCACGTTGGTCATCAAAATCACCAGCGAACGCTTCAGGCAATGTGTCCGCAAATGTAAAAACGCTTCGTCGTACCGCGATTCAACAAACGTCGCTTTCTGGTCGTACGTCGCATGCAACAACCGGTTGATGTGATTCGCACCACTGCGAGCCGGTGTGTAGTTGCAGATGCGGTTGTTAAAGCTAATCATGCCAACCGAATCCCCCTGACGAAGCGCGACGTAACTGAGCATCAACATCGCGTTGAGCGAATGGTCCAGCAGTGTTAGACCGCCCGATGTGCCCGTCATCATACGACCGCAGTCGATCATGAAGATAATCCGTTGGCTTTGATTCGCCTGAAAATCTCGCACCGTCAACTTCCGCCGCCGAGCCGTTGAACGCCAGTCGATATGCTTGAAGTTGTCGTCTTGGGTGTAGTCACGAAGCCGTTCGAATTCGTTGTCTTGCCCGACCTTCCGAGTTCGTCGCATGCCGAGTTGGCTAAGCCGATTTGTTCGAGCAAGCAAGTCGTAGTCGGCGATTTGCTTCATGTCGGGGTAAACGTTGTACACCCAAGGGCACAGGATTTTGTGAAACGCTTGCCAGAGCCCCCAACGACTGGCAACGCGAACATGGACGCAATCGACTTCTTCACGTCCTCGCTGACCGGGCGTACAGCGGTACGAGTAGCCGAACCGTCCGGGGCCATCGATGGTCGTGTCCACATGAGCCGGTTCGGCTACGAAACTGTCGGGCAGGTCGTCGCAAACGCGAATCTGACATTTGCGTTTCGACCGATTGGTGAGTTGCAACTCGACCCGGTGTGCTTTGCCAAGCGACGCGATATGCACCGTTTCTCGCGTCGCATCAAAGTAACGTGACGGCACAACGGAAAACAAATCGATCACCGCGACGACCATCAGCAACAAGTCGATCCCCAACACGAACCAACCAATTACTGGATTCAGCACCATGGCGACCGACGCCACAATCGGCAGCAGCGCCAGATAAAGCATTCGCCGGTTGGGGTACACGCTGCCCACCCATGCCACCCAAACAAGCGGCAGTGACAGCAGCACCAGCATGATTAGCGGGCGGCTGATGAGGAAATCGAAGATAGGGGGGAGAACGTTCAGTTTTCAGTTTTCAGTGTTCAGGTTTTCAACTTCACCCCACTCACCCCTTCAATCTCGGCACCTCAATCGTGCGAATCAACTCCGTCAACAGCTCGTCCACTGTCTGCCCCTCAACCTCGGCCTCCGCCGTCAGCATCACCCGATGCCGAAGCGTTGGCAGCGCGATCTGCACCACGTCATCCGGAACCGCATAATCGCGTCCAAAGAAAGCCGCCAACGTCCGCGCTCCTTGCATCAAACTAATGCCCGCTCGCGGCGAAGCACCCATGTAAAACTGCGGCCACTCGCGTGTGAGCCGCACGATGCGGTTGATGTATTCGATCAGCAACGGGTCGATCCGAACCTCCGCCGTCGCCGCGGTAATTTGGCCAATCTCAGCGGGCGACGTCACACATTCAACGTCTTCGTCCAGCTTTTTGTCTAAATTCTCCTGGCCACCGTGCATCGCCAGAATCTCGGCTTCCTGTTCCTCGGTCGGATAATCGGCCACCAGTTTGAACATGAAACGATCCAACTGGGCCTCTGGCAAACTGTACGTTCCCTCTGATTCGATCGGATTCTGCGTCGCAACGACCAAAAACGGCGGGTCCAATTCGTGCGTCTTTCCATCCACCGTTACGCGTTTCTCTTGCATGATCTCCAGCAATGCTGCATGAGTCTTCGCGGGCGAACGATTGATCTCGTCGGCCAGCAGCAGCTGAGTAAAAACCGGTCCAGCGCGGAACTCGAACTCGTTTGTCTTCATGTTGAAGATCGGCGCACCGGTGATATCCGACGGCATTAGGTCAGCCGTGAATTGAATTCGGCCAAAGTCACAGCCCAGAATCTTGCCCAGCGTTCGCACGAACAGCGTCTTGCCCAGCCCCGGGACGCTCTCGATCAGCACGTGCCCACCCGCGAACAACGCGACCAACGCACCCTCCACCAGTTCATCCTGGCCAACGAAAACCTTCGCAATCTGGTCGCGAATTTTCAAATACAGCTTTCGAGTCGCCGTTTCTTCGCCCACCATTTGCGAATTCGCCGCATCATCAGATTGAGCCCTCGCGGACGCCAACGGCGGATCTGCGGGCACCGCCGCGGCTGCGACCGGCTGAGCCGCATCCAACTGCGATACCGTCTGGCAACGAGGACACTTGATCTGTCGTCCGGCCTGGGCCGCGCTGACCTTGAGCTGTGCGTCGCATTTTTCGCAGACGAATTGCACGAAGGGGTCATCAGGTTCGCCAGCGGGTGGCGAGGGTTGGCTACTCATACTGGATTACTTTCCCGCAGGACTAAATGTTCTCAAATGTTCTCGGAAGATTCCGCAGAGGTCGAGAGTTTCGTGGCCTTCTCCGCGATCGAATCCTGACGAAACTTCACTGTCGCATCGCCCGAGTCCAAGTACTTTCTCACGTCCGACCGCACCTGATCAATACTACGATACCGCCGGAGCAACCGAGCGCTTGCAGCAACGTGATCGCCGATTGAACGAAAGCGATCGTTGTAGGTTGTGCGTGGCCGGCCAAAAATCGGATAAAAGGTAAAACAAAAAAGCACTCCCCAAACCAAAAAATGGGGGACCATGAAACATAGCGGCCGCTTCGTGATCCACGCCCACTGATGATGAGCGTCGTAGTCCGAATCGGACACCGCAATCCCCTCCTGCCCGCTTTCCAGGAACAGCACCGAACCACCTGAATCCACCTCCGCGATTAGATTTGTGGCCAACCGCCGGTTCGACGGATCAATCATACCGTAGTTAAGCAAAAAACTGCCGTTACTAACGAAGATCAACTGGTTATTCGCCCGCCAACCGAAATACGGATTCGCGTCGTCACGTTGCCGGTAGCGAAATGCAAACGGCCGGCCATCAACCGTTAACATCGTTTCTCTTTCGCGAGTTGGATACGAGTCAACGTACGAATCGCGCGGGGCCAGCCACGTTTCCGATTCGATCTTAGGCACCGCCCCGCTGTCCAAACCGCTCGTCAGCAACCCCGTTACTTCCTCTGCCACCGCCCGCGGAAGCCTTTCATGCCCAAACCAGCGACAGCTATCACGAGTGCTGACCGTTCCGGTTAGCTGAGCCATCAACGAACCATGCCGCTCCCGCGAACGCGTTTCGCGCCGCGTTTGCGCTTCGGCCAAGGCTCGCAACGCACGCTGTTTTTGTTCGCCCTCCGACTGCTGGACGACCTGTCGATAATAATCAACGTCGCCCACGTAACCGCCGCCAATGTAAATGAGTGTCCGGCCGCTGCCATTATAAAACCACGACTCAATTCGATCGATCGCTTCAGCCGAAGGGCACGCGTTGGTATCAGGAGCCCAAACAAGCGTGTCATATCGTTCGATGCGTGGCGACAGCCGGCCGTAACGAGACACCGAATCGCCCCGCTGGCGGAACATTTCGGCCAGCACGGAAACGCCATTCACGCTGCTCCCGCCAGAGAGCCCGAGAACCTTTCCGTATTCAGTTTGGACCTCGACCGAGCGATCGAAACAGCCAGTCAAACTGGCAACAACAATCATTGCCAAACATAGTCTTGCCACGGGTCGTCGCATTACGCGTTCCCCCCGCGTGACTTGGTTTTCTTTCCGTTGTGCAACAACGACGCCAATTGCGATTCGAACTGATCCAACCCACGCCAGCAATCCTCAAACTGGCGTCCCGACAATTCGTGGTCGCCAAAAAAGGTCGCCTCGAACGGCAGCATGACGCCCTCGTAATAGCCAGACAGCTGCCCCTTCCGACGTAGCTCTTTCAAGTACTGCCGATTGGTCTTTCCTTTGGCCAGCCGAATCAGGTTTCCCTGGTCGAGTGAAACCAACACGTGACTAAACAGCCACACGATCGCTTGGCGGTAGTCGTTCGATGCATACGCCTTGGCAGCCAGCGCCCGAAAGTCGCCATCGACTGATTGTAGATCTAACGAAAACGGCAACTGAGCCACGCTCTCCGCTCGACTACGTTGGGGCAAATGATCGTCGGTCACCAGCGAGGGACGCGTGTCCAGGTTCCGCACAGCCCAGATGATCGCCACGATCAAAAGCCCAATCAGAGCGACCCAAAACAACCATCGCAGTTCGGCCAAAAAAGAAAAATCAAGATCCTTAATCCAGTCGAGCCAATCAAATTCCCACGGCGGACCCGCTTCAGGGACCGAGCCCCGACCATAAGATTCCGCGCGATCCCGTTCGAGCAACTCGATCGGCTGAACGGCATCCGCATCAGCGTCATACCAAGGCAACTTTTGGCGCTCCAACGACTCTCGCGCTAAATCCGCACCGTTGTCAGCAACAGCCGTGGCTGCGAAGAGCCCGATCAAAAACATTATGACCACGCCCGTGACCATTCTGACCGCCGCTTCGACACCCCGACGTTTGACCGCTTCTTTACCCGATGCAAGCCTCAGTTTCTGCCCCTCCGCCCGCATCCGCAACTCGATCGCCCAGCCCTCCTGCCGAATTCGGATGTCGATGTAAGACAGGAACCGAAACACCGCCATAAAACCCGCCGCCAACCACAGCGACACGACCCAGTAGTAACTGGCCAAGGTCCAATCGCTACCAGCGGCCAAATTTAACAGCGAATCAACACCGACAAACATCGACTGTAGCGAAATCGCCAGCGGAGTCGCGAACACGACCGACAAAACGAATCGACTGAACAACTCAGACGACGCATGAGTATGAATCGCTCGGGTCCGGCGGCGATAGGTAATCACGTTCTCACCCCGAGACAGCCACGGCGTTTTCTCCAGCAACAACATTTCCGAAGCGAACGGCCGAAACGCCCGAATCAACAACGCGACCACGACGCAGGCGGGAATCCAAAACCCAGCCAAGATCCCCACCGACTCCGGTGACTCAAACTCGATCAGCCACGCCAGAGCCAACACGGGAAACGTTAATCGCAACAAACCGTGCAGCATTACAAACGGCCCCGACGGCCAAAACGCACGCATCGCGATCGTCCGCCAGTTCGGCTGACCGACAAACAGGGCCTCACCCAGATACTGCGTCACTAACGCGGTCCCATAATGGGCTTGGCTGACGACCAACAGCATCATCAGCCAGGAAAACAACCAACGTTTCGGGTGATCGATGCTCAAATTCATCACCGGCCACGCCAGCACGCAGTCAACAATCAACCACGGCAGCGTGCCGACCAACAGCAGAATCAGCAGCGGGCGAAAGTGCGCGCGGACAACCGTCAGAGCAAGGTCGAACAGCTCGGAACCCGTTCGACGCCGGATCGAGATAAAGGTCTCGTCAAGCTTCATCAGACTCCCCGGTCAGAAAGTCAAACCCTGGCTCATCATCCTCGGGAAAGCCAAGCACAACAAAGTAAAACGAAAGCGCAAGGTTACACAGTACCGCCAACGCACCTTTCATCCACCACGGCATGTATTCAACCGGCGTGGGTGACACCAGTCCCTCGATCGAGGCGGCCAAGCAAAACAGGACGACCGCCGTCATGGCGATCGGCAATGCGTCTCGACCTGCCCGACGCAGCGATTCCAATCGGCCCAACCCGCCAGTCATCAGCCAGCCGAGCCCGATCTTCATCCCCGCCGCGGCCGAAAGAATGATGGCTGTCAGCTCGAACGGACCGTGGGCCGTCACGAAGTTCTTAAAGTTCACCCCCGCATCACCCATCTCTGGGCGAAACATGTAGCCAAAGACGGTCCCTAGCAAAACGGCATTGTACGAAAGCGTCACAAACCCCGGCAGGACGAACAACATCCAGACAAAGCAACTTAAACCGATGCCCGCGTTGTGGAAAATGTAGAATCCAAACATGCTCCAATCACCACCCGCTCCCCGCCCGCTGAAGTCAGCAAACATCTCCGCGCTGCTATCCAATTGCTCTTGGCCGGCAACGTCGGCGGCAAAGCCGGGCCAGACGCTGTTGTCGTACGCCAGATAGGCAGAAATCAAAAACAAACCCCAAAACAGGACCGTCACAATGTGGACGCACGGATCGCGAAAAATCTGTCGAGGCGTGTCGTGAAAAATAATGCGATACCACTTGCGATACTGGTAACGCTGCGATCGATACAGCTGGTTATGGGCCGTTGCCACCAGCTGGTGCAGGTACTCGACCGTCGCCGGTGGCAACTGATTCGATTCGGCCAACGCGAGATCGGCACACGCGGCTCGATAGAGTGACGTGAACCGCGAAACGGTCTCTGACGTTCGGGTTTCTTTTGAGTTCTCGTTAATCGACGCGCATAGCAGTTCCAGTTCGCGCCACTGCGGCTGCCGTTGCTTTAATAATTCGGCGACTTTCATGACTGAACCTCCTCGCGTTCTACGTTAGGCTCAAGCGACGCCCCCGACTCATCTTCTAGCTCGGCCTGCGGCGTTGCGAACATACGATGGTACAACGCACACAGGAAAAGATCGGGGTTCGTATCGGACATTAACCCAAAACGATGAATCAACGGCCCGGCAACATGCACAGCGATCTCATTGGCGCGGTGACGAGCCAGCCTCTTGCGTGCGTCGATGTACTGCGAAATTGCCCGAGTCAGTTTTGCTGACGGCACAAAACTGGGCGGAACATGTTCGGCCAACAATGTGACTCGCTGGTCCTCGAACGTTTCCAACCGAGCCAACTCGCGCGGTTCCTCGTGAATGACCATCGTCCCGGCAACCAAATCGCCCAAGCGTTGATAGCGCTGATTCATCATCATCGCGATCAGACCAATCAAACACGTTGGCAAAAACAAAGGCATTTCCTCCGGTAACCCGCCGAGCATCAATTCGACACTCGCAATCGGCGCCATGTCCAACAACCGAAAAAAGTTTCTCAGCGTCGCCTGAACACCATCGATCGCGTGGCCGTCGACCGTCATCACGCGCAGCGAGAACATTCGTTTGCCGTACGTTTGCCCGTTCAGATAGGTCTCGGTGACCGCGCCATAAAACCAATAAACCAAGAACCAGCCGACAAGCGTAGCGAAGACTAACAGACCCGCCAGTTCGTCGATCAGCCCTGAGTTCGCGAACACCATCGTGAACAACATCCAGAAAATGAACGCGAGCGAACCGTAAGCGACCAGCGAAATCATGATGTCGGCAAGGTACGCAACGATGCGCCGAAACGGCCCCGCCAGCTGGTACTCGAACGAGATATGCTCGGGCGTCATTACCCGCGTCGCGGTATCAAGCGTTCGGTGGGGAGCGTTCATGCGTGACGAAAAATTGGCAGTTGGTACTTTACTCCCATTCAACTTAACGCATGACGGCGGTGTCGCAAGGTCGCGAGGCGTTCCAAGAACCTACACCCGAAGAGATGAGACCAGACCAAGTAACGCACCGGTGGCCCAGATGACACGCGAAAACAGCCAACGGAAAGATCCGCTAACGCATCCCTATTTCTTCGACCAGTCGCGGCGTTGGCGACTGCTGGGGATGTCCATTTTCTCACGGTACTTGGTTACCGTGCGACGCGCGACGTTGAAGCCCAGTGTTTTTAGACGACGCATGATCTCGATGTCGCTGTAAGGCTTCGATTTATCCTCGCCGTCGATTAGTTTCTGCAACTCGATCCGCACCTTGTTCCAAGCGACGTCCTCACCATCTTCGGTGGTCGTGCCTCCGACGAAAAACATTCTCAGGGGAAGAATGCCGCGATGAGTCTCCAACCACTTATCGCCAACCGCGCGGCTTACCGTCGTAACGTGAACGCCAATCGTTTCGGCGATCTGCTCCATTTTTAGCGGTTTGAGAAACTCAGGACCGCGGTCGAAAAACTCTCGCTGGTGCTCAACGATCGCCTGAGCCGTTCGCGTTAGCGTGCTTCGTCGTTGCTCGATCGATTCAATCAACCACTGAGCCGACATCAATTTTCGCTTGATGTAATCCTTTTCTTCGGCCGACGCCTCACCGCTGGTCAATCGCTCGCGATGAAAGCGGCTGATGTGCAGGTTTCGGACCGGGCCCTCGTCCATTTTCACGACATAGTCACCCTCGTCGTTGGTCTCCAACCACATATCGGGCGTCACCGTGGGCACGAAATCATCGACAAACTCGCTGGCCGGACGCGGATCCAAGTGCCGCAGTTCTTCCCAAGCCTCGTTGATCTCGTCGACCGTTAACCCCGTCGCCTTTTGAATCTGCGGAATGCGATTGTCACGCAAGTCCTCGAGGTGATCCATGATCAGCGTGCGAACATTTTTCAAGTTCGGCAGATCGGGCGTTAGCTGCAGCAACAAACATTCACGCAGGTCACGGGCTCCGATACCAACCGGTTCGACCGACTGTTGAATATGGGCCAAAGCCTCTTCAGCCAGTTCGTGATCTTCTTCGGATGCGTCAGGGGGCAATAGGTCTCGTAGCGAAACCTTTAAGTAACCGCCGTCTTTCGCGGTGAGTACCGAAACGATTCGCTCGCACATTTTAAGGAGCTCGGGCGACAGATCCATCTCGTGCAGCTGATCGAGTAAATGATCCTGCAAGGTTGTGCCGCGGTCGGTGATGTTGGCGATCAGATCGTGCTGACGGTCGCCGCTTTCTTGGATACGATTGGACGACGGACGAGTCATTCCATCAAAGTGGTCGGGAACATCTTTGACCAAATTCACCAGCCGCTCGAAGTCGTCCCCGTTGTCACGGCCGTCTTCATCGATGACGAGTTCTTTCTGTCCGATCTCCTTTTGATCTTCCTGCCGAGCCTTCTCTTCGTCGCGGCGGTCGTCGGCGTTTTCGAGATCCGGTGCGGACGGATCGACGTCGGTCAATTCGAGCGTTGGGTTCTCAACCAGCTCTTGCTCAATCCGCTCCTCGAGCGCAGCCTGAGCCATCTGCAGAATCTCCATCGACTGGATCATGCGCGGCGCCAGCGTCTGCGATTGCTTCTGCTGAAGGCTCTGGCCGAAAGAGATTTTCATATTCGATTGGAAGTAAGAAAGGCGTGAGAATCGAGAGCGGCTGGAAGAGTATACCTCATTTTTAGCGTTCGGTCGGCAGCTGGCATCGAATTTGCTCGCCCGAACCCGCCGACACGCGATTGCCGGGACGAGAATTCGCATCGGACAGCAATAAAAGACCGCGAATCATCGCTAACGGACGCGAACCACATCAGCCTACTCGCGTTGATCTGAGCGTCCCTTACAGCGGGCGACGGTCGTCCATCGCGTCGGCCAGGATCTCTTTATTCGTATACTCCAAGATACTACCCGTCGTAATCCCACGCGCGAGCTTGGTTAGAGTCACGTCGTAGTCGGCCAGCAAGTTCGAAATGTGCAGCGCCGTGCCATCTCCCTCGACCGTCGGATTGGTTGCCATCACGACTTCGGTGAACGTGCCTTGGGCGACTCGACCGACCAACTGATCAATCGTCAGCTGGTCTGGGCCGACATTCTCCAGCGGAGCAATCCGTCCGAGCAGCACGTGATACAACCCGCGATACGTGCCCGCTTGCTCGAGCGCCATCAAATCTCGCGGCTGCTGGACCACGCAAATCGTTTTTTGGTCCCTAGCCGGATCACGACAGATGTTGCACATCTCGCTCTCGGCTAAATTAAAACAAATGTCGCAGTAGCGAACGTTTTGCCGGACGTTGCGAATCGAATCCGACAGCGCGAACGCTTCCGATTCCGGAACGCGCAGGAGGTGATAGGCCAACCGCTCGGCCGACTTGCGACCGATGCCGGGCAGCCGCGACAGCTGCTCGATCATGTGGGTTACCGATTCGGAAAGTTCTGCCATGGTGAGTTTCTGCGACCGTTCGTTTGGCTACGCGTCTCCGCCGCCCATCATTTTTTTCAGCATGTCATTCATGCCGGCGGGGATCGGCAGATCGCCCGTGGCCTCCTGCATCATGGCGGCTTTTAGCTCGGCCGATTTCGCCAGCGCGTCATTGACCGCAGCCGGGATCAGGTCCTTCACCATTTCCATGTCGGCTTTTTCGATCAGCTGCGGATCGAGATCCACGCTGAGAATCTGACCGGCGCCGTTGGCGTGAACGGTGACCATGCCTCCACCCGCGGTTCCACTAACTCGCTCTTCTTGCAGCTTTTGTGCGGCTGCCTCCATCTTTGGGCCCATGTTCTGAGCCTCTTTCATTAGCGCCGCGATGTTTCCGAGTCCGCCCAATCCTTTAAACATGTCAATCGATCCCCGCTGAAGGTCGTTCATTCGCGCCGTCCAATCGATCATTCGATTGTTCTATTCAACTCGACGCCATTCATTTATCCTTGCTCGTTTTACCCGTATTATTGGCCGTTCACAATGTCGCTGGTCACGCTTGAAGAATTATCGATTGGCTTTCGCGGCCCGCCGCTACTCGATCAAATCAACTGCCGAATCGACGCCGGTCAGCGAATTGGCTTGCTGGGACGCAACGGGGCGGGCAAGACGACGCTGATGAAAATGCTGATCGGACAGCAGCAACCGGACAGCGGGCAGATCGTGATCGCTCCCGGCACCAACATCCAGATCTTGTCCCAAGACATTCCACAGGACCTCGTTTCAGACGTCGCGAGCGTCGTGGCCGAGGGCTTGCCGGCCGATGACGATCCGGACGACGAATGGTGGAAGCGGCAGAATGCAGTGGAGCAGATTTTGTCGCGCATGCAGTTGGACGGCGAGGCGCGGTTCGAAAAAATGTCCTCGGGGATGAAGCGACGAGTCCTGCTGGCTCAGGCGTTGGTCTCCGAGCCCGACTTGCTGCTGCTCGACGAGCCGACCAACCACTTGGACATCGAAGCGATCGATTGGCTCGAACAGTTTCTGCTCAAGTCACGCATCGCGCTGCTGTTCGTGACTCACGACCGCATGTTCCTGCAAAAGCTGGCGACTCGAATCCTCGAAATCGATCGCGGTCGGCTCTTCGATTGGTCCTGCGACTACCCGACCTTTCTACAGCGCAAGGAGCAGGCCCTCGCGTCGGAAGAGAAACAAAACGCTCTGTTCGACAAACGCTTGGCCGAAGAAGAAGTTTGGATTCGCAAGGGAATCAAGGCCCGCCGAACTCGCAACGAAGGACGTGTGCGAGCACTGAAAAAAATGCGCGAAGAGTACCAGGATCGGCGTGGAAAAGTCGGCACGTCGCGACTGGCGATTCAGGAAGCCCAGCGAAGTGGCAACTTGGTTTTTCAGCTAGAGGACACGTCGTTTGAGTATCAAAACCTAGACATCTTCCGTGACTTTTCGCTGACCGTGATGCGTGGCGACAAGATCGGCATCATCGGCCGCAACGGTGTGGGCAAGTCAACGCTGCTAAAAGTGATGCTGGGCCAGCTGGAACCCACGTCCGGGAAAGTCAAGCTGGGCACAAATCTGCAGATCGCTTACTTCGACCAGCTGCGGGAACAACTGGACGACAACGAAACCGTGCAAGAGAGCGTGGGCGAGGGCAGTGACCAGTTGCTGATCAACGGCACGAAAAAACATGTCCTGGGCTACCTGCAAGATTTCCTGTTCACCCCCGAACGGGCGCGGACGCCGATCAAGTTTCTGTCGGGTGGCGAGCGAAACCGAATCCTGCTGGCCAAACTGTTCGCCAAGCCAACGAACTTGATTGTTTTGGACGAACCGACGAACGACTTGGACGCTGAAACGTTGGAGCTGCTGGAGGAGAAGCTGATCGAGTTCGCGGGCACGGTGCTGATGGTCAGCCACGACCGCGCGTTCTTGAACAACGTTGTCACCAGCACGATCGTGTTTGAGCCGGACGGCCTGAACGAATACGTTGGCGGATTCGACGACTGGCAACGCCAGCGAGCGGCGAAGGATGCTGCGGAATCGAGCAAACCAGTCAAGCAGCCTGAAAAAACCAGCTCGCGCGATTCCAAGCAAACAGCCGATCGGCCGCGCAAACTAAAGTACAAAGAGAAGCAGGAACTTGAATCACTGCCCGCCGACATCGAAGCAGTCGAGGCAGATCTGGCGGCGATTCATGAACAAATGGGCCAACCGGAATTTTACCAGCAGCCGGGGGACGTGATCGCCGCAGCTCAGGCGTCGGCCGCAGAACTACAAACCAAACTGGACGGTTTGTACGCTCGCTGGGAAGAGCTAGAAATGCTGGCAGGCTAAACGGAGGTCCGTGCCAGGTACTTTTCTCGAAAAACTCCTTGTTTCACTCGGATCGCTATTCCAGCAAAGTCGGGATTTCCATACAAGTTAGTTCATGGCGGACCCTCTCGATCCGTTGATCCAAACTTAATGCCGAAATGCGAACCCCGTCAGGAAAGGATGCCTGCGTGACTAGGCAACTTAGCGAGCTTGCGAAGCTGGTGAACGGAACACTCGTCTGCAAAGACGATCCCGTGATCGCCGGCGCTGCGTCGATCTCGCGAGCGGGTAAAACCGACGTGACGTTTGCGACGTCGGCCGAAGCATTGGAGAAATTTCTACACAGCGACGCCGCGGCGGTCGTCACCTCCGAGCCGCTGCTGCGCGAGGCCGGTTTCACCAAGCCCGCGATCGTGGCTGAGGATCCGGAAGCGGCGTTCGTCGCGATTGCCAAAGGGTTCAAACCGCCAATCGATCGTTACCAGTCGGGCGTTAGCGAGCAGGCCACCGTCGATCCAACGGCCAAAATCGCCGACGACGTCGTCGTCTACCCCGGCGCGGTCATCATGGCGGGCGTCACCATCGCGTCAGGCACGGTGATGAAAATGAACACCCAGAGGCTCGCCGCCCGCGCGGTC
>CAZLFF010000075.1:0-4339 GCA_964558755.1 uncultured Pirellulaceae bacterium
GCTCAGGGCACCTCGGGAATTCGCGGTACCAGAGGCGGAGCAGGCGGTGGAGCCGTTGAAATCCGAGCCCAAGGCGTCATTCGCGTCGCAGGGCAAGTACGAGCAAACGGAGCCGACGGATCAGCAGCCGTACCGAATCCACAAACGGTCCGCCCGCTGGGAACCAACGTCACGATCTCAAACGACGGCGAATTCGGTGGCATTGGGTCATTTGTCTCTGGAACTGGCGGCAGTGGCGGCGACGGCGGTGCAGGAGCAACCGGTGGACGCGGTGGACTGGGCGGCGATGGAGGCGGCAGCGGTGGTGGTGCTGGCGGAACCATTCTGTTTCGCGGCGCCAAATTCGAAGGTGCCGGCGGAGTCGCATCGGTCGGTGGCGGGCAGCAAAATGGCAATGGGGCGTTCGCGGATCCCGGTCGAGTCGTCGTGGCCGCCAACGCTCTCAACCCAACACTGGCATCAATGACCGTGGGTGCTTTCGAATCGTATAGTGGTCAGGGCGGCGGATTTCTAAACCCATTTATCGCCACGCCAACGACCACGCTAAATCTACCGGGCCTCAAAGGCGGCGCGGATGCGTTTGGAGTCTTCGAAGACGCAACATCAACCGACCCGCTGTTTGACAACATCAATCTCAACGCACCGGCAAATGCGATCGCCGCGGTATTCTTGTCCAGCGAAGATGCTCACGGCAACGAGTACGACGACCACAGCAGTTTGATGCTAATCAATCTTTCGGATGACCCCTTGCTGTCTCCCAAATTGGGCGTCACATCCAATGGTGATACAAACTTTCAGCAGTCGCTACTCACCCGGGGTTACAAGCGAAACCCCTTGTTCGGCGGCAATGGTGATACTGTTTTACAATCGTTGACCGGCAATTCGATTTACACCACCTTGGTGCCTGACGACAGTCCGCTGGTTTTCAACGTCAGTGGATCAGGAAACTCCCTAAGCGCGCCGCTGAGTGAAGGCGCATTCGTGTACCTGCTGACGCAACCGACGGGCGTGCTGGGCGACTTTGATTTCGACGGTGACGTGGATGTTGACGACGTAGATTTTTACAGTGGAAAACTAGACCAGCTAGCCAGCGGAGCGCTGGCCCAACTGGACCTCGATGGCGACAACCAGATAACGCTCGCCGATCACGACTTGCATGTGACGACGCTCGTCGAGACCTCCAACGGTCAGAAGGGTGCGCTACTGGGCGACGCCAACTTGGACGGAACTGTCAACGTGCTAATCGACGCGGCGACCGTCGTCCAAAACCTCGGCGACACGGTTACCTCTTGGTCGGACGGTGATTTCAATGCCGATCAAATCGTCAACGTGCTGGGGGACGCCGCGTTGCTGGTCAACAACCTTGGCCAAAACAACACAACGTCAGTCAGCCCGGCAGCAAGCAGCGTCCCTGAACCAACCGCTGGCCTGTTGCTTGCCGTCACAACAATTGCGAGCTGTTTTAGACGTCGCCGTTGAAAAAGGCAGGGCCTTTGTCCGGCTTCGATTTTCGCCCGACAAAGCTTTGCTCCGCCACGTATTCCGCCACCTATTGGTTTTCCCGCGGAGCTGGTCGGGGCAACTTTTCCAATTGCTGTCTCAGGTCGGCAATCGCTGCAGGGGCACCGCTCAATCCACCGCGATGGTGATCGAGGTCTCGGAATCGTGCCGGCAAGTGAAACTGGTCGACCTCGTGCTCTAACGCTGCCAGCCAAGCGGGCAAGTCAACGCCGACGCCAGTCGTATTGCGAGTAAACGCCTGCGCTTCTTGCGTCAAACGGCTAAACGCTCGGCGCGAGGGACGCTCCGTCGGGTCCGCCATGGCGAGCCCCACCTGCGAGCGCAACCGATCGATTTGCATTTGGCTGACGAAGCGACCTTCGATCCGCCGCCCCACCGAAGCCATCTGCATCGAATACTTCTGCCGCAGTTTGTTGTACGAAGATGAAAACTTATCCGCCTCGTCTCCCACTCGTTCCATCAGCGAACGCCGCCACATCCGTGCAACCACATTCTTTTGCTCGCGCACCAAAATTCGATGCGCCCAGGTGACCGGTTTTAGTTTCCAAACAACGCGATCATAACGGGCTCGCAGACGCAAAAAATCGAGCAACATGTACAGCGAATCACCTTGATCGGACTGGGTCGTTGTCGTGTTGTAGTCTCGGTACTCGTTGTAGTTCTCGATCACGGCTTCCAAGATCATCGTCAGATGCCATGCCGCTTTCTTTTCTGAAATTTCGCCACCAAGCTCCTCAAACAATCGCGTGTCCAGTTCTTGCGGTGGGTCTCCGGCCGCTTGAGCCAACCAGTCACCGACGCCATGTCGCAGAATACCGCGAACGTTCCCCGCGTGCATGAAGTGCTGGGTGAACAAACCTTTTCCGTAACGCTGAATAAACTGAACCAACTGCTCCCACGGCCCGTCGGGTTTCGAGTCCAGCACCTTTTCCAGCACGCTCAATCGCAGCGTGCTACCGTGACTTAGCCACTGAATCAACAATGACTTGGTCAGCATCTCGATGCATTCGAAAAGCTGCGTTTCCGCCTGAGATTCCGCCTCACTCGGATCGCCCGAACTCTCCCGCAACAGGTCGGCCTCGAATTGATTACTTGACCGGATCAGCGTGTGGACCATCGCGGTGTAGCCCACCTCAAACAGTTCATCAAACTCAGTGACGGCTCCCTGTCCGATCGGATTGTCGCGTTCCATCCGCAATGCCGTTTGCAACAAGTCATGGGTTTCTTTGATTAAACCCAACGCGGGCAATCGGTGCAGCAAATCCAACAAATGGGTTTGCAGCGTCCGAGCACAGATGATACTGCCGGGGTTACCACCGCGAGCCAGCGGCACGTACAGCAACGGATAGCGATGCAAGACGCCGAGGAATTTTTCAAAGTGCTCGACAACTAGCTTAGGGTCCTCAAGTAGCACCGCAGAAAACACCCTAACCAAGCGTGAATTATCCGATTCGTACTCGGCATCCTTTCCCTCTGGCGTCGTGTTCACCACCGCGGCATCACCTTCGGGCGGTTCCTGTCCAAACTGCCGATCTTCGACCAAATAGTTGATCGCATGGACAACACTGCTAAGCAAGCGGATCGCATTCTGCGTTTCGATGTTGCTATGAATCGCCTGTTCAAGCAACGCATCTCGATAGGCCCGGTGCTCGTCATAGCGAAGCATCGCGTCGTGATCGCTGCCACTTTGCGGAACCGAGTACTCGTTGATCGATTCGACAAGCTCGGTCAACTGATCACGATGTTTGACCGATTGTGCCAACCAGTTGAGAATAATATCGCGTCGGCTGATCAGACTGCGTTCGATCGCCGGCGTGAGATCCTCGCGGCGAGTCACCGGCAGCGGCACGGTCGCACTGACTCGCCAGAAGCCGGCAACCGTTTCTAAAAACTCCAATCGGTCGAGCACTCGATCGACCTCCGCGACCAACGCCTCGTCGGTCATGTCGGCCTCGCCGTAAACATCACCCTCGACACCGTCGTCGGTTGAATCGGTGTAAGTGACGTCATCATAGGCAGCACTGAACAGGACCTTCTCGTCATCGTCGTCGTGTTGTCCAGCGTCTTCGTAGATCGACTCGTCGTCCGCCAATTTTGCTCCGCCAGAATTGCCTAGGCGGAAGCTCGGGACGCTCCAGTAGTGATCGGCATTGGCCTCGATGTAATCATAAAACTTTCGGATCCGGCCCCAGATTGCCTCGCGCGTTTCAGGTTCAAGCGGATTCGCGGGAGCATCACCCGGGCGGGCTGCGAGCTTGGCATTCAGCTCGGTCGGTTGCGGCTGAGCGGAATCGAGCAACAGTTCACGCTGGTGGCTGATCCAGTTGTCGACCAAGGTATGAAACGAACAATCTGGCGTCTGCAACGGGATCTCATCGGCGCGGCTAAGCCAATGGATCAGCAACGCGCTGGAGGTCTGGTAATCGTCGCGCTGCATGAGCGCACTGATTACCAGCGAATAGGCTTTGGGAGAATCGAACAGCACCGCATGCTGCGACCAGAATGAGATATCACCCGCCGCCGCACCGCCCTTGTGCCACAAATTCAAAGCCTCGGCAACCAACTGCGCCGCCTCGAAGCTTTCGAGCGAGTCGGCTGCTTCGACCGACATGACCTCATGAGCCGCGAATTGACGCCACCATTCAGCGAGGTTCAAAAAGTCACTGCGAACCGACTTGCATAGCTCATCGTCATCACGCGCAGCCGCTTCACTCCATAGCTCCGAGCACGCTCCAAAAATTCGCTCGACCAAATCGACCAGCTCGAACACTCGGTGATCGCGCACCGTGTTTTCAAGCGCCGGGAACAAGCTGTAGTT
>CAZLFF010000075.1:4349-17010 GCA_964558755.1 uncultured Pirellulaceae bacterium
CCAAGGATCCACGATCGCGCCGCAATTGATGCCGCGTTTGAGTAACGCGACCACGTCGGGGATCGTTTCCACGGCTTCTTGCAAGCGACCGTCTTGCATGGCCAAGCGAATCGTGCCCAGCAGACAATCGATCTGGCACACGAATCGTGCCGACGTCACTGGCACGGCCGAAAGCTGCTCGAAGGCGGTTTCAGGGTAGCCCATCCGAGCATAAATCGACGCAACCCGGCAATTGACCAACTGAGACGCGCGGCGTTGCGACAGCCTAGCGTTCAAATCCTGCCGAGCAGCACCAAAGGGTTGCTGGCGTGTTTTTAACTCAATCTGCAAACGTTCCCGATGAGCGTCAGGCAAGCGGCGCAACAGGTCGGTGTAAAACTGGTCTCGATAGCCAGCGATCACCGGCAGCAGCGTCGCCATAGTCGTCTCGGAATCGTGAGCCCCCGGGCCGAAACCGGAAACACCCGAGGCCATCAAAATGGTGCCCGCCAGTACCGCCCCCGCCTCGGTAAGCACTTCTTCGTGGTTGGTGGTTTGCTGCGGATCGCTCGCGTGTTCGGCCACACGAGCGATTAGCGAATCGAGCGTCACGTCGTGGACGACGAACCGAGTAAAATAGCCGCTGTTGTCGACCGAGTGTTCATCCCACTGACCAAAGTGGTAGTTGGGTCGCTTGTTCACCGGATGGTCAAAGTCAAACGCGCGCGGGTCCATCGACAGTTCTGCCAAGCGATCTGGATCAAAGCAGGCCGCACGCAAAATTCCCGGATCCGTTTCCTTTAGGATTTCCAACGCTCGCTGGATGATGGCTTGGTACTGGCCGTCGACCAAGCCCGCGTCGCGAATCATCAACGGCACCGGACGAATCCACTCGCGGACATAAGGCTCGATCTTGCGAGTTTCCAGTGCCGCGACCGGACGGTGCCCCAAGTAATCGTTCAAACTTGCAAACGCGCTGTCAGAAATTTCGGCGAGAGCCCCTTCATCCACTTCCACGGCCAAGCGATCGGGCTGCTGAACGACCTCGCGGAGGACACATTCAATCGATCGACCGACGAAGAACGCGTTGAACAGAAACTCGTCGGACTTGTCATAGATCAAATCCGCGTGACGCACGCGGTAGGCTGGCAGCAAATGCTCGAACGTGATCTTCAGCACACAGGCGGCTTGGCGGCTGTTTTGAAACGCCTCTTTGGACGATTGAAGCTCGCTTAAACGAGTGCCCAGGTAATGATAAAACTGCTGCCATGTTGGGGGCGTACCTTTGTCGCTGTTCTCGGACCGCGGTGCATCAGCCGAACGCTTACTGGAATCTTTTTCCGCCAGCTGTCCGAACAACAAATTGAGTGTGCGGAAAAAAGTCGGGTCGTGCTGCCCGTCGGAAAAGTTCGCGTACCCCAAAATTTGGTCGGCCACGGCAGCGAGATCGTGCATTGGCTGGCCCATGGCGAGTATTCCGACAGTTCAAACGAAGGAGCGAACGATAGCGATTGGCATCCGGTCCGAATGTTGGGCGCTTTGTGACACGCCGTGTTTTTGGTGACAGCGGCGTGTAGGAGACCGTTGGCCGACTTTCAAAACCGACCGTGACAAGGCAATATCGTAAAAATCGTTTGATCGATGGTCTAGTCCGTATAAATCAGATTGTGCTCTGAATTGCTCATGCAGCTGCCGACGCCTACAGGACGAACTTACCCTAACAGTCGTTGGTAACGGTTTCGGCAGCCTACGAAGGGCAATGCGGATCGCCCTGGTTTCGAATCCCGAAACTCAACCAATTTCCAACAAATTGATAAACTTGCAGATTCGGCAAAATCGTTTGCCATCATCAGCCGAGAGGCGATGCTAAACTAGGGTGCCTATCACTGAGCGGTTGAGCAGTTTCGTTTCGCCCAATCCTCGCCCGACCGAGCCCCGGCTCATTTGTTCATGCCAGTCCAAGGCGATTTTGGAGTGTCCTTTCATGCTGTCCACGATTCACTCAACCAACCGTTACTGGGTCTCGACCTTGCTCGCCGTGGGCGCTAGCCTGCTGGTGACCGCACCCGTCGTTGGCCAGTCTGCCGGATCCACCGTCGGAGCATCCGATGCGGTCATCCATCGAGCCGGTTTAATGGTCGAATGGTCATCACAGGCTCCGGTAGGAGTCGCCAGCGAACTGATCGACTGGGAACTGTTTGTTGATGAGAATTCGGCCACGACGACCTTCGAGGTAACCGCCGGCAACCGGCGCGAAATTATCAGCCAGTTCGATCGAAACGCGCGGGGTGAAATACTAGGCATCGAGGGCGCTGAGCGGCAGGCCGAAACACGCCGCGAGTACCTGATCGCACTGCACAAAGCACGAGGCAAGGATGATGTTGAGGTCAAGGTTCAACGATTTCAGAAACCGACCGCCACGATCTACGCAATGTCCAACCGCGGTGAGATCGCAGCACTAGACGCCGACAGCGGTAAAACCCAGTGGGTGCACAGCATTCGACAGCTAGGGCTCAACCGGCTGCCGGGCATCGGCTTGGGCGTCAACAAATCGTACGTGGCCGCCGTCCTCGGCTCGACGGTTTACTGCTTAGAGGCCTCGACAGGAAAAGAACTCTGGTCAAAGCCGTGCAAGTATTCGGTTGGCTCGTCACCGGCGGTGACCGACACGCGAATCATGGTGCCGCTGACCGATGGGCGTTTGGAAGTGTTCCCGATCGAATCGAAAGGCATCGGCTCACACGCGTTGATGGCATCGGGCGAGGGCACGGCGCAACCGCTGGTCACCGCGACGACGATCTCGTGGCCGACGGGGGAGGGCCAACTGAACGTGATGATGCGAGACAACGCGAAGCACGCGATCAGCTATCGTTTGCTGTCAGATGACGCGATTGTTGCCTCGCCAACGTTCAGTAAAGGCACTTTGTTCGTGGGTTCGCTGGACGGTTTCTTGTATGCGATTGACGAAGACCGTGGGAACACGCTGTGGGAAATTTCACTGGGCGTCGGCATCCCTGACTCGCCCGTGCCGCTAGGCGACTACGTTTTTGCAGTCTCCAACGACTACAGGCTATACAAAGTTGACGCAGCCACCGGCCAACTGGCCAAGGGCTGGGAGAAACCGCTGACTGGCGTGAAAAAGTTTGCTGGTGCGAGCGAACAGAATCTGTACGTGCTTGACCGCTCGGGCAACTTGCTGACGATCGATCGATCCTCCAAGTCGGTCACCAGCCGAGTGCCGGTCGGACGAGCAGACCTAATTCTGAACAACTATCAGACCGATCGCATTTATCTAGCCACCGAAACCGGGGTCGTCCAATGCTTGCGTGAAGTCGCCAGTCGTCGCCCGTTCTTCCACGGCGACGAACCAACCAAAGACTCGATGGCAAGCGGTTCTAACTCGAAGAGCAACGGGCAAGAGCGAATGGACACGCCAACGCCGGACGACGACAGCAACCCGTTTGGAGCCGACGACGGGGACCCGTTTGGCGGCGACTCTGAAGATCCCTTCGGTGGCGACGACAGTGACCCATTTGGCGGCAGCGACCCGGACAAAGACAGCTCAGATGACGGCGGCGATCCGTTCGGAGGCGACGATGACTCCAACGACGCCGAGGAAGATATGCAAGAGCCGACCGAAGACGACGAAGACCCGTTCGGTTAACAACCGAACCCAATCCACGCGCCAGCGATCACTCGTCTGACTCGCGGGAGGTCTCGACAAGTTTTCATTCGTCAAGGGTTGGGCGAAGCAAAGTAGTCATCATGCTCCGCATGATGTCCTCGCATCCAAGCCAGTTAAACCAATCGATTCGGTTTTCCAAGCGAACCAGCATTCGCGGTCGCCCATCTAATTCACGTCAATTAGAGACCTTGTCCTCGGTATCCGAAGGGCCTACCCCGCGCCTTTTCGGCTTCGGTTAGACCACTGTGCCGATCGTTTTCTGGCTTCGGCGGCATCACGTGTAACGTGATGGCTACTTTTGCGGGCATCACTTGGAACGTGATGAGCACTTTAGCGATGAGTACTTTGGCGACACGACTTAGAACGCGTTGGTTTGCTATCCGATCTTTTTTACGGCCACGACCGTGCTGTGGAATGCCTGCTGCCCCGTGATTGGATCTGGCGCGATTGGCATGATCTGGTTTTGGTTCCAGCCGTTACCCGTGTTCTGCTTCCACTTGGCTGGGTCGCCGTTGGAGTTGTCTTCCCACCACATGTTTCTTTGCCAGTCCGGATCCTGATACGTGACGGGATCACTACCGGTGATGTAACCTCGATCGTCCGGTGGATTGGTCAGCTGCTCTTGCGGCGTTTTTTGCGCCTTCGCCACGTCGGTGTACTGCCAGTGGCCGCAGCTGTTGCTCATCGCGATCGCGGCAGGATGAATTCCCGGCATCGTAACGATGGGAACTCGCATACGTCCCGAAACAATCCGGCCAGTTTCGTCGCGCTGACCATGAGTCAGATTCGGCATTTTCTCTTCTAGCATTTGTGAAAAGTAAGACGTCAGCTCGATCCAGTCTCCGTCCTTAAGCCCCAGCTTCGTGGCCGTTGCTGGGTTCATCCACGCAGGATTGGAGTGCACGATTTCCGCCAGCCATTTCAAGTTCATGGTCCGGCCATGGTTGTGTACGTTCCACTTGAACGAGGTCATGATCAGTTCATTCTCGTTCAAACCTTGATGTTCTTTGGGCTGCATCCAGACCGGCATCTGCTCAATTTCTTGCTCGTGGCCCTCGTGCTGAGCGGGTCGGTTCTTGGTTTTGGTCATCCCGCTGGCTTGGATCAGATCGCTGCAGTCTTTGTTCATCCCGATCTGACTAAGGAACACGCTGCGGATTTCGAACTTGCGGCTGGGCGTTTTAAAACCCCGAACCGGTTTGCCATCCATCATGATCCCGATACCAAGCCCATCCTTGGTGATGATGCCGCTGGCCGGGTCCACGTCCGCACCAGCCATGTCTTCGTCAGACAGCGGCTGGTTGAAGGGTTCGTAAAACGGGTCACGCGTTGTGTCTTCCCAGACGCCCTCGTCCAGCAGGCGATCAAGGCCACCCTTGCCGGTTTCCGGATTCGTGGGAACGCTCGAGGCCCACTCCCGCATGAAGTCCTCGGTCGATCCATACTCGTAGGCTTTCTCCATGCCGCCGCCGATTTTTCGAGCCAGCTCGGGGAAGAAATCTCGCACGTCACGTGCTTCGCCCAACGGTTTAACCATCGGCGTTCGAAGACCAACATACGGACGCAGGTTGTAGCTACCTCGGGCATCTAGGTCCCAACGTTCCATGTAGGTCGTCCACGGCAGGACGATGTCGGCGTAGTGGGCGGTTTCGTTATAGAACGGGTTAATGCAAACATGGAACGGAATCAAATCCTCGTTACCCAACACGTCTTTGGTCAGACTTTCCTCGGGCCATGTCAGCGGGCTGTCCAAGTTATAAGTCATGTAACAATCAATTTCGCCGCGACCCTGCTGCAAGTACAGGTAGATGATTTCGCCCACACGCATGCGACGCCAGACGTTCGCCAGCGGAAACTCCGGCGGATCCTCGAGGACACTCCAAGTGCTTGCCTTGGCGGGCATCGGCGGCGTTTTAACGACCGGATCCAACCCACCCCATGGCGACCAGCACCAACCTCCTTTCTGACCAACGCTGCCGACGAGCGCGTTGAGCAACTGGATGGCCCGGTCGTTGTAAAAGCCGTTCAGGTGAGCCGAACTGCCTCGGTTGCACATCGTCGTGGCAGCCGGTGCAGCGGCGGCAAACTCAAGCGCGATTCGGCGAATGTCGGCGGCCGGGACACCCGAGACGCCTTCAGCCCACTCCGGAGTGTTTTCGGCCAAGTGCTGTTTTAGCTCATCGATACTGCTGGTCGTCCAGCCGTTGATGAACGCCTCATCGTAAACACCTTCGGTCAAAATCGCGTTGGCCATCGCCAGGGCAACAGCGCCGTCGGTGCCGGGAAACGGTGCGAACCACTCGTCACTGGCGCCAGCGGTATTGGATAGACGCACGTCAAAGGTGACCATCTTTGCGCCGTTGTTGTAGCGACCGTTTTGGATTCGCGTGGCGAACGGGATATGCCCCTGATGAGCTTCAAAGGCGTTGCTACCAAAGTTCAGAATATACTTGCTGTGCTCGACGTCGTTCAGATCCCAATCACTTTCCCACAAGAAGGACAAGTTCGCCGCACGGCGGTTGCCGCTGCACAAACTGCGGTGTGAAAGCTGGGTTTTGGTCCCAAACGCATCTAAAAAACGCTTCAACGCATCCTTGGATCGTTGGCGGCCTTGGTGAAATGCAAATTTTTCCGGCGCCGTTTCGCGCGTCTTCTTCAGACGGTCCGCGACCTCGGTTAGGGCTTCGTCCCAAGTGATTCGTTTCCATTTACCCTCACCGCGTTTGCCGATCCGTTTCAGCGGGTACAGCAGTCGCTCGGGATGATACTGGTGGTTCAGCCCCGCCTGCCCGCGCGCGCAGAGTTTACCGCGGCTGTTGGGGTCGTTGGGGTTGCCCTCGAGCTTGATAATCCGACCGTCTTTGACATGGCCCACGATGCCGCAAATTGTGCTGCATAACTGGCACATACCGGGAACTTTTTTGGTGCCTTTGTACTTGTCGGGGTCAGGCCAGTTGCGTTTCGCATTGGGGCCGGGCAACTTGCAGACGCCGGGCGTTTTCTCGGTTCCGTCGGGGTAGTCTTCCCCCTTGAGACGCAACCATTTCTCCATGTCGATGCCTTGATCCGGGCGGACTTTTTTCTTGGGCAGCTTGTCGTCCTCGGCAGCAGCAGCCGTGGCGACCGGTGTAGCGAGAAGGGCAGCACCGAGAGAGAGAAACTTGCGGCGAGAGGAATTTTTCATGATCGAGCTGAGAGAAAACTAAGTCGGGCGGAGATTAACTCCGTTGGTTGAGCGGTCGCACGGATGAAAACACCGGGCTACTGCTTCTCTTTCCAGTTGTAAATGTTGTAGCTATCGTTGTTGTACGATTCGCCCTCGACTGGAACCCGCGGCTCAACCTCGGCCGGTGCGTCACCGACGAACCACATTCGAGGCTTGGTGTTTTTGTCCGCACGAAGCTGAACGAGGTCCAGCGACTGCTCTTCGGCGGCCGTCATCGCGACCGAGACCTTGGACTGCGGGTCATTCAGATCGCCAAAGTAGATCGCGTCCGATGGACAGGTCGTCGCGCATGCGGGGTCCATGCCTTCGTCCACGCGATGGTAGCAGTTGTGGCACTTGACCGCTTGGTTGGCGACCGGATCAATGTATATCGCACCGTACGGACAGACTTCGACACAGGTCGCGTGGCCGCAGCACTTTTCGTAGTCGATCACCACGCTGCCGCCGCCGCCCTTGTTTAACGCTCCGCATGGACACGCTTTGATGCACGGAGCGTCCTCGCAATGCTGGCAGGCCATCGGCAAAAACATCCGCGCGACTTTCGGGTACTCGCCGACGTCTTTGTAAAACGTTTGGCGGATGTAGTTACCCAGTGGCACATCGTTCTCTGCCTTGCAAGAAACTTCGCAGCCATGACAGCCAATGCAACGACGCGTGTCGATAAACCAACCGTATCGCTTACCATCATCAGGAGCCCGCATGCGCTCGGCCCAGTAATCTTCTGGCTGGAAGAGATCGTTGCCGTCATCGCCAGAAGCCGCACCGGCTTTCGCGGCGATCGAACCGGCAGCGATTCCCGCCGATGCGTGTCCCAAAAATTCGCGGCGATCCGGAGTCGCTTGGTCGCTGGGAGGAGTGGGCTCGGGTTTTTCAGACATAGGTCGGTTGCGAACAGGGGGTCGTTGGAATCGCAAATCGTGATCGCGAGAACGAAGATTTGCCTCTAAGGGCCAACGATGATCGTAGCGAACCGCCGCATGAGCGGCAACGCAGGTGGCCTGTTGTGCAATCGACCAACTCGCCACACAATCGTATTCACCAAGACGTTCTGTTCTCAATGATTGCCGCCGATGTCTGCCTCCGAAGAAGTCCAACTGGTCAGTGAAACGATCACGCCCATTAAAGAACTCAAAGGCTTTACCAAGGGCGGTCGAGTCCCCACATCAACCAGCCCCGGCGATGTGCGATACGTGACGCAACTGGCCAAAGGTGACATCGATGCGGATTTGGACAAGCGATTCTCGGCACTGCGATCCGGATTCGGATTAAAACGCAAGGAACTGCAGGTGGCCGAACCTGAGGAAGGCGTGGGTGTGATCACGACGCCCAGTTTTAATTACGAAATCTCTTTGACGCTCGACGACGAGCGTCCGGGCAAGGTCACGTGGCGCCGCTGTGTGGGTGGCATCACCGACCCGAGCGTTTTGTCAAGCGACGCGTTCGGAGAAGTTTTCGGTGCGGAGTTTTCGACGCTTGAGGTCACCGTGCCCGGTGGCTTGGATGTCGAGGCGATCGTGGATTGCGTGGAGGACGCGGATCCATCCACCGTAAAAATCGACTACGACAAAGACGTCACTTGGTGCGAAATCGAACTGGCCGATTCACCAACCCGAGTCAACGTCACAGCGGAAGCGATACAAGTTTCCAGCCGCAGCGAAACCTCTCCGGCAGAATTGATCGAAGCCTACGTCGAAGTGCAGGCTAGGTTCCTGCAATCGCTGGGGCTGGAGTGACCGCCGTCAATCACCGCGGTCAATCTATCGCTCGTCTAACCCGAACACGCGTCGCGCGTTGTTGGTTGTGATGGCTTCAATTTCTGCCACCGTCACGCCACGTGTTTCGGCCAAGCACTTCGCCGTGTGCTGCACCAACGCCGGTTCGTTTGGGCGTTGGCTGCGCCGTGGGTGGGGCGAGAGGTAGGGTGCGTCAGTTTCGATCAGGATTCGATCCGCAGGAATCGTTGCCGCAACGGCTCTCAGGTCGTCCGACTTTTTGAACGTCACCATCCCGGCGAAGCTGATGTACATCCCCAGTTGCAAACACTGATCGGCCGTCGCTTGGCAGCCCGTGAACGAGTGCATGATGCCGATGATGTGGCCATCACGGGCATGTTGGTGCAACATGTCCAGAATATCCTGCTCGCACTCTCGCATGTGAATCACCAGCGGCTTGTTTGTCTGGAAAGACAAATCAATATGCCGCGCAAACCATTCGCGCTGAACCTCGATGGGACAGGTATCCCAATAGCGATCTAAACCCGTTTCACCAATCGCGACGACTCGCGGGTGGCTGGCCAACGAAGTGATTTCACGCCAGTCTACCTCGGTGGAGTCGCGACAATCGTTCGGGTGAATGCCAACCGAAGCCCAGACGTCATTATTTTGATCCGCCAGTTCGACGCACTGGGCACTTGACTGTGGACCGGTGCCGATCGCGGTCATACCAACCACGCCTGCTTCACGAGCGGTGGCTAAAATGGCATCCAACTGCGGAAGCAATTGCTCGTTGGTCAAATGAGCGTGGGTGTCAAAGAGCGGCATGAGAACGAGCGTCAACGAGGAAGCAGAGACGCGGCAACGAGCACGAATAGGCCGCAACTGAAACTGAGATCTTAATCGCTGATGTTTCCCGACTGGCGAATGAGCGACAGGTCGGCCAGACGTCGGCTGCTGCACGGTTCGTCAGCATGGTGCCAATACATGACCTCCGGCTCACCCAATCGCCAACACAGACACACGTCCTTGCCCTCACGCACGGCCGGGAAATCGACGTAGCCCGACAGTAACGAGCGGGGCCAAACGTTCAACTGGGTCAGCTCAGCGACACATTGTTTGATGCGGTCCGACTGCCGTTCGGTCGACTCACGAATCGCGTCCAGCTCAGTCGAGTACAAATCCGGTTGCTCTCCGTCGGTTCCGCCCTCCAAGGCATCGGCACCCAGATCGTGTAGCCGTTGTCGCATGTTGGCGACTTCCGCGGACAACTCGACGACGTCTCGGGTGATCGAGCGAACGAGCGGCAGCATTGCGTTGGCGGTACGCAGCGAAAACACCGTGGTGCTCGTTTGAGTTGTCATCTCGGCCATCGGTTGGGTCATCGTGTTCAGCCTCTGAAAGGTTTGGGACACTGCAGTCGACCCTCCGATTATAGCCAGCCAGCCAACGGGATGAATGAGGCATACCGAATTCGTGGTCGACAAATTGTCGCTGGGCGAAACACCGCGCCGAACCTGCCAGGCGCCACCGCGTCCTTGAGTAGGGGACAACTAGGTTACGAAGGGGCAACCAATCTCGCTGGGCCAGGCGCGACCGCAGCTAACCATCCTGCATGAACTGAGTTGCGGTGGCCCGCCGTAAGCGCGGCACAGCGGTACCGTTTTCGGCCAAGGTGTCGATCTCCCACCAGCCGGCTGGAGACTCATGCTGAATTCAGCAAGCACGTGCCGGGAAACGCCTCCTGAAAGCCAGGGACCCAAGCATTCGAGGGACAAATAGACTCCAGCGCCGCCGGAAAATTGTTAGTTTTTTGAGCGAATCCTGACCTTTTCCGACACCCAGCCGGGGGGACACTCGCTGAGTGGAATAACGCAAAAAGCCTCCTATTGAGGGAGTTCAACCTACCAAATTCGGTCGAAAGCTGTTTTTCCTAAGAATCCGGTACCGCGATGAGTTTCGCCAAGTTGACTCTTGGTGCGGCCTACCTAAAGTAAATCAGGGCTGATTTGTTACGAGGAGCCACATTTGAAGGCATGCCGACATCGTTGAACGGTGTGCTCAAAAGGATTTTGGCGGGTACCTTGAGCCAGCCTGAGAGCAAAGGAACACGAAATGTTGGTTCTATCACGCAAGAAAAACGAGAGCATCGTCATCAATGATGACATCTCGATCGTCGTTGTCGAAATCCGTGGTGACAAGGTCCGCTTGGGGATTGAGGCCCCGCGCGAGGTTCCCGTGCACCGTCGCGAGGTTTACGACGCGATCGTTCGAGCCAACAACGACCGGTTTGATCAGCAGACAAACGCAGACGACGCAACCACCGCGACTCCAGGCCCAGTCCCTCCGGACAGCCGTTCATAGCTGACTAGTGAGCGTGTCTTGTTTGGCCACTTTCGAACGAAATCCCGCACAAATCGAGGTCAAACGGCGGAAATTTCTGTAGCAGCTGGTCGCAGAGGCCGAAAAATCTCTGCATCGAGTCGGTGATTGGCCAGCCGTGCTGATGAAACTACTGCAAATATCGCGGTAGCCCAAAGCATGGTATTGACCCTTCTTACGGCCAGCGGTTACTCTACTGCCCTGCAATCGAGTGATCAGTGAGCGAACCTTTGTTCGCTGGCCATCGTCACCCAAAGATTGCAAAAACACAGTGCCCGGCCCCTTCGTCTAGTGGTCTAGGACTCCGGCCTTTCACGCCGGCAACACGGGTTCGAGTCCCGTAGGGGTCACTTTTTGCTTTTGCATGCCCCGGCAGACTTCTGTTTGCCGGGGTTTTTGTATTTCTGCTTTCTCGCCCTCGCCCGTTCTTGGGCGAAATGCAGCCGCCGGCGACAGCCGTATAGTCACTTGGTTTTGAGCTCCCGAAATCGTAAGCCAAATAAACGGCACGAAAAAAAACACAGAGGGCACGGAGTTTTGGCTCTCGTTCCTCCCTTGTGATCTATCTGCCTCAGCGTTCCCTCCCGAACCATAGCGAAAGACTTGCCACGCGGTATTGAGCCTGGCACATCGCGAGCCGGCCGCTAAGCATCTTCTGAACTTCGGCGAGCGAGCGATTGTTCGATCGCTTGCTTGCTATGCTCAAAGAAGCGAGCACCGATGGCTTGGCCCGTGGCCCAGAAAGCGAAACTGGCGGCGGCTCCTGCGGGGCCTCCGATGGCGAACCCGATCCCGGCTGACGACGCGGCACCGACGCTGCGGCCCGCGCGTTTGGATTCGCGTTGGTCCTTACCCAGTGACGTGGCCGCGAATTCAGTAGCCGTCTGCGCGGCGTCGGCCGCAAGTGCTGCGATGGCGGTGCCGCGTGCCAACAGAATCGGCAATCGACCGGCGACGGCGCGTGTGGCGTTGGTGGCAACTACTTTTCGAACCGCACCGCGGCTGCCGATCGCCGCCGTCTGGCGAATGACGGTCTCGAACAGCGTCGACTGTTCGCTAAAAGGTTTGTCACTGCGGCACCAGTTCACAAAATGCTCGCAATTATTGTCAAACAGTGCGTAGCCTTTCTCGCCCACACGACTGAGCGCCCGCGCGACGATCTCGTCCGCTGCGAAGGTCGCCGGCGACTGCAGGACAGCGATCGGCCGGCCATCGCAGAACACCGCTTCGCTGACCACTTCGATGCAAGCATTGGCTAGGTCGTGAACGCCGCGCCCAAAATGCACGACTTGGCGGTTCCCTAGACTGATTCCATGATGACGGTACAAGCCTAGGTCGACGACCAGATGATCGCCCGCTACTGAGTTAGATGCTGCCACGCGGGTGCCTTCGTGAAACCTAGAATTTGTGTTCGCCCTGATTTTAGATCGTTGCGAGCGTGGGGCAACGCGTTACCGGTCGAGAGCCCCAAAGGTCGGAGTTACCGGTTTTTGACTGACATCAGTTCGCGGGGGACACCCGGGTCTTGGTCAGAAATTTGCCATTTTTCTAGCACTGCAAAGTGCTGGCACGGCGGGACAAATGTTGGACTTTAACGGTTGTCGGAGTTGGTGATCACGTGGTGCCCCGGCGGTGGTCGATCTGCACACCATGGGCGATGCCCAGCCTCCGCGGCCC
>CAZLFF010000076.1:0-16842 GCA_964558755.1 uncultured Pirellulaceae bacterium
GACTATGTCCGTGGCTGGATGGAGAAGGGCAACAGTGTGATTCTCGCGAGTCACGTGTTGCACGAGATTGAGGCGATTCATCCGTCCTTTCTGTTGATCTCGGGCGGGCGTCTGCTGGCGTCGGGCACGCCGGAAGAAGTCCACCAGATTCTGGCCGACTCGCCGTTTACGCTCGACATCCGCTGCTCGGACCCGGCGGCTCTGGCGGGTGTCTTGGTTAAGGAGTGTCGGCTTGAGTCGATCGAGTTTGATCAGAGCGGGCAGCAACTACGAATCACCACACGCTCGGCATCCAATCTCTATCAGAGTTTTGCCGACGCGATTCATACGGCAAAAGTGGATGTGTGGGAGCTAACCTCAACGGACGATTCACTAAAGACCTTGTTCGCCACGTTGCTGAAAGTTCACCGTGGCGAAATGAAACGCGGCACAGACGGGAGCGTGTTAGGATGATCCATTGGTTACGCGGATCGTTGGCGACATGCCAGTTCGAGCTCGCCCGTTCACTGACGCCACAACGCTTGGCCGTATCCGCGCTGCTGACTTTGTTTCCCGGTGCGATGATGCTGCTGCTGATTCGCGGCCCGCAGTTGGTTGCCGTTGACGTATCTGACCCGGTCGCGGCGGCGTTGGGTGTCCCGCTTTTTGTTACGGTATTCCTTACCTCGCTCGTATGCGTCCTGACACTGCTACTATGGGCACCGTCAAACATCTACGCGGAACTAGAAAACAAGAGCTGGAGCTACCTCGCCAGCCGGCCCGGTGGAAGAATCGCGTGTTACCTTGGCAAATACCTGACATCCGCGTTGGTTAGCTTTGTGGTGTCCGTGCTGGCGATGTCCATTTGCCTAGCAGTTTGCAACCAACACCTCGCGTTAGAGGATCCGATGAGCAGTTGGTTTTCATTGGTACTGATCTACTTACTGGCCAGCTTTGTGTACGCGGCGGTGTTTTCCATGATCGGAACGATCTTGCTGAAACGAGCGATGGTGATCGCGGCAGCGTACTTGATTATCTCGGACGTGTTTTTTGCCACGCTGCCGGCAATTGTCAACAAACTAACCGTACGTTTTCATCTGCAATCGCTCGGCATTAGCTGGCTCGGCTGGTTCATCCCAGACAACAAGGCCGAGTTCGAATCAATCTACGGACCCGCATGGCCCGATTGGCTGTCCTTGACCGTGCTGGCGATCATCGGAACCACCTGCCTCATCATCGGCGCGATCGTCGTCACCAATCGCCAGTACGTTACCAGCGACGAGACTTAGATCGCTGTTATGATTTGCCCCAACGCAAAGACGCCTTGGTTCAGGGACGCGAAGCGCGTTTTAGGAGCTAACATCGCGCCGCACTACCGCAAACTCGAATCTAACTTCCTATTCCGCCCCGCGATTCACCCATTGCCCCGTCGAGTGCGTTTGTACTTCGATCGAACCAGCTGACATCGTGACTCGTACCGCACCATCTTTGTCGGTGCGAAAGAACTTGCCCTCCGATTCGTGCATGGCATCTGCAACGTCTCGTCTCAACCGACCGCGACCGCAGCTAGCGACAATGACCTTGGGCGTCGACCACGCCACCCATTGCTCGGGCAAGCTGTTGTGGCTGCCGTGATGGGCCAGCATCAGAACGTCACAATCATTTTCCGGGCGGGACAATAATGCGACCAACGATTCAGCTTCCAAATCGCCCGGCAGCATCACGCTCTGACCGTCCGCTTCGATTCGGATCACTACGCTATCTGCATTATCTGTGGAACCTAAAGCCGCGGTGGTTGGGGCAACGACCTCTACTTGCAAGCCACCGGATTCACAACTGCCATGGCCAGCAAGCAATGTGCGCACGTCAATCGATCGCTCGGATAGCTGCCGGAACACCGAATGAACCGCAGGAGAATCACTGCCCAGCATTTGGGGCGACACGTAAACCGCGCCAATGGAGAAACGGCGTGACAACGTTGGTAACGCGTTAAAGTGATCGACGTCCGCGTGTGACAGAATCACCGCGTCTAGATGCACGATACCTTCCGCCCAAAGCGTGCCCGAAATATTCTGGGCGCCCCATTTTGATGATCCGAACGAGCCGCAGTCGTACAGCAAATTCTGTCCAACCGAGTCCTGCACGAGCACACTCGTCCCGTGCCCGACGTCGATGAAGGTACACGTAAGAGCTGGCGGGCGGGTGGATTCGAGTCGAATTGATTTCGAATAAGATAATTGACTTGGTAGAGCCCAGCCGAACACCAACCAAAGCAGTCCGAATGCACCCACCCAGCGGCCCGGCAATCGCGTTGGCGGAAATACACTCAGCACCAAGACTCCGCCGTAGAAACAGGCCAACGACACCGCCGACGGGCCGGCCGTCCAGAAATGACTCATCGGCAAACCCTGAGCAAACTGGATCGTCGCTTCGATACACCCCAACGTCCACTCGCAAACCCATGCAAACCACACCGCGGGCCAGTCGGCCCAGACGCCCAGCAGCAGCGTCGCGGCTCCCGAGTACAAACCGACCGCCATGGGTAACATCAACAACGGGTTCAAAACCAATCCAATCGGCGCGACCAAGTGAAAGTGAAACGCGACCAGTGGTGCCGCAAAAAACCAAATCAAAACGCTCGCCAACACCGTCGCACGGAAGCCTCTACCGACATGGTTGAGTCCTCGCAACCAACCGGGCCGTGTTCTTGCAACGAGTTGCTTGATCGGATCGGTGTCGCGTGGCCACCAGATCCACGGGCCGCAAAAGGCAAGGGTCGCCACGGCCAAGAACGAGAGCTGCGGGCCAACGCTCATCAAATTGCTAGGGTTGATCATCAGCACGATCCAAGCCGCTGCGGCCAGCAGGTTGAAAGAGTACCCTCGTTGGCAAACCAAACGCCCGAGACAGTACAGGCTAATCAACACGGCAGCACGCAACACCGTCGGTCGGAACTCGACCAACCACGCGTAACAAAACACGAACGCAATCGTTCCCAGCAAACACTTACGACGACTAACCAATCCCAGTCGAAACAGCAAAAAGATCGACCCCGCCAAAATCCCCACGTGCAAACCAGAAATCGCAAGCAAATGAGCCGTTCCGGTTTCCAAAAATACCGCTCGACGTTCAGGTGAAAGGTGCTCCCGATTGCCCATCAGAATCGCCGTTGCAAAGCCGACTTCATCGGCGTCAATCAAACGCCATGCCACCGCGTTGAAACGTTGTCTAACTGCCGAAAGCAAAGTACCAGCTGACCAACGATTGGCTCGCTGGATGACCGCGACCGACTGAGCGTGATACACGTGCATATTGGCCAATCGCCCGCGAGATCGCATGTAGGTTTGAAAATCAAACTGCCCCGGGTTGGTGGCAGGACGCATCCCAACCAGCTTGCCGACAGCCTGAAGCCGGTCTCCTGCGCGAATCGATGTCACGGGTGCGTGCACGATCAGGTCGATGACTCCGCTCGCGTTGAGCCACTCGCGGCCGTCGCGAATATCGCTCACCCGAACGACTAGTCGAGTGCGCTCGGGTGATTGCAGCGGGTCAATCTCGTGATCGCTTTCGGCTTGAATCGTCTTCCGAGGTTCGCACAGCAAAGTCCCTCGCACGCAACAGCGTTCCGGTCCCCCCTGCACATACGCGGCGATATGGTCGTGAGCAAACCAGTTCCAGCGAACGTGATGCCATGCCCCGCCAATTGCGGCCAGCCAAACAATCAAACACAGTGAAGTCAGCAATGAGCTTGGCTGCGACTTCCGGGCCGACATCCAAAAGAGTAATGACCACGCGGCTCCGGCGGCAATCATTGACAGCACCCAATTCGCAAACGCCGGGTCCAAGCATCGATCGATGAGGATCCCGATACTCAGTGGCACCACGGCCAACAGCATCGGCTGATACCGTGGCTTGCGAGGCGGTTGCCCGCGCGGATCATCTTTGATCACAAACGACTGAGGAACGATCGACATGCAATCAGTCTATCGCGTTGAGAGGCGATTGCAAAAATCGCGGTTGGGCGTGACTCATTCGAGTAGCGAAATTGGCTCACCCATGCCCTCGAGCTGGCCTAATCTGGCTGAGGTCACTGAAGTCAGTAGCTTGGCCGTCGCCAATGGCGCATAAAAAAAGTGATGGCTTGTCGCTCCATCGCCAAGCCATCACTTCAATCCTGATGCAGAACAATCCGTGTTCCACCTTCCCATTTGGGCGTACTGAAGGTATCGACGCGACGGGAGTGAATTCTTGAATATTTCCTGACTTCGGGTCATTTCGCAAACTTCCTAGCCCAAAATACTGGCCCAAGCGTCTCAGCAGGGGTGTCCGAGAAGGTAGAACCTCGTGATGGATGCGCTACACATGCTGTCACGCGTTTGCCAAGGAGCCCACGAATCGGCAAAATACATGCGACCCAAATCTTTTATCTTCCGCGTTTGCTTGGGACGGACCCCATGGCCAGCCTGCTTATTCCAGCGATCGAGCGACCGACCAGCCAGTTTGCTGGCTTCGGGCCTTCACTGCTGGTACAGCAAACGCGCCGCCGGGTTCAAACGTTTGACTTACCCGACGATCGCATGGAAGCTCGCGCCATGCTGCATGACCATTGTCCGCTAACGCCTGGCGTTTACGGCTGGCTCGATGCGAACGACCAGATTTGCTACGTGGGAAAATCGAAATCGCTGCGAAAGCGGTTGTTGTCCTACTTTGCCAAAACGCATCCCGATCCAAAGCCGGAACGAATTCGGCGACACAGCAAGCGACTAGTCTGGGAGCCAATGGCCGACGAACTACTGGCGCTCATTCGGGAGCAAGAACTGATTTGTCGTTGGCGCCCCGACTTTAATAAACAAGGCCAGCCGACTCGGCGACAACCGGCTTTCGTTGGCGTGACCGCAGGTTCAGCGGCCAACGCAAAATTCGCGCGTCGGATCTCGCCTGGTTTGTCTCACGCCTTTGGACCGATCGCGGGCTCCGGGGATTTGCGTGCCGCCGTCAACGCGCTCAACCAAGTCTTTCACCTCCGCGACTGCCCCGACAAAACGCCGTTCTCGTTCAACAACCAACCGATGTTGTTTGACAATCCTGAGTCAGCCAAGTGCATTCGGTTCGAACTGGGCACCTGCCCAGGTCCGTGCGCGAGTTTATGTAGTTTGTCGAACTACCGATCAAACGTCGATCAGATGCTCGACTTTTTGGAGGGGCGTGATTTATCCGTCCTTGGTAAATTAGAACACGACATGCACGCGGCTGCCGCGAAACAGTCGTTCGAACGAGCGACCGTGTTGCGCGATTACCTAAAACAGCTGACTTGGCTCGGGCGCCGTTTGGAAGCACTGCGAAAATCTCAAACGCTGCTCAACGGTGTCCTACCGGTTGCGGCGACCAAAAACCGCACCGCTTGGCTGGTGTTAAGATCCGGGCAACTGGTGGGATCGACCTTCGAACCACAGTCACCCCGCCACGCCGATGCCGCGGCCACGGTTTTGGGCGAAGCGACCGTCGCTCGGGCACGCAGCCCGGAATCGGTGCTCGACATGAACCTGCAGCTAATCGTGATGGCCTGGTTCCGCAAGAACCCAGATCTGCGGGCGCGGCTGATGCCCTTCGAAGCCGCGATCGAGCGATGCGGCTCGCTGAAAGCCGGGGCCAAGAATCCCCCGATCGCTCGGTCGTGACCGATCCTGGGATGTCTGGATTTCTTGCCTCGCGGGCGAACCCGAGATGATCTCACAAAACCACCGCCAAATCCTCGAAAACGCTCATGAAACGCCGTGTTTTTGGCCGTTGTCACATTCGCGGCAGTTGATATACTGTGCGACCTCGTTTTTGAAGTAATCTTGCGGAAATTTAGGCGGAATCAGTCATGGCTCGCGTTTGTGAAGTTTGTGGAAAAGGCCCTCAGATGGGCAACTCGGTTGAAACGCGCGGTAAGGCCAAGTACTTGGGCGGTGTCGGTACCAAGAAAACCGGAATCACGCGTCGCCAGTTTCGCCCCAACCTGCAGCGAGTCAACGTCGCGTTGCCGCAGGGTGGAAATAAACACATGAAGGTCTGCACCCAGTGCATCCGCAGCGGCGCGATCCGCAAAGCGGTCAAGGCCAAGCCATTCGCATTGCCGACGAAGTAGCGACGGCGACCGAGAAAATTAGATTCGAATTGGCTCAGCGCTTTTGCTGAGCCTTTTTTTTGACCAAGGGTAAACCGCAAATGTCCGATCCCATCGATCGTAAAACCGCTCACCACGTCGCCAAACTGGCTCGGCTGGAGCTAACCGACAACCAAGCCGACGCCGCGGCCGAGCATCTTGGTTCGATTCTAAGTTACGTCGACCAGTTGGCTCAGGTCACCGTCGCCGATGATGTTGAACCATTTTTCGGAGCCACCGAATCGGTGAACGCGATCCGAGCCGATGAAGTGAAGCCAAGCATGGATCGGGAAATAATCCTAGCGAACGCTCCGGACAGCGACGGCGAGTTCTACCAAGTCCCACCCGTGTTTGGCTAAACCAATCCGATCGGCAAAGCACTGACAACCAGCAGTCGCCGAGGCACTCCGTGACTCGGGGCGAAGAGCTTTGCCATTAAAAAATTCCATCCTTGCTGCGGCGACAACTTGTTTGAGCTGCGGCAGGTTGGTGTGCCGGTGGCAGAGTCTCCGGTCCACGAACACTACTTGTTTTCCGTTGGCCTGACGCGGCCACCTGGAGATGTCGAACACCGACGAACCGATGCCAATGAATATTTCTGAACTTACTGCCGCTCAGATCGTCCAGCACATTGCTGCTGGTGAACTGACCGCCACCGACTGCACCCAGCATTTTCTGGATGCGATCAAGCAACGTGACCCAGACGTGAACTCCTTTCTACACGTCGCGGACGAAACCGCCTTGGCCGCTGCCGCACAGATCGATCAACGTCGTGTCGCCGGCGAGAAACTTGGCCCGCTGGCTGGTTTGCCGGTGGCGATCAAAGACGGCATCTGCACCAAAGACATTCGCACGACGGCCGCATCAAAGATGCTCGAAACCTTCGTCCCGCCTTTCGATGCCACCATCGTTAAGAAACTGGTCGACGCCGAAGCCATCGTGATTGGCAAGACGAACCTTGACGAATTCGCCATGGGTAGTTCAACCGAGAACTCGGCGTTTGGTGCGACCAAGAATCCCTGGAACCACGATTGCGTCCCCGGCGGTTCGAGCGGTGGTTCGGCGGCTTGCGTTGCCGCTGACCTCGCACCGGTTTCCATCGGCAGCGACACCGGCGGCTCGATCCGCCAGCCCGCATCGTTTTGTGGCGTGACCGGACTCAAGCCAACCTACGGTCGTGTTAGTCGATTTGGCTTAATCGCGTTCGCCAGCAGCCTCGATCAGATTGGCCCGTTTACTCGCACCGCTCAAGATGCCGCTCTGACCATGCAGGCGATCGGCGGACACTGCGACAAAGATTCGACGTCGGCCCGCGAGGAACTGCCCGACTTCTCCGCCAAACTCGACCAACCGCTCAAAGGCATTCGCATCGGATTGTGCAAAGAGCACTTCGAGTCTTCGCTGCCGGACGACGTCCGCGCCTCGGTCGACGAATCGATCGAGGTCCTAAAATCGCTCGGCGCGACGACCGTTGAAATCACCCTGCCACATTCGTCTTACGGCATCGCCGCGTACTACGTGATCGCATCGTCCGAGGCATCGGGCAATCTGGCTCGCTTTGATGGTGTTCGCTATACGATGCGAGAAGCAGCAGACAACCTAAACAATATGTATGGACTGACTCGGACGAGCGGTTTTGGTGACGAGGTCCGGCGTCGGATCATGCTGGGAACTTATGCACTCAGCAGCGGCTACTACGATGCGTACTACGTAAAGGCGTCGAAGATCCGTCGCTTGATTAAGAACGACTACGACACGGCGTTCGCCGAATGCGATGTGATCCTTGGCCCGACCGCCCCGACGCCGGCGTTCAAATTTGGCGAACACACCACCGACCCGCTGACGATGTACCTCGCGGACATTTTTACCGTGACGACGAACTTAGCAGGTCTACCGGGGATTTCGATCCCGTGCGGTTTTTCCGATGGCCTGCCTATCGGACTGCAACTACAAGGCAAGTCGTTCGACGAAGCAACCCTTCTGCAAATCGCTCATCAGTTCCAGCAACAAACCGACTGGCACACGCGGAGGCCTCAAGCATGAACACGACCACCGAACTCTCAGCAGAACAACGAGCCGCCGTGACCGCCGACGATGTGACGACCATCATCGGACTAGAGGTCCACGTGCAACTGCAAACCGCATCGAAACTGTTCTGCGGTTGCAGCACCAAATTTGGCCAAGATCCCAACACACAAACCTGCCCGGTCTGCACCGGCATGCCCGGATCGCTGCCTGTCTTGAATGAACAGGCGCTCAAGCTTTCTATCAAAACCGGCCTAGCGCTCAACTGCGAGATCGCACGGCACACGAAGTGGGATCGCAAGAACTATTTTTATCCGGACCTACCCAAGGGATACCAAATTAGCCAGCTGGATCAGCCGATCTGCGGCGTGGGATACCTCGATATCTCCGACGCCGACGGTGCCTTCGAGCCGAAACGAATTGAGATCGAACGTGCTCATCTAGAAGAAGACGCCGGCAAGAGTTCGCACGACGAATCGGGCCGCGGCGGCAAGTCTAAGATTGATCTCAACCGAACCGGCACCCCGTTGCTAGAAATCGTGACTCGCCCTGACATGCGTTCGGCAGCCGAAGCAAAAGCGTTTCTACAATCTCTCAAGATGATTTTGACCTACATCGAAGTCAGCGACTGCAACATGCAGGAGGGCAGTCTCCGTTGTGACGGAAACATTAACCTGCACATCAACGTCGATGGCCAGAAGATCGCCACGCCAATCGTCGAGATCAAAAACATGAACAGCTTCCGCGCGGCCGAGCGAGCGTTGGACTACGAAGTCATGCGGCAGTTGGACGAGTGGAAGGAAACGGGTGGCACGATCGAAGGTGCTCCCAAGCGAACCTTCGGCTGGGATGACGATGCGGGTGTCACGATCGCTCAACGCGAGAAAGAGGAAGCGGCCGACTATCGCTACTTCCCCGACCCCGACCTAATCCCTGTCGTCACGACCGAGGAACAAATCGAAGCGATTCGCAACGAGATCGGCGTGCTCCCCTCGCAACTGCGAGTTGATCTGATCAACGACCACAAGCTCAGCGAGTACGACGCGGACGTGCTGGTCAATCAGGGCAGGGGAGTGGTCGATTATTTCCTATCGGTTGCCCAAACGTGCGGCAATAGCAAGCTGGCGATCAACTGGGTCAACCAAGAGGTTCTGCGTCACCTGAACGAAACCAATGAGTCAATCGCCGGCTATCCTTTGGCCGCCGAAGGCATGGGTGACCTACTAAAAAAGGTACACGATGGCGACTTGGATCAATCCCGAGCAAAAGATGTGCTTGCGGCGATGATCGAACATTCAATCGACGCCGCCACGGCGATCGAAAAACTGGGCATCCGCCAAGTGGACAGCAGCGAACTCGATTCACTTTGCCAGCAACTGCTCGACGCCAACCCAAAGGTTGTCGAACAAGTAAAAGAAGGCAAAGTCAAAGCCTTGGGTGCGTTGATCGGCCAAGCCAAGAAGATCAACCCAAACGTAAACCCGGGGACCCTGCGTGCGAACTTACTGAAAATGCTGGGCGTTAACTAACCGATAAGCTGATGCTGCTTTCCTCCTACCCCACTCACATCAATCCCCAGAAAATCGCCGGCGACCTCTTCGTGAACTTCGTGTCTCCGTGGTTCCCAAATCGCTTTTCTACCCGCGACCAACCATCGCATGCCCAAACGCAAACCTGAATTTCGCGTTCGCAGTTACGGCATTTACGACCGCTGGGATTCATCGGCAAAGACGTTGCCACGGATCAAAGAGTTCACGACACGGGTCCCAGCAATCGTTGATATTGAGTTTGGCTTAATTGTTCAGATCATCGGGGCAAAGAACCAGCAACTGGACTACTGCATCGATCATCCGGGCATCAAAGACGACTCTGGCAAGCGTCGCCGGCCATTCGACGGCAGCGTCTACGTCCGCAGCAACGATTGGGATTTTTACTTGGGCGATACCATTTGGTTGCCCATCGCAGACAAACTGGGGGCCTGGCGAATGACGGTCAAGCTAAACAGTCAGACAATCGCCGACAAAACTTTTGAAGTGTTCACTCCTTGAAGAACCAACGCTGGCCGAAAGCCAATTGTTTTCACGGATACTTCGACCAAGATCCCGACTCCGTGAGTCACGACATTATTTACCTCACATAAATCGCCCAACCGTCTTGGGCTGTGCCTTGTGTGATGGCGTCGTGATTATGCATGAAGCGCCACGCATCGACGCGGCCCAGACGCTGGCGTGGCCCCAAGTATTCGATGATCTGATAGGACTCGGGTTTCTCTTGCCAATTGCTGGGACAAAAGTCGGCCGTTGGCTTGACCAAGAACGCGTGGTACTCCGATTTAGTTTTCGTTCGTTTGCGAATGGCTGTCATGGTTGAGCGTTCCAAGCAAAGAATGGAAGGTTCGAAAAAAGGTGCTCCTCCTTGAGCCGGACGGTCTCTCGAACGTCACGTGAATTATCGCGCGGTCGGTGACACATCTGGTCAGACACAGCAATTGGCCGACGAAAAAATGAGTTTCGACGGCAAAACACGGGGTTTAAGGATGACCGCAATGGCTGGCAAATTTGTCATTTGCTATTTGCCAATGGTCATTTTTCATAGCCTGGGCGGTTAAGAGAGGCTCACAGCAAGAGTGGCTCACAGCAAGAGTGGCTCACAGCAAACTAACCGCATTGTGCTGACGATGGACCATTTCGCTGTACGCACCCTTGCGTGAGATTAATTCCTCATGAGTACCGGTTTCCAAAATCCGGCCACCGTCCATCACGACGATAATGTCCGCGTGTGTAATCGTGGACAGACGATGAGCGATCACGAACGTGGTGCGATCCTTCAATAGCGTCGTCATGGATTGATGGATCAACTGCTCACTCTCGGTGTCTAGGTTACTGGTCGCCTCATCCAAAATCAAAATTTGTGGATCAGCCAACAACGCCCGAGCAATGGACAGCCGCTGTCGCTGCCCTCCCGATAACTTCACGCCCAACTCGCCAATCAACGAATCGTACCGATCAGGCAAGTCGTCGATGAACTCGTGCGCGTTGGCCTGCTTGGCAGCGTCGATGACCTGCTCAAGCGTCGCATCACGTTTGCCGTAGGCGATGTTGTCGAAAACAGTTCCATCGAACAAGAACACGTCTTGCTGCACCACACCAATCAACTGCCGATACGAATCCAGCTGGTAGTCGCGCAGATCGACGCCGTTTAATCGAATACAACCTTGGCTGGGATCATAGAAACGCGCGACCAAGTCCGTGATGGTCGTTTTTCCTGCACCGCTGCGACCGACTAAGGCCACCACACTACCGGCGGGGACTTGCAAGTTGAAATCCTCGATCACGTAGCGGTCAGAATCATCGTCCTCGGATTGGCCGTCTCGTTCGTGATCATTCATGCCGACGCGTGCCTCATCGTCTCTCGCTTGAGTCAATTCCTTCGGTACAGCAACATTGGCCACCTCGCGAGCTTCAGATTCCTTCTTGTACGAAAACCAAACTGCCTCGAACGCGATGCTTTCGACTTCCGCTGCCGCTTCGATGGCATCCGGCCGATCGGGCTTGTCGACCGGCGAATCGAGCACCGCGAATACTCGCTCCATCGACGCCAGCGAACGCTGCAACTCGGTCATTGACTCAACGATCTGCCAAACGGGTTGCAGCAACAGCAGCGTGTAAAACTGAAACGCCGAGATGTCGCCGATCGTGGTTCGCAATGCTTCGGGTGTGCCGTTAATCTGATCGTTTAGGTACCAATAACCTCCCGCCCACGTAATCACGACGCCGATCAACGCCATCAGGAATCCCCACGTGCTCCACAAAATGATCTCGCGGCGAGCGGCGAACATTCGCATCCGGGTGACGTGATGATGACTGACCGTGAACTCCTTAAACTCACGGGCCTCACCGGCGAACGACCGTACCGCTCGGATGCCTTGGAACGCTTCTCCAACTCGGCCATCAACTTTTGAAACGGCTCGGCGTATCATCCGATAGATTGGGCGGATGCGACGCACGGCGATCATGCTGAGCAGAATAATCGGCGGCAAGATACCGAGTGCCGTCAGCGCCAGTTTCCAATTGAGCCAAAACAGAATCCCCATCGCCAACAGTAACCTTAAAGCCGCGACGCCGGGCGAGATAATTGCCATCTGCAACAGGCCAGTCGTTTTGTTGATGTCGTCGGTCAGCCGCGAGATCACGCCACCGACCTTCATCTCTGACAGCTGCTCCAGCGGTAGTTTCACCAGCCGCTCAAAGAGCGCGCGGCGCAGCGTCAGCACGACACGCACATTGAGTAGCCGTTGATTCCAGGCTCGGGCAACACTGGCCAAACGAGTGACCACAATCACGGCGAGGAACATTGCTCCGACCTGATTGAGCCGCCAGAATTTCTCGGTCCCGGACAGGTCGCCCAATAGGATTTGGTCGATGATGTAGCGAGCAAAAAGCGGCTGGCACAGTTCCAATGCCGCGACGACGATGGCCAAGATCGTCAGAAACACGACCATCCGCCAATGCGGCCACAACCGAGCAATGTACAGCTTTAAGTAACCGCGTTGCTTCTGCTTTTGCTGGCGTTTCTCAGTGGGATCAGCCGAATTCTTTTCGTCATCCTTCTTGTCTGACCCGCCAGATTTTTTTTCCTTGAATCGCCTTAGGAAGGAAGCAAATCGCGCGCGTGAAGTTTTGGCAGGTGGGTCAAGCGGCGTATTCTCATCAGGCTTGGTGTTGGCGTAGTGTCGCATCGACGCAGTTTAACATGTTCACCATTCGCTGCCCTGCGGCAAAATGGAGTAAACCGCGATCAGATACTTTTCGTCGCGGACCGAGACCCAAGGACTGGGCAAACCAAACGCTAAGCCGACTGCGAACTTGCCCAGTCGGAAGCACATCGTTACCAAGTATTCCAATTGTACGCGTTCCCCCGAATACCGATGTCGCCGCTCGGAATGCCAACGTTGTCGAAGTGGCTTTGATGGAACCCGCCGATATACCGAAAGTTATTCTCGATTGGATCTCGCTTGGTGGGCGGAACTGGACCGTCTAGGATTCGCGACACGACCGGGTTGCGATAAGTCGAGTAGGCGCCCGTGTCAAATTTTCTACTTTGGTTTCGGTGGAACGCGGCGAGGGATGGCGTCCGACTCCCAGACGTTGATGCACCCGTCGCAAATCGATTGATCAGCCGTGTTCGCTGAGCCTCGCAATCGGAAACAGCACAGACCGTGAAAATGGCGGCGGCAAAGAAGATGAAGCGTGACATGAAATTCTCCGATCGAGTATTTGTTCTCTACCCAGAATCGGTCATTCAACCCACCTACGTCGAGCGAGACTGACGTGAGCGTCTCAATACTATCGTTCGCAATAACTCGGATAAGCCGAACGACACATCTGCACTTCGCCCGCGACAACAGATCCACAAACGAAAACGGCGGTACAGTCGGGAACGGTTCGCATCGTGTCCTGATGAAATCTACGCGCCGAACTCAGCGCTGAGAACCTTGCGCACGTGAGTGAGGACTTGCTCGCTGACCGCGTCGAAGTCATTGCTGTCGATGAATGCACCAGCGGCGGCTTTGTGGCCTCCGCCACCAAACTCTTGGGCGACGACGTTAGCCTGCGATTGGCAGCGACTGCGGAAACTCATTTTGTAGCCGCCGTCCACTTGGCCAACGATGATGACCGCAAAGACGGTGCCTTCAATCTCTAACGCGAGGTTAATCAGGTCTTCGGTGTCCGTCGGCTGAGCCCCCGTTTTCTCGTAGTCGTCGGGCATGATGAACGTGTGAGCCAAGCGACCATCCAGCTCTGTTTGGACGCGGGCAAGAACCGTTCCGCGCAAGCGAACCCGGCCCACGGTTTCTCGTTCGTACAACGCGCCGTAGATTTCTGGCGGCGATGCGCCGCCCTTTAAAAGCGCCGAAGCGGCATCGAAGGTTTCGGGCTTCACGCTGCCGAATCGGAACCAGCCAGTATCGGTGGCCAACGCGGCAAAAGCAGGCGTCGCAATGGCTGGGGTAAGCTCGACATTCAAATGAGCGGCGGCCTCAACGACCATGCGACCAACCGCTTCGGCGGTCGTATTCTTGAACAGTTCCGCGTCGATGTCGTCCTCGCCCTGGTGGTGGTCGAAGATGATCTTCTTGGTCGTGCTGTTACGAATCACGTCGGCCATGTCGCCCAACTGAATCCATGCACTGGTGTCCAAAATCATGTGCAGATCGGCGTCGGCCAAGTCTTCGGCCTTGATGTCTTTGTCGATGCACATGATCCGTTTATCCGGATCGATAAACGCGAGGTTGTGCGGGACTTCTTGGCCGCACACGATCCGCGTTTTTTTGCCGAGCGATTCCAAGATGCCGGCCATGGCCAAACAACTGCCCAACGCATCACAGTCGGGGCGAATGTGGCTGGTGAGAATAATATTATTGGCGTTGTTTACGACTTCGCAGAACCGGGGCCAGTCAACTTGCATGGTTTGTTTCGCTTGCGTGGAGAGCTGTTTCGTTTGAGACGACTACGACTGGTGGAAGTGGCGGGCCACCTCGCGAGTGTCTTCGACATCTTTTTGCAACTGAGATTTTAGTTGATCAACCGAGTCAAACGTGTGAATATCTCGAAGGCGACCAATAAAATCAACCTCGATCGCCTGTCCGTACAACGAACCGTCATAATCGAGCAGATGCGATTCGACTTTCAGCAGTTGGTCACCAAATGTCGGGTTGGGCCCGATGTGAATCGCCGACCAATGGGCGCGACCCGCAACCCAAGTGCGCCCAGCGTAAACGCCTTTGCCGGGCACGAGCGTGTCGATCGCATCCAAATTGGCAGTAGGGAACCCAATTTTGGAACCGCGTGCCGCGCCGTGGGTCACCATGCCCCGAATTCGGTAAGGCTGAGTCAGCATCGCAGTGGCCGAGTCAACGTCACCGGCGGCAATAAGGTTACGAATACGGCTGCTAGAGATGAGCTCCTGACCGTCGATCTTGGGCTGCATGATCTCCAAGTTCACATGGTGCTCGTTGCAAAGCTTTTCTAGCAGAGCAGTGTCGCCCTCGCGGCCCTTGCCGAAGTAAAAGTTCGGTCCCTCGACCATCGCCGCCGCACCAATCTTCCCGACGACAATTTGCTCAAAGAACTCAGCCGCCGTCAGCCCCAACAGCGCTTTGTCGGTCGGATAGGCAACCACCGCATCGACCCCCAACTCGGCCAGCAATTCGGCTTTGCGATCGGTCCAAGTCAGCGGCGGTGGAGTTTCTTGCGGGCGAAGAATCCGGACGGGATGAGGATCAAAGGTAAACACAATGACGGGCGAATGGTGCTCGGACGCGAACGCTTTCAAGCGATCGATAATAAGCTTATGCCCACGGTGAACCCCGTCAAAGTTACCAATCGTCAACGCACCACCGCGGAGCGCTTTGGGGAAATCGATAAGTTTGCGGATGAGCTGCATGTTCAAAGGGGGAGGTCGGAAGTCGGAGGTCGGAAATTGGACACACGTTCCGAATTCCAACCTCCGATTTCCGCCTTCGTCAAATTCTCTTCGGCGTAGGGAACTCGATCGTAAATTGGGTGCCTCGGTCGACCTCCGATTGCACGTTGATGACGCCGCCGTGGGCTTCGATGATCTTTTTGGCGGTAGGTAGACCAAGCCCCGTGCCGCCATCTTTGTTGGTGTAAAACTCCTCGAACATCCGCAGCAACGCATTGGAGGTCATGCCGCAGCCGGTATCAATCAGGTCGAGCGCGACGCCCGTGCGGGTGATTCGTGTGCGAGCGACCAGTTCACCACCGTTCGGCATCGCCTCGAGCGCGTTCTTGATTAGGTTGATCAATGCAGCGTGCAGCGTTTGTGGTTCTAGGTTGATGCTGGGAAGTTCGGTGTCGAAGTAGGTTTGAATCGTGACGCCTTGCCGGTCCGCAAGAGGCTCGAAAAATGTAAGCACCTGTTGAACTTGATCGTTCAGCGAGCCGGGAACCAGTTCAAGGTTCGTGACTTTCGTGAAGCTAAGAAAATCGTTCAGCATCGTTTGCAAACGCTCGCACTGGCGGTTGACGGTCTCGATTTTGGTCATCGCCATCCGTGCCTCGGGCGTTGCGATGGCCTCAAAGTCCTCGTGCAACAGTTCCATGTTCATTCGGATCACGGCCAGCGGATTCTTGATCTCGTGCGCCAGCGACTTGGCGAGCGTCGCCATGTCGTCGTACTGTTTGCGGAGCCGATCGAGTTGTGAAGTCTGGGACAAAGAGATCGCCGCGATTCGAGACATTGCGAAAACGAAAAAACGCTCGATGAACTGGCCATCGAGCGTTTTTAGTCTAAATCATGTTGGCTTGACGAGCCAGTGTTGCGCTTTAGCGTCGGCCACCACCGCCGTTGCGACCACGGCCGCCGCCACCGCTGCGTCCGCGACCACCGCCGCCTCCGCTACGGCCTCGGCCACCGCCGCCACCGGATCGGCCACGATCACCGCCGCGTGAGCCACGGTCGCCGCCATCGTTCGAGCTAAATCCAGCGTCGCCATCGTCCTCGCCTCCGCCGCCAGCGGTTGCTGGGACCAAGTCGTCTTCGATGCCCAGTTCTTCCAACGCCTTGCGTCGGCTGAGCTTCACGCGATCGTTGTCATCAACATCGATAACCAGAACTTTCATCTCGTCGCCGACGTGGCAAACGTCGCTAACGTTGTCGATGAAGCC
>CAZLFF010000077.1:0-16768 GCA_964558755.1 uncultured Pirellulaceae bacterium
CGCCCAAGGAGCACTTGGGCCTGCCCAATCGTGACGATGTTCGGGAAGGCGTCATCACGTACAAGATCGCAGCTCACGCAGCAGATTTAGCCAAAGGACACCCGGCCGCCCAAATCCGCGACAACGCTCTGTCCAAAGCCCGTTTCGAATTCCGCTGGCGCGACCAGTTCGCACTGGGTCTCGATCCTGCTCGTGCGATTGAGTTCCACGACGAAACATTGCCCGCCGAGGGTGCCAAGACGGCTCACTTTTGCAGCATGTGCGGTCCGACGTTTTGCAGCATGAAAATCACCGAAGACGTTCGCAAGTACGCGGCCGAGCGCGAGGATTTGGTGGCTCTAAAACCACCGAAGGCCAAGTAACCAACAACATGGACGCAACCACGATTTACAAGGTACTCCCCAGAGATGTCTGGTCCGCCGCGGCAGCAGCGGGCCAGTTCAAAGGCGCGGGGATCGATTTAGCCGACGGATACATCCATTTTTCGACCAAAGACCAAGTCGTCGAAACGGTCGAAAAACACTTTGTCGGCCAGAACGACTTGGTGTTGGTCGCGATCGACACGAGGGAGCTAGGCGAAAAACTAGTCTGGGAGCCTTCTCGCGGCGGGGCATTGTTCCCGCACCTGTACACTGCCCTGCCCACCCGCACAGCCACTGCCGTTCACGATTTACCGATGAACGAAAACGGAACTCACGAGTTCCCAGCAGTGTATTAAAACAAGAGCAAGAACCGCGCGATCGTGCTCCCCAAGTCAGCGGCCGAGTCAACGGCCTAACAGGAGGCTCCGTCGGATAAGGCTCAGTCGGCGGCGCGTTTGGCTTGCACCGCTCTAGCCTCGATCACTTCGGGGAGCGGAAAATCGAGAATCGAAACTTCGCCTAGGCCTCGAATTTCTTTCAGCCGCTCCCAGCCTCGCGTTACGAGCGACTCCCGTTCACGAACGTAAACAGGATCCAGATTTTCTTTGGCGAAGTCATCATCGACGGCAACGGGCTCAAAATCCTCGGCCACGATAAACTGAGCCAAACTTGGATTACAGCGAATGTGCTTCTCTTGCGTCGAGTGCAGTAGCTCGGGATCAACCAGACCGATGACGTAGCGCAGGTACAGGTCGCTGTCGGTGACGTTCTCCACATCCCCGCCACACACGCCGCACAAATAACCTTCGTCACATTTAGCCATCGAAAAAGTCACTCATTTCAATTGTTAGCAAACGGCCGAATCGACAAATTTCGCGGTCTGCAGCCCCACCGTGCGTTCGCTAAATCCCCAAGACATCGTACATATTGTACAATCCTGGTTCTTTCCCCGCGACGAATTTTGCCGCTGCCAATGCACCCGATGCGTAGCAGTCGCGGTTGGACGACCCGACCTTTAGCTCGATCGTTTCGCCCAACATGCCAAACAGAATCGTATGCTGGCCGGTGTCGTCACCCGTCCGTACGGCGTGGTAACCGATTTCGTTACGAGGCCGCTGGCCGGTGTCCCCTTCGCGACCGTGCTGGTGATTCGTGATGCCCATCGCGCCTGCTAGGATTTCGCCGAACTTCAACGCCGTGCCACTGGGTGCGTCAGCCTTGAAGCGATGATGCCGCTCAATAATTTCGACATCGACACCGGTGGAATGGTCTTTCAAAGCCAGCGCGGCGGTTTCGGCGAGCTTCATCGTCAGATTCACGGCCAGGCTCATGCTGGGTGCCCACACGATCGGGATCGTCTCGGAAGCGTCATGGATCTTCTTGATTGTTGATTCCTCCAACCCAGTCGTAGCCATCACCAACGGCACACGTTTGGCCGCACAATGCTCGATCGCGCGGTCCGCTCCGGCCGGCAACGAGAAATCAATCAACGCTTCGACGCCGTCTGGAACCGAGTCACTTAGCGCGACACCGATCTCGCCAGTTCCTGCGACCGAGCCTGCATCCTCACCTAGCCTTGGGTAAGACGAAGATTCAATGGCCGCGACCAATTGGAACGCCGGGTCGTTCGACCCCAGATCGACTAAGCGATGGCCCATGCGACCACCCGCACCGCTAATTGCTAATTTAATCATCTATGGGTCGCGTCTTTCTACGTTCGTTTCGTGATTGTGCTGGCGGGCCGAGCTTCGTTGGTCACGGCTGCGTGCAACGGAAATTTGTTGGTTTCCAAGTTTTACATCAGACGCTCAGCCTTCGGCAGCGGGCCATCAGAGGGAATGCCCAACTGCGTTGCTCAGACCAAAAACCTGCCAAAATCGGGCAGCTTTGCCGAATCTTGGGCAACGTTTTCGGCTGGACTGCGTAATAGCAGGATCGGTTGGCCGAAACCGATCGGTCGCTTAGCCCCGACCGGCAGACAACCTATTTCGGCTGGCCGCAGCCCATAAAGATCACTTTCTAACAGGTTTTCCCCGCGAAAACCGACAAAAAGCTCCGGTCGGTTTGCGGCCGAGCGTTGTTAAAGTAATCCACTTGCAAAGCTTGTGCGGCTAGTTTGACGACACCCATGGGCCTTCCTACAATGCTGGCCCGATTCAGGGGTGCCACTGGGCGGAAGCAAAAGTGGTTCCCAGTGCTTCGTCATACCAAAACCAATTCGAGACAAAGCACTGGCGAGTTCCCCGTGTGGATTTTTCAATATCCTGCGGCGATTCCGCTCAAAAATTTCGATTCCCAATTGAATCATCACCTTCGGAGTGACGTGATATGAAAATGAAAAAAGCCGATGTGAAGCCGTTCAAAGAACTGCTCTTGTCGCTGCGAGCCCAGTTGCGAGGCGACGTTTCGGCATTGGCCGACGCCGCACTTTCCAATGCGAAAAGTGCAGCCGCTGGAGCCAGCAGCAACCACATGGCGGATTCAGGCAGCGACACCTACGAGCAAGACAACACGATCCTGCTGATGAACAACGAGGGCGAGACGCTAACTCAGATTGAGGGTGCTCTTGTTCGGATTGAAGAAGGCGTTTATGGTCAGTGCATTGAGTGCGAGAAAAAGATCCCAAAGACTCGGCTGAAAGCGATCCCCTACACGCCTTACTGCGTTAAGTGTGCCAGTGAACTCGAAACCAGCCGATTCTAGCCCGCGTTCGCGCCAGTCACCGGCCAACCGTGCAAACGATCAACAGGACAGGCGACTCCCCATGAGTCGCTATGTCCTATTTTTTTTGCCCGCAGTCGCAGGATTGGCAGCCGACCTGTGGACCAAGTACTGGATGTTCGCCAATCGATTCGAGCCCGACCGAATGGTTGCCGGATTCGCTCAGCAGCCGCACTGGTGGATCGATGGAATCTTCGGCATCCAAACCTCGACCAACCCCGGCGCTCTTTTTGGCATGGGTGCGGGAAAGAGCCACTGGTTTGCCCTGTTCTCCGTGATTGCTCTGGTCGGCGTTCTGTTGTGGATGTTTTACTTCAAGGCCGCCACCGACCGTTGGTTGGCTTGGACCGTCGGAATGATCACCGGCGGGATCTTGGGTAACCTCTACGATCGAGCCGGTCTCGGATACGTGTCGGGTTGGCCCGAGTTCATTCGCACCGACGTGCGTGATTGGATTTTATTCCGCCTAGAGGGTGTTCCATTTTTTGACCCCTGGCCCAACTTCAACATCGCCGACTGCATGCTCGTCTGCGGAGCCATCATGCTACTGGTCCACGCGTTCTTCTTAGTGGAAAATGAGCCTGCCGAAACGCCCACTCAAAACTGACGCCGCCATGTCTGACACCCAGATCGATCAACGCCTGTCACTCGCCAACGAAATCGCTCGAGCAGCTGGGCAAATCACGCTAAAGTACTTTCGCACCGACCGATTCGAAGTCATTCGCAAAGGCGACGATTCCCCAGTCACCGTCGCCGACCAAGAATCAGAAACCTATCTGCGCGAGCAAATCACTAACGCCTTTCCCAACGACGCGATCGTGGGCGAAGAATACGGCGCGAAAGACGGTGATTCAGGCTACTGCTGGATTCTCGACCCAATCGACGGCACGAAGTCTTTTATTAGTGGTGTGCCGCTTTACGGAACGATGGTCGGCGTCGAACGAGTCAGCGGGCCAAACGATTCATCCACCACGCGCGAAAGCGTGATTGGTTCAGTCTATCTACCCGGCTTGGACGAAGGCATCTATGCGAAACGCGGCGGTGGAGCGTGGCATTTTGTCGGGAATGGAGAACCGACCCCAGCCAAGGTTTCTCAGACGAAACAGCTTTCCGACTGCGTGCTGACGACTTCGGAAGTCGAAACGTTCAGCGAGCGCGAACCCGTCGGCGGCCGCAACGCGATGGAGATCTATCACCAACTAGCCAGCAGCGTGTACTTCAGCCGCACCTGGGGCGATGTGTTCGGGTATCTGCTGGTCGCCACCGGCCGCGCTGACGTCATGATCGACCCAATCCTGAATGTATGGGACGCAGCAGCCGTCCAACCCATCATCGAAGAAGCAGGCGGACGATTTAGTGACTGGTTGGGCGAATCCCGCATCGACAGCGGTGACGCGATCGGCAGCAACGGTTTGGTCCACGATCAAGTTTTGAAACTGATCAAGTCTTCGTAGACCACGGGGTCGCGGACTCAATCCGACGTTTCGGTTTAATACCAGAATGATTTGTTGGCCGCGGAACGATCGACCGGAACCGAAGGAAATCGGTAACCCACGCCCGCCACACTACTGGCAATCATCCGGCTCTCACCCAAGCAGCCGTATGGGTCCGAGTCCTCGCCGCAGTAGCCGTTGTCCGTGCGCTGGTAATCGACCAGCTTGAAATCAATGAAGCGATCAAACACGTCCACGCACCGCTTTTTGCCAGTACAAGCGTAACGCTCGTTCGCGCGTTCGGGAAATCGCTCGTCTAGCTTCGCTGAAAAGGGACGAGGCCAGTACTGTGAAAACATTGGCTTGTTCTTCCCGAGCTTTTTCTTGGTGCAGTCGCATCCCCCCGGCTCCGCTTCTTGATAAGGCTTGCCACCCACACCCGGCGCGTCACACAATCGGCAGCCACGCTCGCGGCAGCCACCGCAACCGCAGCCTCGCGACGGATTGTTGCACATGTTAACCGGCTTGCGCGGGTCAATTGGCAGCGGAGTGCAGTCACGATAGATGTCGTAGCGAACAACGGGCTCTCCGGTTTTCGATTTTTGACCCTTCAACTTTCTCCCCGCACCCGCTTTTTGTGACTCCGCCGCGCGACTCGCTTGTGGTGTCTTGGGGGCCATCGGAGGCATCGACTGAACCGATGCAGGTCGAGCGGCTGGCAGTGGCTGAGCTTCCACCGGCGCGGGGTTGGTCGGTTCTTGAACAAGCACACGCTTGGCTGGTGGCGTCGTCGCGCTGGCTTTGACGCTCGCCTCGGCACGGGAAACCGCCTGGGAAATCGGTCGCCGGGCTGGCTCGGCAACCGGCGATTGCAACGGGTAGCGACCGCGGTACTGCGGCACCGCTTGATTGACCGGACCGCCATGCACTGGCCATTGTGCGGCCTTGGTTTCACCTGAGCAGAGGCCGATGAAACAGCCCAAAACCAAGGTGAAAGCGAATCGATAAACGTTGAACATCAGCCTGCCTGCCAGAAAAAACGGAAACCGTGATGTTCGAAAAATCGGTTACGACACGGACAAGCGTTATGACCCAACCTCAGAATTCGCCCTACACCATTCATTCGCGTTCTGACGACTGTGCCGGTTGTGCGGATTGAGCAAAAAAATGGGACGCAAAAACCCAATTTCGCTTACTTCATCAGCCGCAAGACGAGCTCGCCAACGTCGGTGTCTTGTACCGCGTTGCGATCAAACGCACCCGCACAGGAAGACATAATCACACCCTGCTCCGCCGCGTTCGTATTCGAAACTAAGCCATGCGATCCCTTAATTAGCGTCGCGTCCAATGGTACCGACTTGGTGGCGAAATCAAAGAACAGCTCCACCGGGTCGTAGCCCGGCTTGCGGTGAATATCAACCGTGCGCGCGAAGCCCGGCGCTTTGGAGTCGTGCTGCCACCAGTAGTAAGCCTGCCAGCTGTTAGGTTGTGATATCAAAACCACATCACCACTGCGATCATGATCCAAACCAAAGGCTGCTCGTTCATCACCAACCAACACACGATCGATTCCCTCGACATCGGCAAACTGGCATCGGACTGCTTCGATGGTTGCCGCGTCACGGTCTTTGACAAACACGTGCGAAAATTGGTGATCGACCAACGCCCAAGCTCGACTTGTTGCGAGATCCAAATGCTCGCCGTCTTCGCGCTCGTCCACCGCCAGCAATCCTGCCTCGCGAAGCACGCGGTTGGGATAGCTAACATGATCCACCGACGAGATCACATATTCGCTTGCGACCAGCCAGTGAACTGACTGCGTATTGGCAGCTTCAACTTCCGATCGAAAGCGACCAATCAGCTGGTCCAGTTCTTTTACGGCGGCCGTCGCTTGCTCACTATCCGGTCCAAATTTTTGGGCCGCATAGTCCAAGTGTGGCAAGTAAACATAAAAGAAATCGGGCCGAAATTCTTTGGCTGCTGCAACCGCTGAATCCGCGATCCACTGACTCGATTGAATGTTCGCCAGCGGACCCCAAAAGTGCTTGAGTGGAAAGTGTCCGAACTGTTCCAGCAACTGCCCGTAAAACTCCTGCGGCTTGGTATAGCACCACAGCTCTTCACTGCCATCGGGCTGATGAATTGGCGCTGGCATACAAACGTAGTCGGCTCCGCATCCCTTACTGAGCATCGGAAACCAGGCGGCAGACGTCTGTTCCGGATTTTGCTGCCGCAGCCTGTCCCAGATTTGCGGTCGCTGAATGACTTCGTTCCAAGCGGTCCACATTTCGACCTTATTCGACTCGCGCCAGTAGAAACCATTGGCAACCACGCCGTGTTGGCCAGCCTGAACGCCCGTCAGCATGTTCGCCTGCGCAGGCCACGTGACCGATGGAAATGAGTGCCGTAACGTCGCGACGCCCCCCTGCCCCATCGCTGAAAGATTCGGCATCTGCGAAAGGTCATCGCGCCGCAGGCCGGGAACGGTCAAGAAATAAACACAGTGTGACACAACAGTCCCAGTACCCACGGAGAATTTTTCAGATAGCTTCAGTAGAATCTGTTTCGCGATCCACGTCTAAATATTTTAGACGCTCGCGCCAGCCCAGCTAACCCGTCTCATATTCTTGCTCAAATGGAGTCACCCATGAATACGCTCGAAGCAATTGCCGGCCGCCGTTCGGTCAAACAGTTTGATCCCGACCACCGCTTGACCGATCAAGAGGAGCGTCAGCTGCTCGAATCAACCATCCAAGCGCCGACCAGCTTCAACATTCAGCATTGGCGGTTTGTGATCTTGCGAGACTCTGAACTAAGGCTGAAGATCCGAAAAGATTTTGGCAACGACCAGGCTCAGATGACGGATGCGTCCTTGCTGGTCCTGTTTACCGCCGACACCAAGGCATGGCAGAAAAGCCCGGAACGTTACTGGGCCAATGCGCCGCAGGAGGTCTCCGACTTGCTGGTCAATTGGATGGGCCCGTTCCACGAGGGACGCGAATGGTTGCAGCGCGATGAGGCTCAGCGGTCCATCGGCATGGCCATGCAAACGCTCATGTTGTCCGCCAAGGCAATGGGCTACGACTCTTGCCCAATGATCGGTTTTGATATCGAAGAAGTCGCCAAACTCGTCAACTTGCCAGAGGACCATGTCATGGGCCCCATGGTCGCTGTTGGCAAAGGAACCAAAGATCCATGGCCCAAACCCGGGCAGCTTCCCTTGAACGAGCTGACCTTCGAGAACGGATTCGCGTAACAAGCGGATGCGATCCCCCGTTTGGCGCACTTCGCCGCCAAAACGATCAACGCTGAACGACGAGTGGTCAGTCACTCTTCGATTCAGCTCGTTTGATGATCGGGTCAAGAAATTGAAAGGCGGCGGGGACAATCCGATCGGCCGCGTGACTATGCCGGCTGAGTTCCACATACACTCCGTCTTGGTATCCGATACGGTCCAATGCCTCGATCACGGGCGGGAAGCAAATCTCGCCCTCACCAAACATTAAGTGTTCGTGTTTGCCCGCCACCATGTCTTCGATGTGAACATTGATGATCTGATCTGCGAATCGTTCCAAATACGTCGCGATCGGCACTTCGCTCATGCACAGCAAATGCCCGATGTCCATCGTCATCTTCAGCCGCGGTGAATCGACCAAGTGCAACAATCGCTCGAATCGTCCCGTCGTATCAATCAGCATCCCGGGTTCGGGCTCAAACGCAACATCCACCCCACGCGATTCGGCATACGCCAGCACACGACGCAAATTAAAAACAAGTATTTGCATCGAATCATGAAAATTGGACTGCGGGTCGGCAACGCCGGACCAAATCGAAACGCAACGACTCTCAAGTTCCGCTGCCAAATCGATGCAGTATTTCAAAAAATCGATTCGCACACCCGCGTCTGGGCTAAGCAGCGTCGGTTCGTGTTTCCGACGCGGGTTGAGCAAGAATCGAGCCCCCGTCTCGATCACGCTAGTCGTCCCGCAACGCCCCAGTGCCGCTTTTAAACGCTGCACATTGATCCGTGACTTCCAATCACGCGGGCTGACCCAATCGTGGTCGACAGTGATCCCGATCCCTCGATAGCCGACATCGGCCAGGAACTCGATCGCATCAAAGGGATCGTGATGAGCCAATCCGTTCGTGTTGTAGCCGAGGATCATAAGCTGCATCAATTCTAGAACAAACAATCGGATCGCAAGGATAACGCGTTTACGTTTGAGCCGACACTGGACGCAGCAAGATGACCGGAACCACCAGCAAAGCGACCATTCCCGCATACAGAGGCTGCCCCGGTCTCACTAGATAGCAGAACGCTGCGTCTAGAAAGATCAAACTGGTCAGTGAAGTCACAATCGCGGGAACGATGGTTCCTGGTGTTGCGTTTCGAATCGCGAGAAAAAGCCGATAAACAATTGGAGCGGCAAGCAGCCCGATCATCACAATAAAAATGGTTTCGCCCAGTGGTTTATCCGACGATGGATCTAACCAAAGCGGGGTAGCAGCAATCATTAACAACCCCGTTAGCATGACCACTCCAGATCGAGCCACCTCGGGTCGGGCGACGTTCGAATCAGTTTCCGATCTGGAAAGCATCGTGACGCCGGCGATGAATACTCCAATCGATGCGGCGTACCAGAGAAGTTCCGGTCTAAAGCTGCCTCCACCGATGGCCAAGAAAGCGGTTCCGCCCAACAGAATGTTCAGCGTGCGACATGATCCCATCAGAGTTGGGGCAAGGAAAGTTTGTTTGAGCATCCCGTTGTAAAGCAGGATCGCTCCTGCCAGCAGCCAGATTACTCCCAGCTGCCGAATGTCGTCTTTATCGAATCCCGGCCAGCCAACACATGTTGTCAGGCACGTTTGTTGTAGCAGCTCGATGATCGGTATCAGCATCGCAAGTAGCAGGCAGCCAAAGCCAATCGTGAAACCGGTTCGGCGAGAGATAGCGCCCGATGGAATGGGTCGACGGGGGCGAGCAACAACATCCTCTTCGACGTCAAATGAATCATTAAGAATCATCCCTCCGCAGTACAGCAGGCACGACGCAATAATCTTCGGAGCGAGGTTCGGTAGCGATACCCAGTGGTCGATTCGCGAGAACGACTCCGTGAGCGCGTACCCCGCCATAACATTTGAAATCGCCGTCGGCAGATTCGCGATCCGCATCAGCTGCAGCCACGCGCGGGGCTGAAATGGGCGGGTTGTAGATGATTCCGACATGCCACCCATTCTGACAGATGAAGATGCTAGCGGAACCGCCGGTCGGCAAGCGCGCAAAAAGAAACCCGGTCGACATGCATCGAGCCGGGTTCCACCCCCCCTGGGTATTTCGTTCTCGTGTTTCTGTTCGCGACCGAACCGCTGTACGCAGGTTATCGGCCCGACGTTCAAGTTAATGCACACTAACTTTCCGTTTTTGTCCGGTTAACAGGCCTTGGTAAAAGATCCGGAAAAAATCGGTTTCGAAAGCCTCATAGACTGCTCCGGCTGAGCCCATCGATCCGATACCGAAAATAGGCGCTCGCGCCGTGCGCGGCCCGGCCATGCGCAGAAACATGCGACTTTGGATACTACCGCCCCCAGCAAACCAACCCATCCGCTCACCTTCGGGACGATTCGATCATGAGCCAACGAGATAAAACGCAGAACGGTTGGATCTCCGCGCTGCCGTCGCTGGTAGTGCCGGTATGCGTTGGGCTGAGCCTATACGTGGGTATGCTGGCACTGATCCGGCACGGCTACCTAGAAAATGAACTGGCGCTTCGATACCTAACCGGCCATCCTGTTTCCAAAATCAGCGTCGCCATGTTCTTGATCGGTGCAGCCTCCCTAGCGTTGATTGCGGTCAACGTGATGGGGCAATTTTTTGCCGAGCGACACTTGTACTTCGCGCCGTTAGCCGAGGAAACGCATGGGGACTCAAGCGCAACTCAGTCAGGGCTAGACGACGTCGATCGGGCCGTTCGGCTGGGCCAACAACTACTGGACCAACCACGTCGCACTCACTCGCATTACCTTTGGCAGCGACTAACCAACGCGCTCTTATTCGTTTACCGCACTGGCTCGGCAGCGGGCGTCGACGACGAAGTCAAATACTTGGCCGAGCAGGATTTTGATCGCCAACAGCAAAGGTATTCATTAGCGCGAATCCTGATTTGGGCCACTCCCATGCTGGGCTTTCTTGGAACCGTTCTCGGAATCTCGCAAGCCCTTGGCGGCATCAGCGTGGGACCCGATAACGATTTCAAAGCCATGATGGACGGGCTACAAAGCAGCCTGTACGTCGCGTTCGACACCACCGCACTCGCGCTGACGCTGTCCATGGTGCTCATGTTCGCTCAATTTTTAGTGGACCGCTTCGAGACCCAGCTTCTGTCAGTCGTCGACCAGCGTGCTCGTTCAGAGATGGCTTCCCAATTCGAAGCCTACGGCAAAACGGCGGACGCAGCCACCGCGGTCGAGCAACTGGGGCAGCACCTGCTAAACGCAACCCAGCAGATGCTGGTCGCTCAAACCGACGCCTGGAAAACAACCGTCCAATCAGCCCAACAATCTTGGACATCATCGGTTCAGCAGACGAACGATCAAGTCCGTTCGCAGTTGGTCGAATCGATTCAGAACACGATGCAGCAGCTAACCCAGGGTCTGGATGGTTCGCTCTCACGGGCCGACGATTGCATGACCCGGCGCTGGGAACAGTGGCAGGTTCTCCTGTCCAATAACGCTCGGCTGATGAGCCAACATCAGCAGGAACTGGTGTCGCAAACTCAGGCACTGCAACAGCTAACCCAGCACTCACAAACCATCTGCGAGGGGTCCACCAACAAAGCAGAACTCAACCAATCTTTGGCCGCCACCACCCAAGCCATTGTTGCCACGAGGGATCTGGAAGCCGCCATCGCGGGGCTGTCCGAGCAATTCAAGGGAGTTGGTGTCGCCCCGGCTGAGCCTCTCAACGCAACGGCAGAACCCATTGCCACAAAGCGAGGCCGCAAGGATGTCGCGGTCGAGCGTCGCAGTGACCGAACCGCGGCCGCACCTCGCCGATCGGCAGCGCCTTCCATATCGTCCTTCGCTGAAGTCGCAATTCCAGCAACAACCACTAACCAACAGAAACCGGCAGCCGCGATCGAAGAAGTAATCCTTCCGATCGCGCCCTACCTTTCGGGCGAGAAAAAGCTCGCTCGCTCCGCCGGGGATCAGACCTCGAATCGCGCGCGTCCAACCGCCGCCAGGAAAGCCGCATGAAACGCCGACGTCGCTCGCGGAGCGTCTTGGCCGTTTCGCTGTTCCCATTTCTGGCGGTCCTCATCTGCACGCTGGGCGTGTTGATTGTACTCTTGGTGCTGGCGGTCAAGTCCGCTGACATGGATGCCACCAACCGTCAAGCAGCGGCCGATGACCAACAACAGCAGCAGCTTAAAGCGATCGAGCACGATTTAGAGGCCCGCGAGATTCAGATTGACGGTCTCCAGATGGTGCGTCCCGAGGCGCTTGAGCGTTTATCAAACGCCCGTCGGACTCGCAGCCACTTCGAAGCCGAGATTCGGCGCTTACAAGTTGAAGCAGAGCAGATGGCGATCGAGGTGCAGCAACTGCAACAGCAGCGAGCCGGCCTCACACTAGAGGATGTCACCGACGAGCAACTTGAATCGCTAAGAGAACAAATTAAATCCGCGAAAGTCGATCGCGAACTCGCGCGAGCCAAAGCAGACGAAGCCGCCCCAGTAACTTGGTCAATCGTGCCTTACAAAGGTGCCAACGGAACCAATCGTCGTCCGATCTACCTCGAATGCACGGCCGATCAAATCGTAATCCAGCCGTTGGGCATCGCCATGCCGGCCAGCCAATTTGAACATGCGGCGCTGCCGTACAATATGATCGATACTGCGGTGTTGGCCATCCGTGAATACTGGCAACGCTATGACCCCGACGGGAAATCTCGCGATGCGTATCCGTTGCTGATCGTCCGAGCCGAGGGGGCTCGCTCGTTTAGGACCGCCAAACGATCACTTCATGGTTGGGACGACGAGTTTGGGTACGAGCTTGTTGGATCGGACAAGAATATCAACTTTGGCGTCCACGATCCAGAGCTAGAAAAGGAAGTGCGAGCCGCCATCGCAGCCGCTCGCCCCCGACACCAGCGACTTGTCCAGGTCGCGCAGCAACGCCAGCGTCAGTTGAGCCAAACGGCCAGGATGAGTTTACCGAAAAGCAATCGTCGTCCGGGCCTCACCGTGTCGCAACATGGTGGCGGCTTTGTCCACAACGGGGTCCAGCCGACCGCCGAACCTTACCCGATCGGCAACAGCGATGGAGACGGTCGTTTTGGCAACGGCAACTCAACCCATGCTGCTCCAACCCACCTCGTTTCGACACGCTATCCAGAAAGTGAAAACACTTACCAGCAAAGCCACCAAAACCATCCCGCCAAACCAAACGGTCCTGGGCTCGGCCAATCGGCCCCAGCGACGTCCACCACCAACGGCGCGGTCGGTGCAACTGCTGCGGGACAACTTTCGAGCGCGACCGATCACCTGGAATCAAAAGCTGCCGACTCTCAAGGTACGCCCAAGGTAGACGAGGTGGCTCAATCGGGAAGCGCGAACACGCAAAGCATCGCTAACCAACGCGGTAGTGGATGGGCCCTACACTCGCGCTCACCCGGTGCGGTGCCGCACGTGCGTCCGATTCGGGTAATCTGCTTGCCCGGTCGCCTGATCGTGCGAGGAACTCAGGGCGATCAAACTGTACCCATCGATCAATCTGTTCGGGACGCGGTCGACCCGTTGGTAAACGTAATCTGGAAGCAAATCGAACGGTGGGGTGTCGCTGGCTCCAACGCGTACTGGAAACCCCAACTGCGAGTCACCATCGCCAATGGAGCTGAAGCACAGTTCGAAGTCCTGCGTAGCCTGTTGGCCGACAGCGGCGTCATCATCCAAGCGACAGGAGCACCCCAATGACTGTCCGCGAGATTACGACGGGCCAAGATTCTTTCTTGGACATCGTCGCAAACCTAGTTGGCGTGTTGATTATCCTGATCGTCATCGTTGGTGCCCATGCTGCTGCGACTTGGAACGACGTTTCGGTCAACGAAGACGTGACAAAACAGATTGAAAACACAGCTGACAAAATCCAGCAGACAACAGCGACGATGGTGCAAATGCGGATCGACAATGAAGTGCTCGAGCGCAAGGCCAATAACGAAATGGTACTGGCAGCAGCAGCATCCGACCGCCGGCACCAAATGTTGGTCAGCCTAGAAACCGTTCGCCAAACGCTAGACGCCGAGCGTGAAAAACTAACAGACCAACAGAATCAGCGGCTGGAGCGATCGCAAAAACTGGCTTCGCTGAAACAGTCGCTGATCGAGGTCGAACGTGAAACGAAGGCGATCGCCGCCAGTCGCCGCGAATCCAACGTGAAAACGATCGAGCATCATCCGAATCCGATTTCTCAAACGGTGTTCACCGATATCGTCTATTTTCAGTTACTCAATGGCCGTCTAGCGCACGTCCCTGTCGAACAACTAGTCGGCCAAATGCGCTCGCAGTGGAAGGTCAAAGCTCAAGAACTGCAACCGCACTCGCGAACAATTCAAACTGTCGGTCCGATCAACCAGTTTCGATTGCAGTACGAACTAAAACGCCGCACCCGCGAGATCGGCTTGACCGGCTATCAGGTCCGAAGCACCACTAATCAGGTCGGCGAAACCACAGACCGAGCACTAGAACCCGGATCACGTTTTCGGGAGATCTGCGCGAAGCATGATCCTAGGAAGACAACCGTGACAATCGGCGTGTATCCAGAAAGCTTAGACTCGCACCGTCAGCTGAAAACATGGCTGCATCGACAGGGCTTCAAAGTGTCCAGTCTACCGCTGGCGAAAGATGAACCGCTGAGCTGGGGGCCGCAAGGATCGCACATCCTCGCGCAGTGACGAGCGACGCTTCGATTGCGTCTTTCCCGCAAACAGAAGGCGCGAACTTTCTTTACGTCTTGCCGTATCACCCGGGGAACTCAGCCTTCTGAGTCGATCTTGGGCGTCCGAATTTTTGGTCGACCAGTGACCGTTGTCACTTGGCCATGGCGAGAAAAACCGACAAGTGTATAATTCGGGTCCCCTCCTAAGAAATCGGCGATTTCTCGGCCTGAACTCCTCACGACAGCCCGCCCGCCGACTGCCTTCCCCTTCTCTCAACTTCCCCTCCGAGCTTTTCTATGCCTGCGAAGAATCCACGCCGTAACATTTCTCGCATCGAAACGACCGGTCCATCCGGCAAGGTTTATGGTGGCTGGGAGGTTCGGATTCAACGTCGCGGCGAGAAAACAGAAAAGTTCTTCTCTGACAACGGATTCGGAGGGAAAAGCAAGTCTCTCAAGGAAGCAAAACGGTTTCGCGATTCATTGGAAGCGAAACTAAAACCCTACAAGGTTGCCGAACTTTCCGACAAACCGTCGGTACGCAATCGATCGGGCGTTGTCGGCGTGCGTCTGCATCAACAAAAGGATATTCGCGGCGAATACGAGTATCACTATTGGTATTGGGTGGCTCAGTGGACAGACGCAAAGGGCAAACGACGCACGAAATCATTCTCCGTTCATCAGCACGGAGACGAAAAAGCCCACCGCCTAGCATGTGCCGCGAGAAAGAAAGGCGTCCAAGAGGCCGATCGATAAACGTGAAATCGAGCACGCTGATTCTAATTTGTACCGTCCGTTTCGATCAGACGAAAAGAAGCGTGCTGAGGGGCTTACGAAGCCACAACGATCGCTTCACCGACTTTGATGCCCAACATTTCGGCAACGCCGATACCAACGATCTCAATTTCTAGGAAACCTGAATCGCCCCGCGAGGCAACCAGTGTTCCCATCGGCTGACCGTGATCGGTTGGATGAATGCCACTGGTCACGTGGCCGCCGAAACTGACGGACACGGTGTCATCAGCCGGCAGATCGGTCAGTTGATCGACTGCAATGTCGGTTATGAGATTGCCCGCGTCACTGATCGAGGTAACAGAGCCTTCAATGTTGGTGGCCAAGACGGTCGCTCCGGGTAGGTGGGTGTCTGCCCCAGAATTCTACCGAAGGAGAAACAGCTTGCAAATAACTGAGACAGGACCAAGCAAAGGCCGCTCTTCTGGCCCAGAAATCCATCGAAAAAAATTGAACGCCGCTTGGGAACGACTGGCGAGCCAGGCTAGACGCAAGGTGATCTATTGGGGGTACAGCACCAAGCGAACCGTCGTCCCTTGGGCCGACGTGGCAAGCACCGCCGTCCGAGTCGGCGAGCGAGAAGCCGAACGCGTTTGAATAGCACGGGTTTCAGTGGCACGGCTTTGAATCAAGCGAGCTTGAGCGATCGCCCGAGCGCGCGCGGCCTTAGCTTGAGCCTCTTTGGCGATTCTGGCACGCTGGGCGACGGCTTGATTGACGGTGGCCAATCGCTGGCGGCTCGTACCGTTCTGTCGCGTTCCACCGTACCCGCTTCCAAAGAACTGAGCAGCCGCACGAACGGCCCGTGGGGAAGCATGCATCGCCGCCCACCGATCCGCTTCGACTTCTGCCTGCCGCACGTTCACGTTGCCGTTCAAATGCCCGAGCCGATGATGCGCGATTTCATGTGCTCGAACGAATTCACACAGGTCCGGCCTTTGACGACAGATGCTGGCGTTCATGCGCACGACTGGATTGCCATTGTGATCGAAGGTCGCTTGACCAATGTCGGGCAGCGAACGGTAGTAGATAACTTGTTGGGCACTTGCCGATGGACAGGACACGGCCCGAACAAGTAGCACTCCAAAAACGATCACACTCGAGAATCGCGCACTCATTTTTTTCCCCTGTTAAATTCCTTCAACGCTCGTCGAGATTGACAAAGCGGCAGCGCAGGAATTCAACAACAGGGGAGTAGCAGCGAGAGAGAAAAGAACTCCGAGCGGTGCAACGATAGAAATGAAGTCCGGGTAGGAAAGCCGAAATCGCTATCCGCGGACTTCCGCAACCGTCTCCTGCCTTCATTTGGCCAACGAATGACAAGCGCATATCAATGACATGGACGCCATGCCAAGCACTGAGAAATCGGGGTTCGTCGTTGACAACTGGTTCGCTGAGCCGCTCGGCAGCCAGCAAGCAAGCCTGAAATGGCACCGACAAGGCACAAAAAAAACTCCCAAGAACATCACGTTCTTGGGAGTCTCGTAAAAGCGACGCGGACGGGACTCGAACCCGCAACCTCCGGAT
>CAZLFF010000078.1:0-16692 GCA_964558755.1 uncultured Pirellulaceae bacterium
AATGTTTCGCGACGGCGAGCGATTCATGGTTCGGACGGAGGGCCCGACGGTCAGCTGCATGACTACGAGGTAAAGTACACGTTCGGTGTTGAGCCGTTGCAGCAGTTCATGGTCGAGATCGAGCCACCGCCGGCAAGCGCCGCGTCAGGAGCGGTCGGGCGTGTGCAGGTCTTGCGGCTGTCGTGGGACACCGCGGCCAAGCGTTGGTTTTACTTGCAACCACCGGATGTGAATGACAAGCTGTTGCCTGACGACCCGCTGCACTGGACCGGCATCACTCAAAATTGGAACGTGAGCTGTGCCGAGTGCCATAGTACCAACCTCCGCAAAGGTTACTCGCCTGGTCACGACCAATTTGCAACAACGTTTTCCGAAATCGACGTGAGCTGTGAGGCTTGTCACGGGCCAGCCAGTTTGCATCTGGAAATTGCCGACGCCGGTGGTTTGTTCCAGGATCGGCATCACGGCCTTGGGCTGGCCAAGTTAAAAACCGCCAGCAACCGCCCCCAAATCGAAACCTGCGCGCCCTGTCACTCGCGACGGATGCCTCTTGCGGATGGCTTTCAGCCTGGCTGTCGCTACGACGAATTCTATGCGCTGCAACGAATCGAGGCACCGATCTATCATGTGGACGGACAGATTCGTGACGAGGATTACGTTTATGGATCTTTCGTGCAGAGCAAAATGTTTCACAAGGGAGTTCGCTGCACCGACTGTCACGACCCGCACTCGGCCAAGCTCAAGCACGATGGCAACGCGGTGTGTACGTCCTGCCATCAGCACCCGGCCGGTAAATACGACTCGCCCAGCCATCACTTTCACGACGTCGGGACCGAGGGAGCTAAATGCATTAACTGCCACATGCCTCATACGACCTACATGGATGTAGACGTGCGTCATGACCATAGCTTTCGAGTTCCGCGGCCAGACCTGAGCGTCCAAGTCGGCACCCCCAACGCTTGCACGGCGTGTCATTTGGAGGTCGAAAAGTCGTCCGATCGATTGACGGTCGATCCTGAACGCCGTTCTTTGCGTCAGTATTTAGATTGGATCATTGCGGCCGAGTTAGGCGATACCGAAGTGGCCAGCGAACTCGACCGAGTCAACGCTTTGATGCTGACGGCGACGAAGAAATGGTACCCGCCCGAGATTTCGCCACCCAAGACCGCGTACTATGCTGATTTGGCCACCGGTTTGGCGCAGCAAGACGAAACTGCAACCACTAGCGATCGGCTTGTGTCACTGGTTCGGGATGCAACGGTGCCGGACCTGATCCGTGCGAGTGCGATTGTTGGGCTGGACGATTCAGACGATTCGCGGCAAGCGGTCGAACGCGCGCTCAATGATGATGACGCTCAGATTATTGTCGCCGCGTTGCAGTGGTTGTCGGCGAACATGGATAGCGGAGGTGAATCGAATCGCGACGATCGCGTCAAGCATTCCTTGACCACCGCCCTGCCCTTGCTGGAGCATTCGTCCCGAGCCGTTCGGTTGGAAGCGGTGCGCTGGGCGATGTCGGTTCCCGCGAATTTGCGAGATCGATACGCGTCACCGGCTCAGCGCGAGTCGTTTCGGGATGGGCTCAAGGAGTACGATTCGTTTTTGCAGTTGGTTAAAGACCGACCCAGTGGGCAAATGTTGCTGGGTAGTTTTTATCAACAACTTGGCCGCAGCGCTGAGGCCGAGCGGGCGTTTCGACAGGCGTTGCGAATGGACGACGCTTTTGCAGGCCCACGATCGAGTCTTGCGTCGATCTTGGAAGCGAAAGCGGCGGCCGGTGGCCCGCTGGCTGATGGGCAACGCAAGCAAGTGATCGAGTATCGAAAGCAAGAACACGAATTGCTGCGGCGCGATCTGAAACTTGGTGAGGCCATCCCCAACAATCATCCGTTGCATTACCGTTTCGCGATGTCCTGCCTTTTGCAAAAGGACTACGAATCGGCCAAGCAACATTTGCGTGTGTGTCTTGACCAGCGCCCAGACGACACCCAGTATCTGTACACGCTGGCGGTCGTGTACTTGGAAACGGGGCAGCCGAAGTCCGCCAAGCCACTCGTCGCCCGGTTGTTAAAGCTCCAGCCCGACAATCCCACCTTCCGCCAGTTAACGCAAGAGTTTTAGGCACACCAATGACAATGAAACTTGCCGCCGTTCAGATGGACATCAAGTTCGCCAACGTGGAAGCAAACATAGAAAAGATGCACACGCGGCTGAAAGAGGCGTCCGCCGCTGGCGCCGCACTGACGGTGTTTCCTGAATGCACGACGACCGGTTATTGCTACGAGTCATTCGAGGAAGCGTTCGAGTATGCCGAAGACTACGCGGGCAACACCGTCACGCAAGTATGCGAAATGTGCGCGGACTTGGGCGCTGCGACGGTGTTCGGTTTCTTGGAACGAACAGACGATGGAAAGCTGTATAACTCGCTGGCGTTGGTGACACCCAACTGTGTGCTTGGCCGCTATCGAAAAATTCACCTGCCACACCTAGGTGTCGACCGGTTCACCACGTCGGGGGATTGCGCCGACGGCGTCTTCGGTGTTGACGACCTCCGGGTCGGAATGAATATCTGCTACGACAGTTCCTTCCCCGAGGCCGCTCGCTCGCTGGCCCTCGCGGGAGCCGACGTGATTGTCTTGCCGACGAACTGGCCCCCGGGATCCGGCCGTGTCGCCGACTTCATTCCTAACGCTCGTGCTTTGGAGAACCACGTGTATTACATGGCCGTCAATCGCGTCGGTGTCGAGCGAGGTTTTGAGTTCATTGGCAAGAGTAAGATCTGTGACCCGTCTGGTGCCGAGTTGGCGTCGGCCAATCACTCGGACGAGACCATTTTGTATGCTTCGATTGATCCTGCGGTGGCCCGTCAAAAGCACCTAGTTGCTGTTCCGGGCAAGCACGAGGTGCACCGGTTTAACGACCGACACCCGGAGACGTATGGAAGGTTAACAAAACTTAATGAACTGTCATGAGTTAGAAAATGGTCGGTTTATTGCCGCCACAAGATGGCTCATGGAACCCTTAAGGCGATGTAGTGTTCGGTCGGCGATCAGACGCCGAGGTAGACGCTGGCCTCGCCGCAAACTCATCCGTTACAATGCAAGCCGAGCGGTTCTGTCGTTTTCTTTTGAGTGACCAACCAAACAGTTTTATGTTCATCTTACGCCTCCATCGCTTCTCGCTGACCGTTATCCTGCTGGCCGTGGTAGCCGCGCCGGCCTTTGCTCAATCTCCGACGCATCCTGAGGACAAGAAGCCGCCGGTATTGGTTCCCATACAGCCAGACGCCGATGACGATTTTCTGCGGAAGATTCAGTTCGAGGCCGTTGATTTTGGTGACTGCGAGTGGTGTCATTGGGGCGATCGACCAGACAAGTTTTCCAACTGGACAACGCACAGTAATCGGCTCGTCCCGGTTTACACATGGGGCGCGTCGCTGGATCAATTTTCAGGTAAAAACAGCTGTTATCGCGACAAGGATCGGTTGAAAGAAATCTACGGGCGAATGCCAAAAGAGACGCTCAATCCGGACGCCGAGTATTTTGATCAGACCGACATCTACTTGCTGCAGCAGCGTGCGGTCGAGTCTGGCAAGAAGCACGTCATCATGATTGTCTTTGATGGAATGGATTGGCAGACAACGCAGGCCGCTGCGATCTACGAGCAGAAGAAGGTTGTCTACACGGAGGGACGCGGGACGGGGCTCGCTTTCTTGGACTATCAAAACGAACATGCAGACTACGGATTCTGCGTGACCAGTCCTGCCAACAACGACACAAAGTTTGACGTGGACGGACAGGTTGTGACTGCCGAGGGCAGTCGTGGCGGCGGCTATAGCGCGAAGCTAGGCGGCTCCAAGCCGTGGAGTCGCCCCGCGGATCCACATTACTTGTTGGGGCAACGCAAGTCACTTCCGCATTGCTACACGGATTCTGCAGCGTCGGCTACTTCCTTGTTCTCAGGTATCAAAACTTACAACTCAGCCATCAATATCGCTCCTGACGGCAGCCAAGTCGAACCGATCGCTCGGCGGTTGCAGAAGGATGGTTTCGCAATCGGCGTGGTGACCAGTGTTCCTTTCTGTCACGCAACTCCCGCCAGTGCATACGGTAACAATGTGACTCGCAACGACTACCAAGACCTCGGGCGCGATTTGCTTGGGTTGCGTTCGGTGTCTCATCGCGACGAGGCGCTGCCGGGTGTCGATGTCTTGATCGGTTGTGGGCGGACCGAAACGAAAAATGATGACCGCACGAAACAAGGCAAGAACTTCGTGCCGGGCAACAAGTATTTGACGGACAAAGATCGAGAAAAAATCGACATCATCAACGGCGGAAAGTATCGTGTCGCCGAGCGAACGGATAACGTTCCTGGCCGGGAAGGTCTAGTAAGTGCGGCCGAGGAGGCGGCGAAGAATGACGAGCGGCTGTTTGGCTTTTATGGTCAGCGAGGGCACTTGCCGTATCGCACCGCTGACGGTAGCTATGATCCAACCCGAGGCGCAAACAGTGCCGAGCGTTATACTCCGGCCGATCTGATCGAGAACCCGACCTTGGCCGACATGACCGAGGCAGCGCTGACAGTGCTTCAGAACAAGGATCGGTTTTGGTTGATGATCGAAGCCGGTGAAGTCGACTGGGCGAACCACAACAACAACGTTGACGACGCGATCGGGGCGGTGGTCAGTGGCGACCGAGCGTTCCAAAAGGTGGTCCAGTGGGTTGAATCCAACAGCAGCTGGGACGAAACGGCTGTGATCCTGACTGCCGATCATGGGCACCTGATGTTCATCGATGACCTAGAAGTGCTGACCGGCAAGCCGCCTTGCGAGTGCGTGAAACCGACGCCCGAAGCAACAACCGCTTCGAAGTAGCCACGCGTCGAACGCCAATGGGCCGCTAGTTTTGCCAGAGTCCGTGTTCGATACCGCCTTGGATGAAGATCGCGCACTTTCCGTGCCCGGGAAGTTCCATTGGCGGAAGAGCAATCTCGGCACCCGCGTCATTTGCGGTAGCGATTGACGCCTCGATGTCCTCGACCAAAACGTAGGGACGAACGACGGGGACCTCGGTTTCGCGCAGCGGAGCCCGAATTCCAATCGTACCGCCGGTTGGCAGTTTGGCGGTGCGAGCATTCCCCAGGCTCGGATCGGGCTCGCTGAATTTCAGTCCGTGCAGTTGCTGATACGTTTCGCAAATATCGGCGCTGTTGGGACTCACGATTTCTAGGTAATGAATCATTATCCTCTCTTATCCAATTAGTGTTAAAGCCAATGCTGGTTTCCAAACCACAGAGGCACGAGGTTCGCGAAGAACGCAGCAATGGGTTTGCCGGTTGCTGGGGCCCATTGATGCCGATTTTCTACCTGGATTCAGCTTGTAAGAGTTCGATGAAGGCAGCACGGCGTTCTGGGTGTTTGGTAGCGTCGATTTGCTTTGCCAGTGACAGTGGATTGGTGGTATCCGGATCGTCGCGGCATAGGTCGGCTCCTTGCTCGATCAGGAATTTAGCGTATTCCAGCATGCCCGGATGGTGCCCTCGGGCGATCGCAGTTGCCAGAGGGGTGCGGCCTGTCTCTGGATCGCGGTAGTTGAAGTCATTGAAGCCGTACACAACGTACAGTTTGGCCAAGTCAATCAGATGCTCGGGCTTGGAAACGCCGGCTTTGTACCCGTAATTGTTGTGCCAGCAAAAGTTGCGCGCCAGCCAGTGATGCGCCTTGAAGGCTTCCTCGCCCGTTTGCATCGCGTCGAGGTTGCCGGTTTCTTGAACGTATTTCAATTGCATCTCGATCAACCGTCGGTAGTCGGCGTAGCTGCCGTCCCGATTGTGGCTTTTGGTGGCGGCGTGGATCGTTGCTTTTGCTTTTTCGAGGCTATGCAGCTCGGGACAGATCTCCATGATTAAGTCCCAAACTTTGACGTACCCGTACCATGCCGCCGCATCGCCAAGCTGATCGTAGCAGGCCCGCGAATCGTGCCGGAGCATCTCCTCAATTAGCTCGTAATGCTCGTGCCGCATCAAAGAGTTAACGTTTAGTTCGACCCCCAGTTTCAACACGCGATCGAACAATTTGACTGCGTCGGGAGCATCGTCGGGCAGGTTGAAGTTGTTCCTCTTGCCTGCTGGCAAGTATTTCTGAACCCCTCGGTGAACCATCTGTGGAACGAGATCTGGTGCGGCACGCATCGCGGCACCATAAAGCCAGTACGCCATCGGCTCATGACAATACGGATAGGCATTCGTACTCGCCCCGTGGTCAAGCAATAGGTTTGCGATATCGTAGCGCGGCTTTCTGTCGTGTTCATCGTAGACTGAAATGAAAAGTGGCATCCCGAATTCGCGCTGGTTCTCGGTCGGGCTGCGTGCATCAACGTCGGCACCGTTTTCCAATAGCAGTTTGGCAAGTTCGTAGTTCCCGTCATGGCAAGCTTTGACCAGAGGGAAACCGTCGGTGTGCGGGTTCTGATGTTTGGGTGCACGGAAATCTCTGTTGGCTAGTGACGGGTCTTTTTCTAGCAACTGTTTCACTGTTGCCACATCACCGTCAACCACTGCTGCCCAAAACTTAGCGTCCGTCGTTCGTTTCTTGGCCGCTGTACTTTTCGAAACATTCGATTTTGCCGGATTCGCTGCTCGTTCAGGTTCAATATCCGGACCGACCCCTGAACCTTCGTAAGCCAGCTGATCGATAATGGACTTGTCCCGCTGATGCCAGCTGGCCCAGCTAAGTGGCGTGTCGTTGTTGATATCCCGCTGGGTCGGATCGGCTCCGGCGTCGAGCAGCAACTGGATGACCTGCGGGCTACCAAATGCGGCCGCGCGGTGCAGGCAAGTTTCACCTCGAACCCGAGCGTCTCGCCACATCGTGTAGGTTTTCATGCCCGGCTTGGTTTTTCGGTTTGGATCGGCTCCGGCATCCAGCAAGATTTTTACTAGCTCGACATCACTCGTCGCCGCCGCATGATGCAGTGCCGTTTCGCCGTTGTGATCACTCGCGATGTTCGGGTTGGCTCCCGCGTCGAGCATCAGTTTGACGCAGGGCGTGTTGAAACCGCTAACACCAACTAGGACGGGCAGAATGTTCTCATTGCTTTGCAAGTCCGGGTTGGCGCCCTGTTCCAGCAAGTATTTTGTAACGTGCGGGTGGAAGTTCAACAGCACGCCCATGCCGCCGGTTTCGCGGCTGTTCGGGTCCGCTCCGGATTCGATTAGCTGTTTGACTTTTTCTAGATCACCCGCGTGAGCCGCCCAAACCAAGTCATCGTTGTACGGAAGTCCTTTTTTCTGCGGGTTTGTGGCGGCTTGGTCGACATCGCTGGCCGCATTGTGCTTGGAGGCACCCGGCTTCCATTGCTTCAGGGCCTCTGCCACGTCCTGCAAGTGTGGCTCATCGGGATACTGAGCCAGCCATTGTTCGAGGTTCTTTCCGTTGTCTGTGAATGGCGCGTTGCGATCGGCGTTGTGATCGAGCAGCAATTCGACGGTTTTCACATGCCCGTGTCCGCCCGCGCAGTACAAAACAGTCTGACCGCGCGTGTTGCGTGCATTGACGTCCGCTCCGGCGGCGATCAATCGTCGAACAATGTCTGTTTCGCCGTTCCGCGCCGCGTGGTGAATCGGCGCGTCTCCTCGGCCGTCGAAGGTTGTGGCCAAGCGAGGGTGACGCTGCAGTAATTTTCCAACTCGTTTCGCGTCGCCTAAGTACAATGCGTGCAGTAGCTGTCGCGACAGATCGTCCACCGGTCGCAGGTGAGCCTCAATCACTCCGTTCTCAACCAGCAGTCTAACGATCGTCCGATTGTTGGGCACTTGAGCCGCGTAGTGCAGCACGTATCCGTCTTGGGCCGCCACGTCGGCGCCTTCCTCAATCAGTAACCGTACGATGGCCTCCTGCTTTCGATGGGCCGCGTGAAAGATCGGTCGCCAGTGATCATCTTGAGCGTCAACCAAGTCGGGGTGAGCCGAGATCATGCGACGCACCGAGTCGATGTCACCGATTCGACAGGCATGACAAAACTGATCGATGGTTGCTTTCAATTCACCTTGGTTCGGTTGGTTTTCATCGAGGCTCATTTCACGATCACCCTCCGCGGCAACGGTCTTATTACTTGTCAGGCACAATGTGAAACACTGCTGTTGAGAAGCAAAGAAGACCGCTGTCAAGATTCCTGATAATACAACGTTCATCCGAGTACCCGTTCCTGTCGACTTGCTCGATCGTAGCGGAAGAATTCGGTAGCTCAAGGTTTGAGAAGCCGATTGTGGCACCGCAGAGAAGAAATCGAAGCCAGCGAGCGAAGGCGTACGATGGATTCGGCCATATCTGACACGTGAATTGGCGATTCGCGCATAAAAAAACGTCCTCGCGTTGCTGTAAGGGAGAAGGCAGCAACGCTCGGACGTTCTTGGGAAGACCCAGCTTGAAGTTTCGTGATTTCAATCGGAGCAATAAGTCTCCGGTCGATGATGGCGTGACCCGTATGAACTTGTTTGACCGGTCAAATACGCTTTGACTCGCAAGGTGGCGAGGGGCAAGGCAGCCACGATGCACAATGTCAGTCGAAAAGTTCCTACGGGTCGGAGTCGAGAGAAATGGACTCAAGTCGCTCGTCTCGACAGGCCCCAAATGCACCTTGTGTGCCAAGCCGCTTTTTCGGCCGAAGATTCTTCGGAGGGCACGAAAAACGTTGTTTTTTCAAGGTAAATCCGAAGTCATTGCCCGTTGTTCGCCGATCGGGAGCGGATTGTGCTTTTTTGCGCGGTACGATTCTGCAACACTGCTCCAGAATCACACACTCGCTTTTTCCGCCCAAATGTTGCCTCGATGGGCCAGCCCAATGACCCAGAAAAGCATGGCCGATCCGACTGCGACGCTCCAAACCACGGCTCGATCGGTCGTCATTGCGGTCAACCCAAATTCGGGGGCCAGCGACCGGGGAGCGATCGTGGACGCGTTGGCTGATCGGCTAAAGGAACGTGGGTTGCACGTTGAGCAGATTTCCGACATCAACGCGTTGAAACATCGAGTCACCGAGCTTGCGGCTGAGGATGATTTGCGGGCGGTGGTTGCGGCCGGAGGCGACGGGACGGTGGCTCTGTTGGCGAACGAGTTGGATTCGGGGATTCCGATCGCCATTCTTCCGCTGGGAACCGAAAACTTGCTGGCCAAGTTTCTAACGCTCGCCGCCGATGCGGACCAAGTCGCGCAGGTGATCGGTGACGGCAGAGTCGTTCAGTTAGACGCCGGGCGGGCAAACGGGAAACGGTTTTTGGTAATGGCCAGCTGCGGTTTTGACGCGGCCGTCGTCTCGAAGTTACACGCTGGCCGACGAGGTCACATTCGCCACTGGTCGTACGCACGCCCGATCCTGTCGGTGATCCGGCGGTACCAATATCCTCCGATTCGGCTGATTGCAGACGGCCAATTGCAACCTTGGGACGCGCGGTGGGCATTCGTTTTCAACGTTGCGCGGTACGCGATGAATTTGCCCATTGTGCCCGACGCGGATGCCACCGACGGTCAGTTGGATCTATGTGCGTTTCGCGTTCGTGGCTTGCTGGAGGGCATTGGCGCGTTGGGGGCGGTGATTCTGCGCCGGCATCGGCAGTGGGCCGCGGCCAAGCAATTGCGGTTTAAGACGCTTCGAATCGAATCAGATCAGCCCGTGCCGTATCAGCTTGATGGCGATCCGGGCGGGATGCTGCCCGTAGAGATCACCGTCGAGCCCGCTTGTTTGAACATGTTGGTGCCCAAGAACTGGTCGGCTGAGTAACGACGCAGGCCGACGCGAACCTGCATTGTCTGCCCGGCTGAAAAAAAGAGCGTTTTTGTGTACGATTCTGAGTAAGCAACGGGAGCCCAGTGGGGCGTTCACCGCCCTGAACTCGCTCAGCGAAGATCTTCTCAGTGACTCAATCGACTACCCAAAACCCAGTTTTGATTAACGGTGCGCCGTGCGGAGCCGATCAGCCGCTGTTGGTCATTGCGGGGCCGTGCGTGATTGACGGTCGCGATCTGATGCTGCAAGTCGCCGAGCACCTGAAAACGGTCTGCGAGCCGCTGAACGTGAACCTGATTTTCAAGGCTTCGTTCGATAAGGCGAACCGAACGAGCTTAGATTCGTACCGTGGAGTAGGCCTGGACGCAGGGCTTGAGATTCTGGCCGACGTTCGCCGCGAGGTCGGTGTGGGCGTCACGACAGACCTGCATTTGCCCGTCCAGGCGACAGCAGTTGGTGAGGTTTGTGATCTGATGCAGATTCCGGCCTTTTTGGCTCGACAGACCGATTTGTTGGTCGCAGCGGCCGAGACAGGTAAACCGGTTAATGTAAAGAAGGGGCAATTCATGGCCCCGCAGGATATGACTCATGTGGTTGGTAAACTGAATGATTCCGGATGCGACCAAGTGTTGTTGACCGAACGCGGTACGTTCTTTGGTTACGGTGCCCTGGTCAATGACATGCGGGGGATTCCCGCGATGCAGGCGTTGGGAGCACCGGTCGTGTTCGATGCGACGCACAGTGTCCAACAGCCGAGCGCGGCGGGCGGAAAAACTGGCGGCGACCGGCGCATGGTTGCTCCGTTGGCAAAAGCGGCAGTGGCGGTTGGCTGCGACGCTGTGTTTTTGGAAACTCATCCGGACCCCGATCAATCACCCAGCGATGGCCCGAACATGATTCCGCTAGATCAAATCGGGACGTTGATTGCTCAGCTCAGTAAGTTGCATCAGCTCGTCCGCTCGTTTTAGATTTTAAGATAGTTTTGATGTTGAAAGTTCGCACGATGCGTTTGCTCTTGAAAAATCACTGCGTTTCGACAATTTCATCTCAACCATTTGGGTTTGCCCGACCGTTGGCACTTGGTGTGGCTTGCCTTGCGATGGCGTTGCTCGCTGGTTGTAACGCGGGTGATGACCCGATGTTGGCCTTGCTGGATGTCGACGTGATGAAAACACGGATCGACGATCTCAGTCGAACGGTTGCGTTGGTCTCGAGCGAGCGGCGTTATGACCGGCAGGAGTTCGAAGGCAAAGTTTCTAGTGGCTTGAACCGTTGGCTTTCCTATTCTGAGGACCAGGTAAAAGATATCCCGTGGTCCGTCGATCCCTTTGCTGCTCCTCTAGTCGACGCTTATGCCTCCGAGCCAGCAATTGAAAAAATCGACCAGCTGAGTTTCAGCAACGTTGACGCTTGGTATTTGCAGGAGTCCTTTTGGCTCGAGCGGGTTGCCAAGCGAGCGGTTGATTCATCGCACTTGCCAACGTTTGAGCTGTATCGCATGGCGGCGGGTTCGGATTCTGCTGACGAGACAGAATCGCCTGTCCAAGACGTCGTTAAATCGCTGCACCCGCAGCTGGAAGATGCCGGGGCGGAGCAGCTAACGCAGGCGGTCAAGGTTTTTGACTGGGTTGTGCGGAACGTTCAGCTGCTGCCTGCCATTGAGCCCGACGCGGGAACGATCGATTCGCAGCGGCTGAACGACAGTTCTGAGCCAGCTGCCGCCGGTGTGCGTGGCACGGGTTATACGCGGTACGCCTGGCAGACGCTCTTGTTCGGACGTGGTGACTATGTCGATCGAGCCAAGCTATTCGTGCTAATGCTCGAACAGTTGGGGCTGGACGCAGCGGTCTTGGCAGCACGCGTTGAAGACGGTGGCGAAGCGGCCAGCGACGAAGCTCAGCCGTGGGCTGTGGCGGTAAGCGTTGGTGATCAGCTTTACTTGTTCGACACGCGATTGGGTTTGCCGGTTCCCGGTTCCAAGCCCGGGCAGATCGCGACCTTGTCCGACGTTCGGGCCGATAGCAAGCTACTGACCTCGCTGGACCTGACGACGAAAGAGTCGTTGGCCGACGAGACGGATTACTGGATGCGTCCCGAGCAATTGAAGCAACTGGTCGCGCTGGTGTACGTGTCACCCGAAGGGCTCTCGCGCAGGATGGCGGCGTTGGAGGCTCGACTGACAGGCGAGGACCGACTGTTGCTGGTGCAAGACCCGTCGTCGGTCGTGGCGGCGTTTGAGTCATCTGGCGTTGAGTGCCTACCGTGGAATCTCGCATTGCGGACTCATCAGTTTCGTTCGGCGGTGCGAGAAGCCGTGGCGAAAAGCTCGTTCGATGACGAATTGGCCCAGCGAGTCGATTGGTACTTTCGCGAGGAAGCGTACATCGATCAGTACACGCGCTATCGGACTTCGCGGGCTCGGTTTATTCGTGGGCGATTCGATATTTCGGACGAAGCCCGGGGCTTCAATGCGATCGAAAGCTTTCAGCACTTGATGTATCGGGACGAGGTGATTGATGAGCTAAGTTCAAATCGAAAGTTGCAGCGGCAGTTGGGTATTTTACAGGGCGGCGATCAGTCGGCGGCCGAGTACCAGCAGCGCTTGTCATCGATTCAGTCGCAGATGCGAATGGTGCGTCGTGACGCTGGCTTTTTCCTGGCGCAGAGTCACTTCGATAACGGTAGCGTGAGCACGGCCGGCAATTGGCTGGAGCGTCTGCGTTCGAAAGAAGACGCGAAGCGTTGGTCGGACGGGATCGAGTACCTGCTGGGCCGCGCGCTTGAGGGGCGACGTGATTACTTAAAAGCGATCGAGGTCTACCGAGAGAGCGAAACGGCGCAGACGCACGGAAACCTGATCCGCGCGAGGCTGCTTCAGGCTCAGGTGGACTCGCTGTAGCCCACGCGGGTGGTGGGCTGTCACGTGTGCGCGGGAGTTTTCGCGAATCAGCAACGGCCTTGTTAGCCGTAAACACACAGGTAGACCGTGTCTTGGGCGACCTGAAGATCAAATGACTGGTCGGCGCCGACCTCGAATTTTGTGCCCGCCGGGAATGCCTTCCAGTCGTCGCTGCCCGGCAGCTTGACCGTCAGTTGTCCCTCAACGACGGTCATGGTTTCTGGCTTGGCCGTCGAAAACGTGTACTCGCCGGGAGCCATCACGCCGACGGTCGCGGGTAAAGTCTCCGTTTGAAAAGCGATCGATTTTACATTGCCGTCGAAGTACTCGTTAACGGTTAGGTTGCTCATGGTGTTTGGGTTGGTGATTGTTTTAAGCGGATGGTTAGTTGGTTTGTGTTTGTCGTCGTGCCGGAGCCGGATTGGGCTGCCGGACCTCGCGAGCTTTGTTACTTCCACGCAAACGTTTGCTCGGTGAGTCGCTCGTACGCGTCGATATATTTTTCACGCGTCTTGGTGACGATATCGGTAGGTAGTTCGGGCGGAGTACTTTCCTTGTCCCAGTCGGTCGATTCGAGCCAGTTTCTGACAAACTGTTTGTCGAAGGATGGTTGATTCTGACCGGGTTGATACTCGGCGGCCGGCCAGAACCGGCTGCTGTCGGGCGTTAGCACTTCGTCGATCAAAATTAGCTGGCCCTCGTGCCAACCCCATTCGAATTTCGTGTCGGCCAGAATGATACCTTTCGTGGCGGCGTAGTCGCGGGCTTCGAGGTAAATAGCGATGCTTCGGTCACGAAGTGAGGTAGCGGTTTCGTTGCCAACGACCGACACCATTTGCTCGAAGGAAATGTTCTCGTCGTGGCCTTCGTCGGCCTTGGTCGCAGGAGTAAAAATCGGCTCGGGAAATTTGCTGCCGTTGACGAGACCCTCGGGCAAGTCGATGCCACACACGCTGCCGCTGCGTTGATAATCTTTCAACCCGCTGCCCACTAGGTAGCCACGCACAACGCATTCGATCGGCACAACTTCGCATTTCTTAACGATCATGCTGCGGCCATCGAGTTCGCCTGCCGCTAAGCCCTCGGGCAAATTTTTGACCGCTCGGACGTCAGTAGAAACCAAATGGTGCGGTACATCGATGCGGTCAAACCAGAACTTGCTAATCTGTGTAAGGATTCGGCCTTTGTCGGGAATGCGTGTCGGCAGAATATGATCGAAGGCACTGATCCGATCGCTGGCGACCATGAGCAGGTGTTCGCCGATGTCATAGACATCACGAACCTTGCCTTGTCGAACGAGTTGGTTCACGATGCGACCTTGGGGATGGATTGGCAAAAAATGGCGAGTTCACGACCCTGATTGCGTAGTATAAAAGCCATGCTGGACGTCTGGAAGTGGCGACACACAGGCTTTCGCAAGCTGAGATAATCACCACAATGATTCGTGTGGCGGAGGCGACAGAGTTGTTTCTGCCACTCACTTGTCGCCCAGTTTTTGTCCAATTTTTGTATTGTTGCTCATCTGCCATGGGTGAATTCCGATTTCGAACGCCCGAGGGTTGGCAGTTGCCGCGCGAGGCCGCCGCGACGATCCACGTGATCGGTCTCGACGGGATTCCGTGGCCCTGCAAGGTCCGGCACGCGGCCGACCTGTTGGTCGTCAGTCGAAATCGCGAAGAGTCGGGGCGGACTTATCTTAGTTACAACGATCCGACGTTCGGACGGTTGATGCTGTCCACGGGTTCTTTGCTGGCCAAATCAGATTTCACCTACGACCTATTGGTCGAACTAGCTCGGGGGACTCTGAATCGGGTGAGAAATCAGATCTCGATCTGGCAGGAAGGTGGCCTGCAGATTGGTGACGACGTCGACCGGTTGATCGCTCAAGCGACCCAATTGTTGGGCTCGGCGCTGATGGCTCCTTCCTCTGCGAAACGTGATGAGCAGGCCGGGCGAGCGATTTCACACACGCTTGAGGCCATCTTTTCGCTCAGCCATTCTTTTGCCGATCAGGTCAATACCTATCGTCGTAGCCAAGGCGCTGGCGATGGGTTGTGGCTGGGCGTTTCTCGGTGTGTAGAATCCAACGAACCATCCGCTAGTTTCGATGTTTTGTTGCAGCCACCGTTTGATCGTTTGGAGGTCTCGCCCAGCGAGTTGCCGTCACTGCGAAAGGATTTGAATAACGCCGACCGAGCGCGTTGTTTGATCGTTGGGCCGTGCTTGGATGCGAGCCCTGGGGGAATGAGCCAAGTGTTAATCGAAGCCGATGATTTTCGTGCTCGTCGCTTGCAGATTTTGAACTCGGCGAGAGAAACGGTCACGAACTTGCCCATCGAGACATCGCTGTTGCATGTCGTTTCTGGGTTGAACGGCCTGGGACATCGTCACCTGAACTACTCACAGCAGCTTCAAGTGACGACGGATCTGCTGAATGTTGTGAACGAGGTGAATCCTAGTCTGCCGACGATGATTGGTTTCGATTTTCCGTGGGCCGAACGGTTGGCATCTGCGGTCGGCGGGATCCATCCGCTGCAAGTGGCTGACTCTTTGCTGCGAGGCGGAGCCCAAGTTTCGTTGATCGGTTTGGAGATGAATCTGGACTACGGTGTAACGGGCAGCGCGTTTCGTGACCCGTTGCAGTGGATCGATTTGGTCGACCTGTGGGCTCAGTTGGGTGTGCCGTTGGTGCTGTGCTTGCGTGTGCCGACGGGGGTGAATCGAGAATCGTTGGGCACGAACCCGGGCCGCTCGGTTGCCGTGCCGGGCGATGGAATGGCGGATCAGCAGCGGTTCGAAATGTTGCAAACGGTATTGCCCATGATGGCCGCGCGGCCGAGCGTCGCGGGAGTGTTATGGCCGCAATGGGCCGACAACAGTGATCCACGTTTCCCTTTCGGCGGATTTGTTGACGAAGGTGGAAACACAAAACCGGTGTTCGACTTTTTGGCGAGCCTGAAGGCAAAGCTTTAGCTGTTTCCCGTCGGAGTGGAACAATGTCCGACTGGAACTTTACTCGCGCCCGACACACACGAGGCAGATGTCGTCGATTGCGGCTGTTTGACCGCTGTGGCGAGCGACGGATTCGCAAACCATTTGTCCGATCGTTTCTGGCGTGCTGGTCTGACTGGTACGGATGTCTTCGATCAGACCCGTGGTCGTCAGCTGATTTCCGTCTTGGTCCATGGCTTCGTTAACTCCGTCGGTGTACATCAGCAGCACGTCACCTGGCTCGAGCGACACGGTGGCTGCTTCATACTCGAAGTCATCCAGTACGCCCAGCGGCACGCCAGCCTGTTCCTGTCCGACTTGGGTTAGCTGTTTCGTTGACGCCGAACGAAGAATGGGTGGCATGTGGCCCGCGTTGACGATGGTAACGGTGTGAGCCCGCGTATCGATTAGGGCGAGCACGAGTGTGACAAAGCGATCGATGCGCATGCTCGACAGGCTGTCGTTCATGCGTTTGACCGCGGCGACGGGGTCCGACTCGGTTGCCAGCGCAAAGCGTGACTCGGCTGAGACCTTGGCCATCAGCAGAGCGGCCGCAACGCCGTGCCCGGTCACGTCGGCAACGACCACCGCGATGCGATCATCGCTTAGCCGGACGTAGTCAAAGTAGTCGCCGCCAACCTGTTGCATGGGGCGATACCAAGAGAAAAAATCGTAGCCTTCGATTTTCGGCGCACGCTGTGGTAAGAACCTTTGTTGGATCTCATGTGCGAGGCTCAAGTCTTTTCGCAGGTCTGCCGTCCGCTTACGGAGGCCGAACAGATCGCTTTTTTGAATCGCAAGACTCGCCTGCATCGCGACGGTGACGAACATTTCAAGGTCTTCTTCTTGAAACGCGATCGTCTGGCGCAACGTATCCAGTTGGATCACCCCGATCGCTTCGTCGCGGCTGTTGATCAACGGAGCACACATGATCGAGCGGATCCGGAAATCCATGATGCTCTCTTTGACATCAAAGCGGTCGTCGATCGCTGCATCACGGCTGATCAGGGGGCGTCGGGA